>CANGQA010000033.1 GCA_947455995.1 Hyphomicrobiales bacterium | reverse complement strand
TCGGCAATTTGACGGCGGGTTAGGCCACTGGTCAGGGCTATTCTAACCGCATCCTTGCGGAATTCTTCTGATCGGTTGCGTCCCATGCTGTTTCTCCTTTGTTGCACAATAAGTCATCAAAGAAGCGGAACAAAACCGTGACAGGTCCATGAGCCTCTCCAAGGCGAACGGTCAGAGCTTTGATCTGGTGCTTACACGGTTCGCTCTTGAGCGTCTGCTCTTCCGTCTCGGTCAGTCAGCGCATGCGGATCGGTTCGTGCTCAAAGGCGCGATGCTGATGATGACATGGTTTGACGATCCGTATCGCGGCACGCGCGATCTCGACCTGCTGGGCTTTGGCGATCCCGATCCGGACGCGATGCTCGCTGCATTTCGCGAGATACTGGTACAAGATGCTGGCGACGGCGTTCAATTTGACGCTGGTGCGCTAAGCATTGATCGCATTCGCGAAGAACTTGAATATGGCGGCTTGCGGTTGCGCACGACCGCCGAGATCAGCGGCGCCAAAATCAAAGTGACGATCGACATTGGTTTTGGCGATGCTGTCGAGCCGAATGCCGAACTTGTCGACTATCCCTCAATGCTGGATCTTCCGTCACCACGACTGCGCGCCTATGCGCGCGAAACGGTCATTGCCAAGAAATTCCAGGCGATGGTGGCCCTCGGTCTCGCCAACAGTCGGATGAAGGATTTTTACGACATCTGGATATTGAGCCGGTCGTTCGCCTTCGACGACGACAGGCTGCCTCGGGCCATTGCGGCCACCTTTGCACGGCGTGATACACCAATCCCAGACGAGTTGCCTGACGCCTTGTCGCCAGCCTTCGCGGCTGACGGGCAGAAGCAACAGCAATGGCGAGCTTTCATAGAGAATGTTGCGATAATTCCCGGAGAGTTCGCGGATGTGATTAGGGATCTTGCTGCGTTCCTCATGCCTCAAGCTTCACTTGCGGCCAAGCAGGGTGGGGCAAGTGGCTCTGTATAAGGAGTGGTGTTACACCACAAAAGAGAAGGAAGATCGCAAGCATTACTGGTCTTTTGTCGAGAAAGCCGAGGGTCGCGATAACATACGTGGCGACCTTACCGAGACTATGCGCTCTCACTATGATCGGCTTGAGCGCATTTCCTATACGATTCCGCCAAGCTCGGGCAGGTGCGCAATTACGCGACCAGCCCGAACATCTAGGTCATGGTGGTGAAGGTTGCCACCGTGCAGCTCGCCAGCTCAAAGTGCTCCCGCTTCATCTGTGGCGGCCAAGATAACGAACCGTCTCAGCATCACGCAACGCAATGGTTATGGACTTATAATAACGAACGCCCCAACATGGGCATCGGCGGGATAACACCCGCGCAGAAACTACTCACGAAGGGGGCGCGAAGCGTCAAAATGGCCGCTTAAATTCTACAAATGTGTCCCGTTAAAAACGGGGGGATTACCCAATCCCTTAGGCAAAAGAACCTGATCTATCCCGCAATAGGAGTGAGGCTAACATGACATCTTTATTGAAGCGCCCAACCCAGTCTGGAGAGTGCGGGCAGATACATAATCTTGGGCCAGATCAAACCGGCTTCGGCTATGTTGGATTTTCAGCTTTCAAATTAACCGATGGCATGACAGTGACAAAGCAGTTTTCTGATGTGGAGACATGCCTTGTCGTTGTGACAGGCCGTGTTCAATTTTCCACAGACGGGATTCATGGAGTCGAACTCGGAGGGCGTGCGACTCCCTTTGGGGACTATCCCGGAGTTGCCTATATTCCGCCGAATGTCGCATTTTCGGTCATCTCGATAGGCTCATCGGAAGTCGCTTTGTGTACCGCTCCGGCTAAAGGCATGCTGCCGCCACGGATCATCGAACCTGCAAACATGGAAAAACTGACGCGGGGAAAAGGAAGCAATATTCGGCATGTCTGCAATATTCTGCCTGAAACGGAACCTGCGGAAAGTTTGCTGATCGTGGAGGTGATCACACCTGCGGGCCATTCCTCAAGCTATCCACCCCACAAGCACGATCAGGATAATTTGCCTCACGAATCCTTTTTGGAAGAAACCTATTATCATCGCATCAATCCCGCTCAGGGGTTCGGGTTCCAGAGAGTCTATACCGATGACAGGTCGATCGATGAAACCATGACATTCCACGATTCCGATGTCGTGCTCGTCCCGCGCGGCTATCATCCTGTAGCGGCACCGCATGGATATGATGTCTATTATTTGAATGTGATGGCAGGGCCAAAGCGCATCTGGCGTTTCCAGAATGACAAGGCCCATGAATGGATGCTCTCTTAACATCCGGGGCCAGCGTTGAATGGCTGCCGGCAAACCGCAGCCGGACTATTTGGCCAGCGATTTGACCTCCTTTTCAAACCTGGTCAAAAGCCGGGACCGTTCGGCAGGGGTGCCGTATCGGGCGGTGTCGTAATCGATCAATTTGATCTCGGAAAATTTCGGGGCATCATGAGACAGGACCGCATTTTTATTTGACGGGATCGAATAGATCTTGAGTTTCATATTGATGTTCTGGGCTTCGGGCGACAGCGCAAAGTCCACGAACAATTTGGCGGCATCGGGATTGGGCCCGCCTTTGATGATCGAAACCGAACCTGTCTCGTAGCCCGTGCCCTCGCAGGGAGCGATGGTTTTAACGGGAGCACCGTCGAGGATTTGCGTGATCATATCGTGCATGAAGCCGATGCCGATTGCTGTTTCACCCATGGCTGTGGCTTTGACTGGCGCAATGCCCGACTTGGTATATTGGCTGACATTGGCATGGAAGGATTTGAGATAGGTAAATCCCTGCTCCTCTCCCAAACGCTGCACGGTTGTTGCCAGAAAAACATAGGCTGTACCAGAAGAAGCGGGATCGGCGATTTGCACTTCGTCTTTGAATTGGGGATTGAGTAAGTCGGCCCAGCATTTGGGCTCGGGCAGTTTTTTGCTTTGCAGGACTTTTGTGTTGTAGCCGATGCCAAGGGCGCCCAGATAGATCGCGGATGTCTGATAAGCGGCCTTTTCGGCATAGGCCCGCGCCCAATCATAGAGTTCATCGAGACGCGGCGATTTATAGGGGGTCAGCAAACCTTCCGAGGCTGCCTGCAGATGGCCTTCACCCGGACCACCCCACCAGACATCTCCGCGGGGATTGCTGGATTCGGCCCGCACTTGTGCATAGACCTCGCCTGTACTTTTGCGGATCATCGTGACCTTGATGCCGGTGGCCGCTTCGAATATTGCGGCCCCTTCGCGGCACTGCTCTTCGAGGATCGAGCAATAGACCGTGACCTGCTTGCCTGATTGTGCTTGCGCATGTCCTGCACAATCAATCAATGCGGGCACAATCAGCGCAATGGTCATTAAGGCCTTGAAGCGTCCCGACATGATGGCATGATCCTCTTGATGTCGTATGTTGTGATTGATCGCTTTGATGCGTTCGGATGTCGTCCAAAATAAAAGATTTATCATCAATATCAATCCTCGCGGCTGTATCCATAAACGTTCCCTGAATACGGTTGAGGCCGAGATAGGCTTTAAGCCGGAAGGGTAGACGATTGTGCTCAGGCAACACAGTGTGCTTTCAAGCACGAGCGGGTCACTTTTTTTCATCAAAGTTCTGGACTATCTTGAAGCTGATCGATTCAGGTGACGCAAGAAGGCCTATCATGACCGCCCCAGCAGGACAAAACCCGACCCAGATTGTTTTCGACATCGGCAATGTGCTGATCGAATGGGATCCGCGCCATCTCTACCGGAAGGTATTTGACGATCACGACAAGATGGAATGGTTTCTGGCCAATGTCTTTACGATGGACATGAACCGTGATTGTGACCGTGGCCGGTTGTTTGCCGATGTGGTTGCCGAGGTCACAGCACGCCATCCCGATTGGCATACGGAAATCAGAGCCTTTGATGAACGCTGGCCGGAAATGGTGCCGGGAGCGATCGAGGGATCGGTGGCCTTGCTGGCCGAAATCCGCAGCAAGAATATTCCCGATCATGCCATCACCAATTTCTCGCATGAGAAATTCGCTCTGGCTCGCCAGCGTTTCGATTTTCTCAACGGGTTCAATGTCACCATCGTGTCCGGCGAGGAACAGGTCCTAAAGCCTGATGCTGTGATTTATCAATTATTTCTGGAACGTGCCGGTCTGCAAGCGGCCGATTGTGTGTTTATCGACGATACGCTGGCCAATGTGACAGGGGCAGAAGCCATCGGGATGCATGGCATCCATTTCAAGAATCCCGATGATCTGCGCGCCCGTTTGCGGCAACTCGGCTTCGATCTAGAGGGCTGAGCGGATCCCGAGATAGGTGCGGTCATCGGTCCATTGCGCGGGCGTAGTACCTTTCTGGCCAAGCCAGCGCACAACCTTGGCGGGGTCGATCCGCTCGACCTCCTGATGGCTGGCCTCCCACGCTGCAACACCGAAGTCAGCGGGAGGCTCGAAATATCCATCTGAAAACAGTTCGATGCTGTGCACCTTATCGGAGGCAATCCGATGGGTCTCAATCAGGTTGTTCGGGATATCGAAGCCGTCAATTGCCGCATAGCCCAGGCAAGTCGCTTCGTTGTTCTGATAGACGTGTTGGCCATGCACGATGCCGTGATCGAGCAAATGCAGAATCAGAGACGGCGGAACATGCGGCAAATCATGGACGGCTTGTGCCATCGCCCGGCTGCGAATGGCGGTGACAGCCTTGTCATCGAACCAGTTCTGATCCGCACCCGCAATAAAGGCCAATCCCTGAAAGCAGAGAAGCCGGCTGGCCTTTTCGCGCTCGTCACTGTCCATATCAAGCTGCAAAAGGAATTGCCAACCGGCCTGTCGCAACAAGGAGGTGATGTGATCGAGATCCTTGGTCATCTGGAACAATTGCGTACCATTGATGCGGATGCCGCTGTCACCGACCAGTGTCAAATCGACGTGGTCGGCATGCTGCTCGATCAATGCCAGAGTTGCCGTAAAACGATAGGTGGCATTGCTGCGTGCTTGTTCCAGAATGCCGTGGTCGCGATAGGCCGCTTGAAAGCGCTGGTTGATCGCTGCAAGCAGCACAGCCAGTTCCGGCAATGTGCGGTCATGGAGCATGAACTGCTCTTCAATGGTCTGCTTGACCAGCAAGGCGGCATAGCGGCCTGCATACATGCCGTTGTAGCGGGTCCCCAACCGATCCGTTGCGCCGTCGATCACAGCATAAAGATGATGGGGAACGAGGATAAAGGCATCCTCGTTCTCCTGAGGAGAGGCGTGAATCTTGCCGCGCGAAAACGCCTCGATATGCATGGTTATGCCGGTCTTTCGGTTGTCTCGGTCAACGGTCCTGATAGGCTTTCTTCCATGTGGCAATCCAGGCATTGCGATTGGTTGCCACTGTTTTCATATCGTAATTGATCAGCTTGATCTCGCCGATCGGCTTCAGGCCGGTTGCTGCCACATCGGAGCGCACCGAGCGGCGGCCGATTTTTTCAACCAGAAATTCCTGCACCGGCTTGGACAACAACCAGTCGATGAAGAATTTGCCATTGTCGGCATTGGGAGCGCCTTTGATCAGCGCAATGCCGTCAGCCACGGTCGACGTGCCGTCCTCGGGATAGACAATATCGATGTTGCCGCCATTGCGGACATATTCAAGGGCGTTGTCTTCCAAGGTCAGGCCGACAAGCGCCTCCCCGTCATTGACGAAACGCGGCACCGCGCCGGAGCTTTCGGAGATTGCAAAATTGGCGAGAATGCCTTTGTAGACATCCCATCCCTTGTCACCATTGGCCAGAAGGACCGTGGCAAGCTGCTGGAAGGACGAACCGGAACTGTCGGCACGGGCCGAGGAGATCTTGCCTTTCCATGCCGGTGCGGCCAGATCTTTCCATGTCTTGGGATATTGGGCCGGTTTCAACTCCTTCTTGTTGACGGCGAACACCGCAACAATGCCGGTATAGGGAATCCATTCGGGGCTGACCGTATAGTTCGGCAGCAACAATGCGGCATCCTTGGGCTGATAGGCCGCCAGCATGTCCTTGTTGTCTTCCAGCGCTTCACCGCCGATGCTCCAGATCACATCGGCCTTGGGGGCGGAGGATTCCGCCTTGATGCGTTTGATGATGTCGCCCGAGCCTGCCTTGACCAGTTCGATTGTCATACCGGTTTCTTTTTCAAACCGCGGCACAAGAACATCGAGGATATTGGCGGTATGGGCGGTATAGACGACCACTTTCTTGCCCTGTGCGACCGCTGATCCCGACATCAGAACGGCCAGACATAGGCCCAGAATGTTCACCCTCATCGTTCTTCTCCCTCAAGGATTGCCCGCAGGCTGCTTTTGCTTGTGTGCCCACAGGTTGATCAATGCTCAGGACTTTGTAAAGTCTGCATCGAGATGCGTGTGTTTGGAACCTGTGAAAGCTGACCATGAGCGAACTGCATATCCTGTCCGTCACCAAACAATTCGGCACGGTACCGGTGTTGCACGGGATTGACCTCGTGATCCGGCAGGGGGAATTTTTTACGCTTCTGGGACCCTCCGGTTGCGGCAAGACAACCTTGTTGCGGGTTTTGGCAGGGTTTCTGATGCCTGATAGCGGCTCTGTCATGCTTGGCCGGCAACGGCTTGATCTTCTTCCTGCCCATCAACGCGATATCGGCATGGTGTTTCAGGATTACGCGGTATTCCCGCATCTGACCGTGGCCGAAAATATCGGCTTCGGTCTGAAAGCGCGCTCGGTGTCCTCCGCCCAGATGCGGGAGCGGGTGCAAGAAGCCATGCAGATGGTGCAACTCGATGGTTTGGCGGACCGGTTGCCCTCGGCCCTGTCGGGTGGCCAGCAACAGCGTGTCGGTCTGGCCCGCGCCATCGCCATTCGTCCGCAATTGCTGTTGATGGACGAACCGCTCTCCAATCTGGACGCCAAATTGCGCACAGAATTGCGCGACGAGATACGCGATCTGCAAAAGCGGCTGGGGATTACCACCATCTATGTCACCCATGATCAGGAAGAAGCCCTCGCGGTTTCAGACCGGATTTGTGTGATGAACAGAGGACGGGCCGAGCAGACAGACGATCCGTTCACCATCTACAGCGCGCCTGCCACACGCTTTGCCGCAAGCTTTGTCGGCACGATGAATTTTATCCCCTGCGACAATCATGGCGCCTCCCTGCGCATCGGGCAGGACGGGTTGGCCCAAACCCATGCCTTGCAGGGCATGTGTCCTCGGGGTGCGTTTGAACTGGCCATCCGGCCCGAGCATATCGAGATTGTCTCCGGCACCGACAGCCGTCCCGACGGATATGTTTTGCAGGGTCGCGTCGAGAAAACCGTCTATCTGGGGCGCGAGGTCCAGATCAAACTCGCCTTGAACGGGTATAGCCTGCTTGTGCAAACGCCTGTCCCGTCGCGCCGGAACCTTGCCCGGGAAGGCGACCGTATTTCGGTTTGGCTTCCCTTCGCCCATCTCGTCATGTGCCATCCCGATGGACGCGCCGGAGCGCTGCAGCCGTCATGATGCGCCAGGGGTTCGATGTCTGGAAGCCGATTTCCGGTGGTCTCTGGCTCCTGCTGCTGGTCTTTCTGGTCTGGCCTCTGTCATCGGTTCTGGTCGGCAGTTTCATCGACAATGACAGCGGCGCATGGTCGTTCTCGAACTATCTCGATCTGTGGCAGTCGCGGGCCTTCCATCGGGCTTTCATCAACACCTTCATTGCGGGCTTCGGCGGCATGGCGGGAGCCCTTGTGCTGGGGCTGACTCTGGCGGTGTTGACCTCCTACTGGTCGGTAAAAGGACGGGGATTGATCCAGACGCTTGCGATTCTCGCCTTGGTCTCGCCCCCCTTTATCGGGGCCTATGCGTGGATCGTGCTGTTCGGAGCCAATGGCTCGGTGCGGGTTTTCCTGCGCGAATGGGGGATGACCATCCCGAGCATCTACGGGGCGGGCGGCGTCATACTGGTGTTTGCCTTCAAATTCTATCCCTATGTCTATCTGATCGTATCAGGGGCCTTGCAGGCCTTGAACCCTTCGCTGGAGGAAGCGGCCGAAAGCCTCGGCGTGCCGCCCTGGCAGCGTTTTTTGAAAATCAGCCTGCCGATGATCATGCCGGCCATTCTCGGCAGCGCCTTGCTGACCTTCGTGCTGTCGATTGCCGATTTCGGGACGCCACGCCTGATCGGGCGCGATTTCAATGTGCTGGCCACCGAGGCCTTTTCGCTGTTTGCCAGCGAAATCGGCGGACATGCGGGCGGAGCCTCCGCGCTCAGCGTCATCCTGATCGCCACATCATCGGTCTTTGTGCTGTTGCAACGCTATGCGGTGCGCAGCGACCTGTATCATTCCGGACTGGTCAAGAGCCGCATACCCAAACCCGCCAGCGGCTTTGGCGGGCTGATGGTCTATGGGCTGGCCTATCTGATTGTCCTGTGCGGGGCCATTCCTGCGCTGACCGCGGTTTTGTTTTCATTCCGCAAAACCAGCGGACCGGTATTCCAGCCCGGATGGAGCCTGCAGAGCTACGAGAAAATCCTGTCCTCGCTCACCACACCGATCATCAACACCTTGACCTATTCGGGGGCGGCCGTCTGTTTGATTGTCATGGCCGGCACACTGCTCGGCTATCTGATTGCCCGCCGCCGCGGCCCCTCGACCGCAGCGCTCGACACCTTGCTGATGGTGCCCTATCTGGTGCCCGGCATCGTGATGGGTATCGCTCTTGTGACCCGTTTCAACGTGCCCCCACTGGCGATCACCGGAACGGGGCTGATCATCGTGCTTGCCGTCTTCGTGCGGCGCCTGCCCTATGCCTCGCGGGCCGTGGCGATGGCCCTCCGGCAATTGAGCCCGTCCTTGGAGGACGCCGCGATCAGTCTGGGTTACAAGCCGTGGCAAGCCTTTACGCGCGTGACAGTGCCCCTGATTGCACCGGGCATCATGGCGGGCGCATTGATGAGTTTTGTGACAGCAATGAATGAACTGTCCGCATCACTGGTTCTGTATGTCGGCGGCACCATCACCATGCCTGTGCGCATCTATCTCTCGGTGATGGACGGGGATTATGGCACGGCCTCGGCTCTGGCAACCGTGCTGCTGGCACTGACCGTGATCAGCGTCGCAGCCGCCTTCCACCTGTCCGGACGCAAGCAATCGGTTTTGCTCTGAGGATGCGACCTCAATTGGCCGCCGCCACGAGCGCTTGCCACTTGGCCAGAAACTCGTTGCGCTTCAGGGCGGCATCGTCCTCGTCGGTCGCAAAAATCTTGATCTTTTCCAGAGCGGGCAATTCCACATATTTGCCGACATCGATATCGGTCCGGCTGGGACGGCGGAAGGCGTTTTCGAGCAGGGCAATCTGGCAGTCTTTCGACATCAACAGATCAGCGACCTGACGGGCCTGCTCGCCATTGGGCGCGTTTTTGATGAGCGTCAGATATTCGGCGGTCGTGAAGGTGCCGTCTTCGGGATAGAGCAGGCTGATTTCCTTCTGTCCGCCTGCCACATAGGCATAGGCATTGGATTCGAAGGTCAGGCCGACGGCATATTCGCCCTGTCCGACACTGCGCAACACGGCGGCCGCCGCACTGCTGACTTTGGTATTGGCGGCCAAACGCTTGAGCGCATCGCCACCGAGCAATTTGTCGATTCCCCACAAGATGGTGTAGGCGGTCGAGCTGTTGGCGGGATCGGCAATGATGATTTTGCCCTTATAACGCGGGTCCAGCAAATCGGCCCAACTGCGCGGAGCAGGCACTCCGCCGAGCTGGTTCTTGTTCACCATGGCCACAACGACATGGATATTGGCGGCAGTCCACACATTGGCGGGATCACGCAAGGACGGCAGAACCGCATTGCGGTCTTTGGCTTCGAACGGCTCGAATAATTGTTTGAAAGCCCCCAGCGTATTGGCGCTCGAACTCCAGAACACGTCACATTGCGGCTTGCCCGCCTCGGCCTCAATACGTCGCAGCAATTGTCCCGATCCGCCGGTAATGGTGCTGATCTTGATATTGGGGGTCAGCTTGCGGCCTGTATCGGTGACAGCCTCGACCGCCTGCGCTGAATTGGAGGTATAGATCACGGCATTGCCGCCAGCCCCTTGCGCAAAAACCTGTGACGCAAACGGGACCGATGACAAACCGGCCAGCATCGAGCGACGCGACAGAGTAAAAGACATATCAACTCCCCCAGAGATAATAGAGCGCCGATGATCTCAACGGCCTTGTGAAAACAGATCAACCTTCATGATGCGTGTGATGGCCAGAATTGGCAAGATGATCATCAGCACCAAAATCAAACCATAGACCGAGGCTTGCGCCATCAAGCCGCTGTCAATCAGACGGAAAATCTGGATGGGCAAGGTCTCGCGCCCGCCCGAATAGACAATGATCGACGCACTCAGTTCGGCCACCGTGGTCGTCCATGTCAGGACCGTCGCCGCCATGATCGCGGGCACCATCAAGGGCAGGACCACATTCAAGAATGACCGGAATGGCGGCACGCCCAGGCTGACGGAAGCCTCCTCGATCGAGTCATGGATATTGTAGAGGGTGGAAGACGCATTGCGCACGCCCAATGGAAAACGGCGGACGATATAGGCCAGAATAATGATGCCGGCCGTCCCCGACATCGACACCATGCCGCTATTAAAGGTCATCAGCAGGCTGATGCCGATGGCGGTTCCCGATACGGCCAAAGGCAGCATTGCGATATAATCGAGCAGGGGTGTCAGGCTGTTGCGCTTTTTGACGATCAGATAGCTGATCAAGGTGCTGGCAACGATACCGATGACAGTGGCCCAGAGACTATAAACCAATGAATTGATCAACGGGTCGGGCGCATTGTTCAACACACGTTCGATATTGGCAAAGGTCCATTCACCCCAGCGCATTACCGGCCCGCGGGCGCGGGTGAAGGCACCGGCGATCAACACCGCCAATGGCATCAGCGAAATCACGATCACCAATCCCGCCAATAGGCCAATCAGCGCGCCGCGCCATTGTGTCAGTCTTACCGCAACAGCCTTGCGCCCTTGCGTGGTTTCGCGGCGGCTTCCCGACAGAATGTGGCGTTGGGCAAACAGTACCAGCATCACAATGGCAATGGAGATGCTCGCCAGAGTGCTTTGCAAGGCGGGATCGGAACCGCTTTCGGAAACAGCCGCCTGATAGGTCATCACCGACAGCAATTCGATTTTATGGCTTAAAATCATCGCCACCGCAAAATTGCCCAAGACAAGCGTGAACACCAACAAGGCGCTCGACAGGATCGAGGGCAAAACAATCGGCAACACCACTCGGATGCGCGACAGCAATGGCGAGGTGCCAAGGCTCTGGGCTGCCTCCTCCAATTGGATATCGAAACCGCGAATGGCCGCCAATGTGCCGATATAGATATAGGTGTAATAGGTGAAGCTCATCACCGTAATCAGCCCGAACCATCCATAAAAGCTCGGCGGATTGAAACCCTGACGGCTCAACCATTGGGTGATCACGCCGTTATTGCCCAACAGCATCAACCAGGTTTGCGCCGAAATCACTTCCGGTATCACCAGTGTGATCAGCGGCAACATCGACACGATGACTTTGCCGGGGAAATCATAGCGGGCCGAACACCATGCCAGCGGCACGCCGATCAGGCTGGCAAAGCCAGTCACGCTGAGTGCCAGGATCAGCGAATTGATAATGGCACGTCCGTATTTGGGCTCGGCGAAGACCATTGCCCACCCCGACGCGCCACCGCGTCCGAAACTGCCCAGAAAGACGGTGACCAGCGGATAGAGCAGAAAAAAGCCGAGGATCAGCAAACAGGCAAGGCTGATCACAAACCAGATCGAGGGAGCTTTGAATGGCCCCTTCATGCGCGCACCAGCAAGGCGCTTTCAACCTCGAAACAGGCGAATAAGGATTGGTCGATCCCGAACTGCTCATGGGCTTGGCCGGACAGATGCACAACCATTTCCGTTCCGTCGGGAAGGATAATATCGTAATGGGTCTTGCTGCCCAGATAGTGCTTGCCCATAATACGACATGGCAGATGGTTGGCTTGCAAGCCTGTATCCAGCGACAGGTTTATATCCTCCGGCCTGATCATCAGGCAGGCATGATGTGCCTCCAGCTGATGATACGAAAAGGCTTTAAGTGGGCCAAGCGGGCTTTGCACCTGCGCATAACCTTGTCCGATCGGCGATGAAAGCTCGGGAAGAGGCATCAGATTCGCACCACCGACAAAATTGGCGACAAAGGCGGTACGCGGTGTTTGATAGATGTCCTGCGGACTACCGATCTGTTCTATTTTTCCGTTGTTCATGACCCCGATCAAATCGGACAAAGCCAGCGCTTCTTCCTGATCATGCGTCACAAAAATGGTGGTGATGCCCGCTTCCTTTTGTAACTTGCATATGCTGGAACGCATCTGGATACGCAACTTTGTATCGAGATTGGAGAGAGGCTCATCCATCAACAACAATTGCGGCTTGATGACCAAAGCGCGGGCCAGTGCGACACGCTGGCGCTGGCCGCCCGACAGTGCGGCGGGAAAGCGGTCGTGCAAGCCTGTCAAACTGACATGGTCAAGCATTGCCAGAACGGCAGGGCGCAAACGCTCTCTCGACCAGCCGCGCGCAATCAGGCCATAGGCGACATTATCGAAGACGCTGCGGTCGGGAAACAGCGCGTAATCCTGAAAGACCATGCCGATATCGCGTTGATGGGCGGGCAAAGCAATCACGTCTTTGTTGCCGAACAGGAGACGGCCTTTTTCAGCGGGTGTAAATCCGGCAATGGTGCGGAGGAGAGTTGTCTTGCCGCACCCGCTTGGCCCCAGCAGGGTAAAAAAGCATCCTTGCGGGATAACAAGGGAAAGATCTTCGATGACCGCTTTGTGGTTGAAGGCAACGGTTAGCTGCTCGAATGCAATAGACATAGACCATCCAAACTTATGAAGTGCTTGATGTTTTAACCCGCCAGAGCCCGTTGCACCAAGGCCAAGGCCTCGGCGTGACGTTCGGCTTGGCCAGCAGCAAGAACCTGCGGACCACTGGCCAGCGTCAGCGGTTGGCCTTGCCAGTCGGTGATGACGCCACCTGCGCCCTCGATGATCGGAACAAAAGCCGCGTAATCATAAATCTGCAAGCGTGTGTCAATCGCCACATCGGTACGCCCGCAAGCCAGCAGACCATAGCTCATGCAGCAACCGCCATAAATCCGCCACGCGGTTTCAGTTTTCAACGCCTCTAGCGCAGGGGCCTCGCTGTCCGAGAAGAAATCCGGGTTGCTGGCAGAAACAATCGCATGCTTGAGATCGGGACAAGGTCGGGTCAGGATCACTTCGCCATTCAAACGGCTCGGCTGCCCAACAACACCCAACCAGCGTTGGGCTGTCACCGGCAGGTCAATGATACCGATTACCGGACGTCCATTGATGGCAAAGGCGATCAGGGTGCCATAGACCGGCACACCGGCGATGAAGGGGGCGGTTCCGTCGATAGGATCGAGAATCCAAGTATATTTAGCACCTACCCCGCTTGGCTCATCCTCCTCGCCGATTATACCGTGATCGGGATAAGACTTGAGGATCTCAGCGCGCAATCGTGCTTCAATTGCGCTGTCTAGGGCTGTTACAAAACTTCGATCCGGTTTCAAAGTCGCGGTGGTGTGGCTGTCATGTCCGTCCAACAGCATGGCTCGAGCCACGTCGGCAAGATGGCAGGCAAAATCTATCCAATCTTGTTGGATTAAAACTTGTGTCATCTCGGGATCTTTCTTCGCAACCATTTTGTATTTGTTTTTCTATCAAAAATCATCGGCCAATTTTTGACAATACATCGCCCTTGAGAAACCGTTCGATGATCAGCATGAATCCGATCGAGGGAACCAGCAGGATCAATGCTGTAATCGAGGCCACCTGATAATTGCCACCCATCGAGGCATTGTAGAGCAGGAGTGGCAAAGTTGTGACTTGCGGCACGCCAACAAAGAAGGTGCCGGTAAACTCATCCAGCGATTCAAGGAACACAAAGATCGAAGCCGCCACCAAGCCCGGGGCCGCCAGAGGCAGGGTGACGGAGACAAAGGTTTTGAGCGGCGATGCCCCGATATTACGCGCGGCCCATTCCAGATCCTGATCAATCGAGGAAAAAGCGGCGGCGGCGATCCAGACCGAATAGACCAGCGCATGAACCGAATGGACCAGCACAACGCCGATGACCGTGCCGTTTAATCCGATCCAGTAAAAAATGCGGGCCACATTGATGTAGATGGCCACCGAGGGAAAAGCCTGAGGCAGTAAAAACAACAGCATGATCGCCGCACGGAACGGCAATCGCAACCGCGCCAGCGCATAACCAGCCGGCACGGAGACGATCAATGTCACGACCACAACCGCCAAAGCGATGCCGACGCTGGTGGTCAGCGAAGTCATTGCATCGCCTGTCGGACGAAACACCACTTCCCAATATTTTGTGCCGTAAGTAACCGGTAATTTGAACGGTGTGTACCAACGTTCCGCCACCGACCACAGAACAAGATTAGCCAAAGGCCCCAACAGGAAAAAAGCTAATAGCCCGACGCCCAATCCCTGGAGCAATCGTCTGGAGAACGTGGACAGATGGAGCATGGTCATCTGTCGCCTCACATGGGTTGATGCGCATGATCGCGCATTTGTTGCCGCAGATAGAACCAGGCCACCAGTGAAGTCATACAATAGGAAATCACGCCTAGAGCGTTGGCGGTGGGATAGTCGCCGTAGGAATTGATGCGGAACGCCATATCGACGGTCAGTAGGGTCGGTTGCGAGCCCGCCACCATCATCGGGACAGACAGCACAGACATCATGGTTACAAAGGACAGGATCAGCCCTACCATCAAAACCGGCATGACCTGCGGGATAATGATCTCAACCATCACACGCAACCGAGACGCCCCCAGATTACGGGCCGCTTCGATCATCGAGCGGTCAAGGCTTGCGACAGCACCGGCCAGCATCAGGGTCACAAAAGGCGTCTGCTTCCAGACAAAGGTGATGATGATGCCGCGCCAATCCAGAAAGCTAATAGACGAAGCCGGTTCGTACAGGCCCAGCGCAACAAAGCTGTTATTCATCAAGCCGTTTTTGGCCAAAAATGTCCGCATGCACTGGGCCGCGACAATAAAGGGAATAAAGAGGGGCCAGCGATAGAGCCATTTGAGGCTAGCGACCAGAAAGCGACTTTCGCTCAGGCCCATCAGACCCGACAGCACCAGCGAACATAGACAGACAAGCACCGAAGCCGTCAAAGTAATAAACAGCGTAAACATCATGTCGGTCGAATAGAGCGACTGGGCCTTGATGAAATGCTCGAAGGTCAGCACGCCCTGCTTGTCCGTAAAGGCAGCATGCATGGAAATTCCGAGCGGAAACAGAAACAGCACCAGCACCATCAACAGGGCCGGCAACAGCAATAATAGACCAATTTTTTTCTGGGTCATGTCGAAGAAAACTGGCTCCCGACACTCAAGCCAGGAGCCATGTCCTGATCAATTTGCCACCTTCTTCTCGTAACCTTCGAGGATGTCATTGAAGTATGGAGCAATAGGGAACGGCTTGCCGTTTTTCGCCAGATCTTCGGGCGTGATATCGGTGAACAACTTCTTCCAATCGCCTTCCGACAATTTGCCTTGCAGGTTCTTGGCATCAATGCCCGGATACCAGTTGAAGCGCTTCACAATGCCTTCGGCCTGAACTTCGGGACTTGTGGCCAGGGCGATGAATTTTTCGGCCAATTTTGCCTCAGCCGCTTTGGCAGGAACGGCATAATACATCGGCTGTCCCGGCATGCCCGGGGAAACCAGTTTCAACTTCATATTGGGGGGCAATTTACCTTCCGCCATCCAGCTGTAAAACATATCCACCCAGACAGGACCCATGGCAATTTCGCCACGGTTGAGCATATCGAGAGTGCCCGCATTGCCCGGAGTAATCACGACATTGGTATTGAAGGCTTTAAGATCTCCCAAAGCTTTATCCCAATTGGCTTTTGTTGCCGCATCGTAGGGGCCTTTTTCAAGCTTGCCGGCATCACCACCAAAAGCTGTGACCCATCCCGACACAAAGGCAACACCGGACATACCACCTTTGATGCCGTTATAGCCGAACTTCTTCGGGTTCTTCTTCACCCATTCGGCAAGCTCGGTATAGGAATTGGGAACATCCTTGACGAGATCGGCATTGTAGGCGATCGCCGTTTGCGAATGGAACATCGGCATCACATAGCCCGAAACATTCGCACCCAGAGAATTGTCTGCCGTTTCGCGTGTTACCAAAGTGCCGGTCGCAATCCGCTCGCGATATTTGTCGAGCAGACTCTCACTGGCCAAAGTGCCTGCCATTTTCTGATGGACCACAATCACGTCGAAATCGACTTTTGCCGCTCCGGCCTTTTTCTGGGCATCGAGCTTTTCGTAGATTTTCTGGGAACCGCCATCACCGGGACCGGTGCCGACAGCCACCACTTTGACACCCGGATTGGCCTTTTCGAACATCGGACCGAGATAGTCCTTGATGTAATCAACCATGTTCTGGTCGCCAGCCGTTGCGACAGTCAGAGTTTGTGCGGAAGCAGCCGAAATAGCCAAGCCAGCAGCCAAAGCAAAAGCAAGCAGTTTCGATTTCATGCGGTTCTCCTGTCTCATTGGGATCGGTTGATCTGTTAGGCGGTTTGCGTGTCGAATATATGAAGGCGGTTCAAGGGAAGTCTCAATTCCACCGGCTCGCCTTCGGCGAACAGGTGATCGGATGTTGCGGAAAAATGGTAGGGGCCACAGGCGATCGAATATCGGTATTGCCCGCCGGGATAGGCGCGGCTGCTGATATGCCCCTTCAAGATGATGGACTGGTTGGTATCGGTATCGGGTTCAACCAGTGAAATGGCCTCTTCGTTGATATAGCCCGTCTTGGTGCCCTCATAGGGCCGACCATGCCAGCGCAACACATGATCTTCCAACCCTTCGATCCGCACATGCGCCACCCCGTCCTTTTGCATGAAGCAAAGAGGCAATTGGTTGTCCGCGCCCATAAAGCGCGCAATGAAGGGGGAGACTGGATGGTCATAGACGTCTTCAGGGGTACCGATTTGGGCGATGCGCCCTTTATCCATGATGATGATGCGGTCGGCCATTGTCATGGCCTCCTCGCGGTCATGGGTCACATGGATGGCGGCAAAGCCCAGCGTTTTTTGCAGGGTTTTCAATTCATAGCGGAGTGATAAACGCACTTTAGCATCGAGATTGGACAAAGGCTCGTCCAGCAACAGCAGTTTGGGATCAATGGCCAGAGCTCGTCCCAAGGCCACGCGCTGGCGTTGGCCGCCCGATAGTTGGGTGACTTTGCGCTCGCCCAATCCTTCAAGACCCAGCAAAGACAGCAAGCTGTCGATTTTAGCGGCGATGGCCGAGGCAGACCATCCCCGCAATTTCAGCCCGTAGCCCATATTACCCGCCACAGTCATATGCGGCCACAAGGCATATGATTGAAACACCATTGCCATGTCACGTTTTTCAGGTGGCAGACCTGCGACATCACGGCCGAACAAACTGATGCTTCCGTCTGTCAACGGATGGAAACCCGCAATGGTCCGCAGCAAAGTTGTTTTACCGCAGCCGGATGACCCTAAAATGGCAATAAATTCACCAGCGGCGACATCAAGATCTACGCCATGCAGGATGGAGGACGCACCATATCCGGCACGCAGCCCGCGAACAGAAATAGCCGCAACTGGCGACTGGCTCATGACACCCCGATCGTTTCCTCACCCTACCCTTGCAATAGTCGGGAGGGCAGTATGAATATTATTTTTATAGTGGTTGATGATGACTCTTCAGTCGGTCAATGACAACACTTAAATCGAGCAGGCTTTTATCCCAAGACAAGACGGACCGGTTGGTGATCCGAGGCTTGCGAGATCTGGTCATAGTCGATGCTTACAAGTCGGGGTTCGAGAGTTTCGCTTAAAAAGATATAATCAAGACAGCGGGTTGGCTCTTTGGATTGATCGTGGAGACACATACTGGGTGGGTGCTGGTCAGTGCGGTGCAACAAAGGCCAAGCGTCACATAGGGACGGCACACCATCGGTTTCAAACGACGCTTGTATCAGTGTCAACAAGGGATCATCCGGCCGCATATTGAAATCACCCGTCAGAATGGTGTCACAGGTTTGCGGCCGTGTGGCATAGGGTCCTTTGCCGCTGAGATGGGGAGTAAATACGCGTTCGCAGGCCTCTTGATACAAGCGGCGCAAAGCAACAATCTGGTGGTGCCGCAAATCGGCGGAGGACCATTCGAGATGGGTCGTGAGAATCCGAAGGGGTCCTT
This sequence comes from Hyphomicrobiales bacterium, assembly GCA_947455995.1. Classification (GTDB taxonomy): domain Bacteria; phylum Pseudomonadota; class Alphaproteobacteria; order Rhizobiales; family Beijerinckiaceae; genus CAIYZJ01. The sequence continues at coordinate 10,449 of CANGQA010000033.1, read as the reverse complement.
CATCCGTTTGTACGGTGACTTCCAGCACACCACGTTGCATCGCTTCGCCACCGGCATGTTTCCATGGCAAGGCATGGCGCAAAACCTGATGGACAGGCAGGCGTGACAAGATCACATTGCCGAAACGGCGGCGGACAGGAGCTGTTCCTGTCGGGGGCCAATCAATCGTGATGCCTTCACACATCTGATAGTCCGGAAACAACCGGGCCAGTTCAGCAAATTGATCGGAGCCGTCATGCCCTCTCAAATCGGCAAAGCCGTCCGCAACCTCCTGAAAGCATAGAATATCCGCACCACCCAGACGCGCACATTCAGCCGCAATCCGCGGGAGACTGACCTGACCGTCGACACCCAGACCCCATTGGATATTCCACGTGATCAATGACAGCATGGGATGATATGCCTTCAGGTGATGTGGTTGTGACGGATGTTTACAAAGCGGATGCCGGGCGGGGTGCATTGTCATAGGCACCATGGACGGACTGGTCGAGGTCAATATTGGCACCACTCATCAATCCCGACGCGTCGGAAGCCAGATAAAGGCAGGCTCTTGCCACCTCTGCCGGTTCAACCAGACGCCCATAGGGGAGAGGTTTGACAGCCTCTTCCAGCCAGCCATCCTGCGCGCCGTGCCGGAGCTTGTTGATCATGTCTTCGCCCGGCGTGTTCATCCAGCCGATATTGAGACCGTTGACGCGGATGCGCCATGGCATCAGGCCATAGGCGGTATTTTTGGTTAGCGTTGCCAAAGCCCCTTTTGACAGGCTGTAGGCGGCAAGAAACGGCTGTCCGCCATAGGCCGACATCGATTGGATATTGATGATCGATCCTTGAATCTTGTCACGGATCATCATTGTTGCGACCTGTTGAATGAGAAAAAACGGCGCACGGACATTGACTGCCATGATCCGGTCGTAAAGCTCCTGTGTGGTATCCAGAATGGTGCCGCGATCGGTATCACCCGCCGCATTGACCAGAATATCAATTCTGCCGAAGCGCTTGTCTGCCGCATCCATAATGGTTGCGGGCGCAGTATCGGTCGCCAGATCGGCTTGGACAAACAGGGTCGGGGTCCCTATTGCACTCAATTCTTTTGCAAGTGCTTCTCCTTTGTCCTTCTGTCGTCCTGTGATCACAAGGCCAGCGGCATGATGTGTTGCAAACAGGCGCGCAACCGCTTCGCCCAGACCTTGGGTGCCGCCAGTGACGAGGGCGACTTTGCCTGCCAGCGAATGGAGCGTATCCAGTGTACCCGATGCCGTCATTGAAGGCCTGCCTCTTTCAGACACAGCCGCAAATGGGTGATGCCCTTGGTCGCATACAGCACCGGATCGGCTTTGAGCGGGTCTTGTTCCGCCTCGACGATCACCCAGCCCGAATAGGGCACCAATGCTTTGAAAAATCTCGTATAGTCCACCATGCCGTCTCCCGGCACCGTATAAATCCCGAAAGCATCGGCTTTACCGAGCACGGCATCGAGAAAGCTCCAGTCTTCTTCAGCTGCCTGAGCTATGATGTCAGGTCGGACATCCTTCACATGCACATGCGAAATGCGGTCATGATAGCGTTGCGCCAGACGTGCGGGATCATCGCCACCCCATGTCGCATGGCCGGTATCCAAAAGCAGATGCACGGACGGCCCTGTTGCAGCCAGGAAAGCATCGATATCGTCTGCACTTTGCACCACGGTGCCCATGTGGTGGTGATAGGCCAACTGCAAGCCTTCTTGTCGCAACAGATCAGCCAGACGGGTCATGCGGGTCCCGAATATCTGCCAGTCGGCCTCTTGCAAATGCGGGCGCTTGGACAGCGGCACACCCCGCAGACCATGAATGGCGTTTGATGTTTCTGCGACGATAAAAACCGATGTCCCCATCGCTTTGAGCAGTTCGCGGTGCGGGAGCGCAGCCTCGAATTCCTCTTCCGCTCCGCGTTCAAGCAAGGACAGGGAGTGCCAGCCGCCCACACAGGCCATGTTGTAGGGAGCCAATGCCTTTTTGAGGTCCGGGGCGTTGCGTGGAAATTTATGCCCCAATTCCATGCCCTCGAAGCCGATGGCCTGCGCCTGTTCGAGGCATGTCTCTAGCGAAATATGCGCGCCGATATCTTGCAGGTCATCATTTGACCAACCAATTGGGTTGGCGCCAATCCGGATTGTCATTCTGTATTCCTCGTTACTTATTGCGCATGGCGGTTTTTGCTGGATGTTTCATACTGGCTTCGAGCCTGACGCACCTCTTGCCGGTTAGACAGCTCCGGTACGGCCACATCCCACCAGGTCCCGCCCTCGGAGGTTGAGCGTTGTGGATCGGTGTCGATCACAATCACTTGTGTTTTGGTGGCCTGACGGGCAAGCAGGAGCGCGGTTTCAAGGTCGGCAATATCAGCGACATGGCAGCTTTCGGCACCCAAAGCGCGGGCATGGGCTGCAAAGTCGATGGCGATATCTGTCTGCGACCAACTGTCTTTCCACAGATTGTTGAACGGAGCACCGCCCGTGGCTGCCTGCAAGCGGTTGATGCAACCGAAACCGCGATTGTCGAGCACCACAATCACCAGCTTTACACCCATGGCAACAGAGGTCGCGATTTCCGAATTCATCATCAGATAGGAGCCGTCCCCCACCATCACGGTGACCTGTCGGGACGGATCGGCCATTTTGACGCCAAGGCCACCAGCGATTTCATAGCCCATGCAGGAGAAGCCATATTCGAGATGATAGCCGCCCGTCTGGTATGCGGACCACAATTTGTGCAATTCTCCCGGCAGGCCACCGGCGGCACAAACAACCACATCGCTGGCCTCGCTGGTCCGCTGGACGGCACCGATCACTTCGGCGTCGCTGGGCAAATCGGGAGCTTTGCTATGTGCCGCTGTGACTTGCGCCACGCTTTGGTGCCATGCCTGCTTCTGCTGTTCGGCCTTCTCGCACCACGATGCGGGGGCATGGTGGGAACCAAGGGCTGAGGCCAGTTCCTCGATGCCGCGCCGGATATCGCAGACCAGCGGCAGCGCATTGTGCTTGTGGGCATCGAAGGGCGCGCAATTCAATCCGATCAGACGGCAACCGGGGTTTCGGAACAGACTACGCGATCCAGTCGTGAAATCCTGCAGGCGCGTGCCCAGAGCCAGCACGAGATCGGCCTCTCGCGCCAGTTCATTGGCCGCTTGCGTACCGGTCACTCCCAAAGCCCCCATCATCAAGGGATGATCATCGGGAATCGCGCCTTTGCCGGCTTGTGTTACAGCCATCGGCAAGCCGTGCTGTTCGCAAAATGCCAGCACCTGCTGTTCGGCTTCGCCATAAAACACGCCGCCGCCAATGATGACCAGAGGTTTACTCGATAGTTTCAACGCATCGACGCATGCGGCCAATTCGGCGCGGTCGGGCCCTAGACTGCGGGGGGTCCACAGCCTTTCCCGGAAAAAATCCACAGGATAGTCAAAGGCTTCGGTCTGGACATCCTGACACAGAGCCAGTGTCACTGGCCCGCATTCGGCGGGGTCGGTCAGCACAGCCATCGCCCGTTCAAAAGCCGGCATGATCTGTTCGGGTCGGGTGATCCGGTCGAAATAGCGCGAGACGGGTTTGAAACAGTCATTGGCGGATATGGTGCCGTCGCCGAAATCTTCGATCTGCTGCAGCACGGGATCAGGGGTCCGACCGGCAAAGACATCGCCCGGAAGCAACAAAATCGGCAAACGGTTGACATGCGCCAAAGCCGCCGCGGTCACCATATTGGTCGCGCCCGGACCAATCGAGGTGGTGGCCGCCATGAAACGCCGCCGGCGGGAGGCCTTGGCAAAGGCAATGCCCGCATGGGCCATCGCCTGTTCGTTATGGGCCCGGAAGGTGGGCAGGTGTTCTCGTTCACCATAGAGCGCCTCGCCAAGTCCCGCGACATTGCCATGTCCGAAAATAGCCCAGACACCCGCAAAAATGGGGAGTGTCCGGCCGCCAACCACCGTCATTTGCCGGGCCATGGCACGGGTCAGGGCTTGGGCCATGGTCAGACGGATCGTGTGTGTCATCTGGCGGTTTCTCCCTTTGGACTTTCTGTGTGCCCTATTTGGTCAACAGGTGCTTTTTGCCCCCACCTTGAGATGGATGGCCTGACGTGCCAGTCTACAATCCGAGAGTAGCGAGGCAAGAATTTTCCGCTAGTCTTCCGCGGAAAAACCGCAATGGATAACCGGCGCAGAACGTTTCGGGAGGTTTATGAAATGCGTTTTGGACTATTGGGAGCAGGACGGATTGGCCAGATCCACGGTCATAATGTGGCCGGAATGAGTGGGATCTCGCTGGCCGCGGTGACCGATGCTGTGCCAGACGCGGCGCAGAAATTGGCTGCCGAGACAGGGGCCGCGGTGATGCCTGTAGCCTCGATCATGAATGATCGTACGATTGATGCCGTGCTAATCTGCACGCCCACGGACACCCATGCCGATCTGATCGAACAGGCCATGGATGCCGGTAAAGCCGTGTTTTGCGAAAAACCGGTTGATCTCTCCTCCGAGAGGATCGTGGCTTGCCTCAACCATATCAGCAAGGCCAATAAACCCCTGATGATCGGATTCAACCGCCGGTTTGATCCGAATTTTGCCGCTTTGAAACATCGCCTTGATGCGGGACAGGCCGGAAATATCGAGCTGGTTTCGATCATATCGCGTGATCCGAACCCGCCCCCTGTCGAGTATGTGCAGCGCTCCGGCGGGTTGTTCCGCGATATGATGATCCATGATCTCGATATGGCGCGGTTCCTGACCGGCGAAGACATGGTCGAAGTGCATGCGGTCGGTTCATCACTCGTCAATCCCGAGATCGGCAAGGCCGGTGATGTGGATACGGCAGCGGTGATGCTCAAGACCGCAGGCGGTGTGCTGGTCCAGATCAGCAATTCACGCCGCGCCACCTACGGCTATGACCAGAGGATCGAGGTTCATGGCTCGCTCGGGATGTTGCGGGCAGGCAACCAGCATGAAAGCACGGTCGAATTTGCCGGTACTCAGGGCTTTTTGGCTGATCCCGTGCAGAATTTCTTTCTCGAACGTTATGCCAATGCCTACCGGTTGGAGCTTGAAGCCTTCGTGGCCGCTGTCAAAGGCGGCAAACAGCCTTCTCCTTCCGGGATGGATGGGTTGAAAGCCCAGCAGCTCGCAGATGCCGCAACCCACTCCGCCCAAACAGGGCAGATGGTCCGACTTTGAGGCTTGATGAGACGTCATGAGGTGCGGAAACAATTTCGCACCCGATAAAAACAAATATTAAACAAGGAGGATCAATCAATGCGTCAATCATGGCAAAATACCTGCACACTGGCTTTAGCATTGGGATTGGTCGGGTTTCTCCCTACCGCCCAGGCCCAACAGAGTCTGACAGTCATTTGTTCGGTTCAGGAAGAATGGTGCCGACCGATGGCGGAACAGTTCGAAAAAGAAACCGGTATCAAGGTGTCCATGACCCGAAAGAGTTCCGGAGAGACCTATGCGCAGATCAAGGCCGAAGCCAGCAATCCCAAGGTCGATATCTGGTGGGGCGGTACGGGTGATCCCCATATGCAGGCTGCTGAGGAAGGCCTGACCGAGGCCTATGAGTCGCCCATGATGGCGCAAATGCATGATTGGTCGGTCAGGCAGTGGAAACAAACCAATGGCCGGACGATCGGGATTTATTCCGGCGCATTGGGGTTTGCTTATAATACCAAAATTCTGGCCCAGAAAAACCTGCCCGAACCCAAATGCTGGGCCGATTTGCTCAATCCGAAATTCAGGGATGAAGTGCAGGTCGCCGATCCGAATTCTTCGGGAACCTCTTATACCATGCTTGCTACGCTCGTGCAGATCATGGGCGAGGACAAGGCATTTGATTACATGAAAGCCCTGCATAAAAACATCAACCAATATACCAAATCCGGTGCGGCTCCGGCCAAGGCCACCAGCCTCGGGGAAACGACAGTCGGCATCGCTTTCCTGCATGACCATGTGACCATGATTGTCGATGGCGCGCCCATGAAAGCTGTCACACCTTGCGAGGGCACCGGTTATGAAATCGGGTCGATGTCGATTGTCAAAGGCGCAAAAAATCTGGAAAACGCCAAAAAATGGTATGACTGGGCTCTGACAGCCAAGGCGCAGGCGCTGGCTGTTCCGGCCAAGTCCTATCAAGTGCCATCCAATAAAGCGACGCCCATTTCGCCACAGGCCCCCAAGCTCGAAGACATCAAATTGATCGATTTCGATTTTGCTAAATACGGCTCCTCAGCCGAGCGCAAGCGGTTGCTGGCCAAATGGGATGCCGAGGTGAGAAGCGCCGCCAAATAAGGATACCTGCTGTGCCGGAGAATTGTCCCTGACTGCCGAGGGAAATTCTCCGGCAATAGAGCTATTGCTTTGCTGTCATCGGGATGTCCCAACTGTTTGGGGATGGTGATGGTATTACGAGAAGACTGAATTGTGATCATTCCGGACTGGTGCCGGTTTCCTCCTACAGACGAAAGAGATTTGGACCCGACATGGATACGATTCTTGATCCGCGTGAGACTTCGTTGCATGCTATTATCAAAGCCGCGGGAGCCAAAGCGCTGGCCCTGTTCAATGATCCCGATGGGTTGAAAATTTCCATGAAGGGCGCCCAGGATTGGCTCACCCATGCCGATGGCGAGGTCGAAGCCTTTATCCGTACCGAATTGCAAAAATTATTTCCGAACGATTCGATCATGGGCGAGGAAGACGGGGGCGAGGACGGTAGTCATTTGTGGATTATTGATCCGATTGACGGTACTGCCAATTTTGCCCGGCATGACCGGTTGTGGTGTATTTCTGTCGGTTTCGTTCTTAACGGAGTTCCGGTGTTGGGAGCGATTTTTGCTCCCTCATTGGACGAATTTTATGCCGCCCGTACATCGCGGGGCGCCACCATGAACGGTAAGCCCATCCATGCCGCAAAGACGGCTTCGGTTGAGCGCAGCGTCATTGAATTAGGATGGTCAACCCGACGCCCCAACAGCGTCTATATCGATCTGGTCAGTCGGGCCATAGATCACGGGGCTTCTGTTAAGCGCAGTGCATCGGGCGCACTGGGCATGACCCAGGTCGCGATTGGTCGCACCGATTGCTATGCGGAAGTCCATATTAATTCCTGGGATGTTGTAGCTGGTCTGGTGATTGCCAAAGAGTCAGGCGCAATCTGCAACGATTATGACTCTGGGGATTGGGTACAAAACGGCAATCCGATCCTGTGCGCCCAACCTGTTTTGTTCAACGACTTCAAATCGATTTTTTCAAACTATTTCGACAAATAATATATAAATCACCATGCCGACGATAAACTTTCAGTAATTACTGAAAATTGCGCGACCAGTTATTGAAGCTGTAGGTTTGGGCTTTCATATTACCCCTAATTTAGTCAATTTCAGCCCCACCCTACCCCACAATAACCACTTCAAATCATTGTCTTTTCTATCTTTTTCTGGATCTTGACGAATTTTCGGTAGGAATTCGGCCCCATCAGAAAGCATCATAGCTCAGTCAACGGGCATTGAGCCCACAAGCTCCGTATACTGCCCACATTAGGCATAACCGCTTGCATCGGGCTGGCTGCCACATTCATCCCCGGCTTCATTTGAAATTCCTCCCCCTCACCTCGGTTTCGGCCCTATACGCGAGCGCATGCCGTAATAGGCGCGCGACAGATCCAGCTTGCCTTCGGCGGCACGCTCGAGCATGGCGTGGAAATAGCCGCCAGGACTGGACACAAGACCACGCCCGTAATGATGCGCCACAACCGCAAAGGCCAGGGCCGCGCCGTGTTGTCCAAGCAATTCGACGGCGCGTAGCCAGTTGCGCTTGGGGATTTCGTACTGCGCGCACAGGCCAGCCGCCAGATTGGACAATTCATTCCAGCCGGTGCGGTAAGGATGGCAATATTGCGCCAGTTCGGGCACAGCCTGGATCACCACCGAGGGCAGATAAAGCTCCTCCACCTCGCTCTCGGGGATTTCAATCCTCGCCGATGGGGGTTCTGAGAGGGACGACGGGATCCGACTACTCTTTTCCGGTTGAGATTCTACATTTATTGAAATTGGATTTTCGGTTGTAGAGTTATTAAGGGTGGCATTATTTCCACCCATGGGATGTGAATCTGAAGAATAAGAACGGTCCTTGACCAGGGTCACTTCGGCCAGATGCCGCATGTCTTCGAGACGGTCGATCAGGGCTGCCAGATGACTCAAGTCCTCCGAGACAGCCAGCGCGTTGAAGATCGGCTCGCAGCGATCGGCAAATTCGGACCACCAGGCAGACCATTGCCCCTCTTCACGGGCAAGCTCCAAGGCTTGCAGCAAGGCTGTCTTGAGCATGTACCCCTTGCGGCGCATGGCGCGACGGGCCCTGTAGGCCTCCGCATGGGCCTGGGAGAGGGTTTGAAACTCGCTATAGCGCACTGCCAGCGGTGTCAGGTCGAAACCGAAGCATTCCGTCTCGACCAGCAGGCCCGATTTGTCACGCTGGCCGCGTCTTTGGCCATTGGGCGCATCTTTCATCACAAACAGGCCACGATGCACGCCAAGGCGGATGCGCTTTTGCACAGCGCTGACGGTGATGCCCATCTGGTCGGCCAGAAACCGGTTGGATGGCCAGACAATCGGCCGCCTGCCCTCCTGCCAATCCGCAGGCTTGGTAAAGCTGAACAGCAGATCGGCCAGATCCAGCAAAGGGCTGGACAGCCCCAATGGCACACGCGCCTTTTTAACGGCCGCCAGCAAGGCCATCGGGGACTGCACGGTCTGTGGCAAGCCGGCATAATCTCTCGACTGGATGGTTTGCGACAGTGCATTTTCGGACAAGCGGCGCCGTCCGGGAGCCAGACGGCTTTCCGGTTCAATCAGAATTGACATGATTAGTCCTCCTGTTTAGGAAAGTATGCCTATAAGGAGAATTTAATCAAGGGCAAAGCTCCGCATTGTGCAAAAATTTGCACTTGCAATTCGCTTAGAACTGAGGGAGAATCACCGTCGCCAAACTGTGAATACCTCGGCTCCTGCCGACGATCAAAGCTCTCCTTGTGGGGGCTTTTTTCGTTTATGGGGTCAATGTGTCATCGGTTCATTGTTCGTCGGGCTGCTCTCCCTGAAACGTGTCAAACAATTGCGGCAGCTGGCTGGCCAGCCATTGCGCAAAACGGTCATCCCTCAGATCGAACCGCATGCCGGAGGCTGTGCGGCTCATCACGGCAAGGGCCCTGCCCTTCTGGCTGATCTGGACGGGTTGAGTGCGGCCGCTCTCGTCGGCTTTGCCCAGACTGGAGAGCAGCAAGGCGAAACGCTGGTCACTGGCCAGCTGTTTGAACGGAGCCGATTGGGCCAGCCGCTCGGCCGCTTTGCGCTTGCGGCCTTCCTGCAGCAAGACAGAAAGAGCCTGCCAGCGCGGCCTGCCCGCTTTGGGCGCGGCACCGATGGCACGCACCAAAGTTTCGGGAAGCTGGGCGGCCACTTGCACCAGCCGCGACAGCTCGGTTTTATCCACCCCCAAAGCCTGGCCGATCACCTTGCGGTCAAACCCGCTTTGTTCGAGTTTGTGGGCGAACAGAGCCTTTTCGATCCATGACAGATCCTGCCGCACGGCATTTTCAATACCCTGAGCCAGCACCAGTTCGCTGTCACTCATCGGTTTGACGAGCGCCCTCACCGGCCGTCCCAATTCTTTGAGCGCGCGCACGCGGCGATGGCCATAGGCGATCTGGTAGCGCTGATGGTCGAGCGGACGCACCAGCACCGGCACCTCCTGCCCGTTCTGAGCAATCGAGTCTTTCAACAGGCGGAAGGCCTCGTCATCATCCTCGAACCGGTCGGGGATGAACGAGCCGTCGAGCTGGCCGGCGTCGATCTCGATGATGGTCGCGCCGTTGGCGAGCAGATGTTCAAGCTCGTTGTTCTTCAGCTCGATCGCGCTCAGCGTCTGCGACATCGCTCGCACGGGCCGCGCCGGAATGCGTGGCAGGGAGGCCTTGCCCCCGGCTTTGTCACCCTGCCCGCCATTCAGTCCACTTGCGCCAGAGTTGACAGCTGACAACACCTGGTCGCGGGTCTCGGTAAAGGCCTTGAGCATATCAATGCGTCTGCTGCTCATGTGCTGCGTCCCCAGGCTTGTCGTAACAGATCCTCGATTTCATCATTGACCGCCTCGATGCTCTCCATCGCACGGTCATAGGTCGCCCGCCCCACCGAGGAGCGGTCAAGCTCGTAGAGTGTCTGCTTGGTCAGGCCCGCATTGGCGATGGCCGTCGATTTACGCGCGGTGGCAGCCAGCACATCATGCTCGAACAGCCCGCGCAGCAGCGCGACAATCTGGTTTTCCGGCCCGTCATGCGGATCGTGGCGGGTAATGACATAGCGCACGAAATCATGACGGATTTCGGCGCCTGCATCCTTGACCACCGACATCAGATCCGCC
>CANGQA010000032.1 GCA_947455995.1 Hyphomicrobiales bacterium | reverse complement strand
GGTGGTGCGGGGAGGGATATCCAACGACCAATTCACGCTCCGATACGTCGATATTTTCGACATCATGCAGCTGTTGGGGGCTATTCAAAAGGAACTCTCAGAAACGCACTATAAGAAGACCATTTTGAAGCTTGACAAGAGGTTCAAGTAAGTTTGCTGAGTGGAGCCCTATCTGCTGCGGCAGCGCGTCTTTCAGGCTATCATGGACCGAGCTCCGTCGACGAAGACGATGTTATTCACGGCTCCTCGAAACCATCAGCATAAAGCCGCTCAATGCTTTCAATTTCCGTTTGCGTCAGCTCCTTGAACTCGTTGTCTTGCGCTCGCTTTGATAGTCTGCCTTCGTTTTGGTGCAGGAACCGAAACAGAAGATCGCTAACGCGATCGGGCATATCGACAATCTCCCCCAACTGGCGCCGGAAGCCATCATAGCTTTTCAGGAATTTTGTTTCAGAGGGGAGATCATGATCAACGGTGCGCTCAACGCATTCATACAGAAACTCAGCATGTAGGGTTGCATCGAAATACCGATAGAAGTCTGCGGTCTCATTGAGTACTCGGACGTTGCCCTTTGCTGTGCCTTCCCACTGAATGAGAGGCAAGATCTGGGTTGAGTAACTCTCAAGCGTACGTCGATAGTCATTGATGCGGTCAAGGATTGCCGCCGAGACTGGAAAGACAAGGCCGGGCGGATTGTAACCGCGCTCTGCGAGAATGTGGTGAATCAGATATCGGTGGAGCCGCCCGTTCCCGTCCTCGAAGGGGTGGATGTAGACGAAACCAAAGGCCACAATGGCGGCAGCGACGACGGCGTCGAGATCCCTTGCCGCAGTCAGGTCGAAGGCGACGAGGCCCTCGATCAGGGCGGGGAGGTCTTCGTGGCGGGCGCTGACATGATCGGGCAGGGGGTTGCCTTCACGATCATGTTCTCCGACAAATCCCCCCTCGTTGCGAAGACCAAGCTGAACGAAGCGCGCATCTCCAATGACGATACGTTGTAAGCGCAAGAGTTCCGCTAGATCGAATGGCCGCTTACCTGCCTCACCAATAGCCCGGCCCCAGCGTTGAATGCGCTCCTGCGGAGGATGCTCGCCCTCGATGGCAAAACTGGACTTGGAGTCTTTCAGCAGAAGAAATGCGGCAGTGCGCGCCAGGAGGTCACCTGAGACGTCGGCGATTATGGCGCGGGCTTTTGCTGCAAAGTCACGGCCCTGATAGGCGCGCAGCTTTTTCGTGCGGAAGACCATGGGACAGAACGCCGGGGTCCCCGGTAGATTGTTCTTGACCCTGTGCCGGGTGGAATTGGTGCCGCCTGAACCATACTGCCGCTCCGTATCAACCACCTTGGCATAGGTCCCCGTTTCGGCTGCCGGAAGGTCGAGTTGCTCGTCCAGAAGCCATTCGTAAAGAAACCAGGCACGACGCGCATATGAGCCGGTGGGAGTAGACCTGACCATTGCCTCGATAGGGGCAGGTCCAATTGCGCGGAAAAGAGATTTCAGAACAGCAAGGTCAAGGCCCTCATATTTGAGGGCAAAGGTCAGGTGGCCGTCGATCTCGGGGGGCGGCGCATGTCGAGGAGTATAAATTGCCCAACCATCAGCCTGATATAAGCGGTGTCTGGGCCCTATGGCCGAGAGTGTCCTGGGGAGCGGCACTTGAAGGACGTGTGCGCCAATAAGCGCCGCATACCCCACCGGAACAGCTTCTTCAGGCAGGCGTCGGTCCTGAAAAACAGTGACCGGGCCTGAAAAAGGGTTCTGAGTGCGGCTCTCCATGAAATTTCCTTTCGAGCCTGAAGGTTTAGCTAAGTTGATGTGAATATCATGAAAAAGGGTGCCTATCCATGATAAAACGTTATTTTTTATCTTTTCGCGTGAAAAAAGATTTCTAGCTGCCTATGGGGGAAATCCTAATCCCACCCACGCGGCACCGATCTTGCTGATCCCGCCTGCTATCACGGCCCCTTCAGACGCCCGACGAAAGCTTCTACGAACTTGAGCCAGAACTCCCTTCAGGACGGGATCAACGGTGTAGGTCGGCAGATCCAACGAACTGTGTGAATGAAATTCGTTGCTTAAAAAGGGCTCCTCGCTTTGGTTGGAAGCCGTTGCATTTGTGATGAAACCTCCGAGTTATTTTCCACCGCTATCATTTATGCGCCGTTCATGTATAAATTTTGGCTGGCTGTGCCTCGATAAAAGTAATTCGAAGCCTTGGCTAATTTTCTCATCCATATCGTATCTGGTCATAATCGCTCCAGTGTAGTTCGGAATTATCGGAAATTGAAAATAGCTGAAGATCTAACAGATAGAACATCATTCAGTTGAAAGGCTATCAATTTCTTTTGCCGCAAAAAAACTTTTGAATACTGACCGTGCGCTAATTGGACTATATGAACTTTCTTCCCTCGCATGTATTGCAATCCGCCACGTTGGTTTGCGGGGATGTCTATTAATCCATGATCTCCAAATGCCTCAAACCTTGCGCCTCTGGTATCGGTTGAGCAAGCAACCGCGCTCCACTTAAATTTACCACGGACAATGTATTGCCACCGGCAGTAATTGTTTCAAATACAACAGGTTTGCATGAAAACACGCAAACATAAATACAACCGACGGAGAAAACACCCAAACGCACTAGCGATCAAACAAATGCGAGTAGAGCAGGGCGGCAATTCATCGCAGCACATGTCATGCCGGAAGCCGCTAAACAGTTCAAAATGCTGGCAGTTCAGAATGATAGAACGACGCAAAACTTGCTGATCGAGGCAATTAATGACCTCTTCACCAAATACAAATTAAGCCGGATCGCTTGAAAATTCGGATTACGAATATAATGAGATATCAAGAATACGTCAAAAGAAGCCCCGCCTCGCAACCCCTGACCCAGCCAGGCGGGGCTAAAAGATCATTTAGCCAAGATCCTTTGTCCTAAGGGGAGGGTGAGAGAGGCTCTGCCTGCTCTCCCCCAGCAACTCCAAAATATGACATCCCCAGGTTTCGCCCGCCAAAATGTCGGGCTGCAACCCTGCCACGCCAAGGCGCGGCAGCCCTACGGGTGGGCGATCCCCCTGTCAATTTTGAAGTTGCCCCCCCTCTCACCGCTGCTCCGCGCGAACTCGGGAGATGGCAGGGGCCATCCCCCGTATCCATTCAAAGGAGTGCTTGAAAATTTTGTTAGCGGAAGCAGCAGCGGGAGGAGCGCCCGCAATCGGGGAGGATGGACCACCCCGACAGTGGCGAATGTCTCGCTAACAAATTGGAGGGTAATTCAAATGTGGCTCATGCCATTGAGAATTACACTTATCATTAAAAAGACTCGGAAGACGCTTGAAATCCACTTCCGAGTCTCATTTAATGGATAAGAAAAAGGGGGGCGGGTTGAACCCGTTCCCCACTCCAAAAATTTAGCATAATCCGGGTTATTTGCAACAGAATTTTAGCTCTATGCCTGCCAGCGCGAGAGGCTTGCCGCAAGCGGCCATCGTGGCCTTGCAGGCCCCGCTCCCTGGCGGTCGAAGCCTTTCGCGCATCCACTTCATTGACAATCGCGCCCGCTCGATGCAGATCCGCGCGGCTCGTTGCCGTGGCTTCGCCAGACGGCCAATTGCCGCTTGTCCGGCCTGGACCTTCGGGCTTCGCCTTCAAATAAGCCGTCAGGTTGGCAGATGGAAAGGCGGGGGTTGCTACCCTGCACTTATTTGTTATTTCCTTCATCGGTTGTTTCGGATTTTGCTTTTGAAACCAAGAGATCAAGCTCGAAGAGAACAAGTTCGACGGTGTAAGCATGGGACACACCCTTGGAGATTTTTTTGTACCAGTGAGCCTTTGGCCAGAACCATATCGCCGATTTTCACATAGCCCTTAGTGAAATTCATGGTCTGGCCTTTAAACACGGTCATCTGGTTCCAGACGGTCTTTTCGACACGCTCCCCGTCTTTTTATAGGATCAGTCAGTGGCGATGGACAGTTTGAACCAATGTTTGGAATTTTTGATCCGGTGCGCGGCAAACCTTGCCGTTTAGGGCAGGGTCAAGAGCGCGGACGGCAAGGCCGTCCCTGTGCTGGTTTTAGTGTGGTGTCTGTTGTTGCTCAATGTACTGGCGGATAACCGCAATAGGTGCGCCACCACAGCTACCCGCAAAGTAGCTGGGCGACCACAAGGCGTTACCCCACAACTTTTTGGCAATGCTCGGGTACTTCTTTTGGCGAATCATGCGACTGGACACGCCCTTGAGACTGTTGACCAATGCCGACACAGAAACCTTGGGCGGATAGTTCACCAGCAGGTGCACATGGTCGTCCTCCCCGTCGAACTCAACCAGTTCCGCTTCAAAGTCAAGGCAGACCCCGGCGAAGATCGTGCACAGGTCATCAATCACCTCTTTGGTGAAGACACCACGGCGGTATTTGGTCACGAAGACCAAATGAACATGCATAAGGAAAACACAGTGTCTTCCGTGGCGAATTTCGTTGTTATTTCTCATAGACCAAAGTATAATTTAGCCATGCAACGCTTGCAAGCCTTTAAGTTCGAGCTCATGCCCAATGGTGAGCAGCAGCGCGATATGCGCCGTTTCTCCGGGGCGTGCCGGTTCGTCTATAACAAGGCGCTTACATTGCAGAAAACTAATTACGAGGCCGGCGGTAAGTTCGTTGGCTACGTGGCTCTGGCGAAGTCGTTGACCGACTGGCGCAATGGGACTGAAACACCGTGGCTCAAAGATGCACCTTGCCACCCGTTACAGCACGCGCTCAAGGACTTGGAACGTGCCTACAAAAATTTCTTTGCCAAACGCGCTGACTTTCCACGTTTCAAGCGCAAAGGAAGCGGCGAGAGCTTTCGCTACCCGGACGCCAAGCAGTTTGAAATCGACCAGGCTAATAGCCGCATCAAGTTACCAAAGCTGGGATGGGTGCGTTATCGCAACAGCCGGGACGTTTTGGGTCAAGCGAAAAACATAACGATCAGCCAGTCAGGTGGCAAGTGGTACGCCAGCATCCAAACTGAGCGCGAAGTTCCCCAGCCGGTGCCAACGGCTACGACGGCCATTGGTATCGACGTGGGCATTGCCCGTTTCGCCACGATGAGCAATGGCAGCTTCATTGCCCCGCTCAATAGCTTCAAGAAACACCAGCAACGGCTGGCCCGCTACCAGCGGCGCATGAGCCGCAAAGTCAAATTCAGCAACAACTGGAAAAAGGAAAAAACCAAAGTACAAAAGGTTCACACCTGTATCGCCAATGCCCGCAAAGACTTTCTGCACAAGACCACTACAGCGATCAGCCAAAACCACGCGCTCGTCTGTATTGAGGATTTGCAGGTTCGCAATATGTCCAGGTCTTCCAAAGGCAATAGCGAACAGCACGGCAAACGGGTCAAGCAAAAGGCTGGACTCAATCGCTCCATCCTGGATCAGGGCTGGGGCGAGTTCAGGCGGCAACTGGAGTACAAAATGGCTTGGAACGGCGGCATCTTGCTGTCGGTCCCGGCGCACCATACCAGTCAGACTTGCCCTTGTTGCAGGCACGTCGCCAAAGAAAACCGGCTTAAACAGGCTGAGTTTTTTTGCGTCGATTGCGGCTATGCCGAAAACGCCGATGTGGTCGGCGCAATCAATGTTTTAGAGCGCGGACAGCGCTTGTTAGCCTGTGGAGAGGACGGCTCTGGCCGGGATCGCAAGACCCCGACGAAACCAGCCTCAGCGAAGCAGGAACCCGCCGAAGCGACTATGCACGAGGTTTCTCATGCGTAGCACCGTAGGAATCTCCCTCCTTCCCGCGCAAGCGGTGGCCGAAGGCCAAGGTGGGGGAGGATGTCAAGCTGCCGATATGGCCGCTAATAAGAAATTCGTTAGAATTAGTCGTAAATCTTTTGAAGTAGCTAATAAACCGCTGCTCAGTTGTTTTTCCTAAGGCAAGCCGTTTTCACAGGAAACTCGCCATTCAAGAATTTTCCTCTGACTAAAAAACCCCATGCCTGTGCTTCACTTCGTTGCGCCCCTTCACAATCTTCGCTGATTGTGTCGGATAGACCGCCACAATTACAGCTTCGATTGTTCGGGTTCAAAATTGCGCTGAAGCGCAATTTCAAAACAGGCATAAATTTTTTTAGCCATTCATCGCGAAACAAAATTCGTGAAATAGCGAGTGTTCCACTTCGTTTTGCCCTCAAAAAATAATTAATCCTTGAAATGGGCAAGCCCATTTTATCATTTTGAATTTTTTTCGGTTCACAGCAAAAGCCGTTCGCCTTTGACGGAAAACATCGCAACGGCCTATCGGCCACATCAAAGGAGAACGACAATGCGTAACGAATTCCTCATCACCGGCCAGCGATTTCGTTCGAGGGATCGAGCACAACAAGCGGCTTGTTCCAACGTAAAGCAGTCGGGATTACGGTGCCGGTGGATTTGTATCCACCAGCTCCGGCAAAAAAAAGCATGTGGGTCGATCCAAAATCCGCATTGAAAGTCAGCAATGGTTCTTTGCCACCACGGCCCCAGGTGGATTTGTCCTTCGGATTGAATTGGACCATTGCGGTATGATCCAGATCAGGCCGGTAGCGTTCGCCGATAACAATGCCGCCTGTCGCAGGCAGAATTCTGCCTGCTTGCGTGAGCCCCATCTAATCGGCATCACCCAAACCAGAAATTTGAGATCGCGTGAAATTCTCTTTTTGCCGGGATGACCTTTTAAATAAAGCGCGAAGCAGAACAATTGAAACAAGGCAGCCTATCCAAAGATACAAATCAACAAAACCCAGAAGATTGATAAATCCAAAACCGGCTTTGCCTAAATACGGAGTGAGCCGATTGAATTCGGCAGAAAATTGCAAAAAAACCGAAACGAAAATAATGAAAAGTGTTGACTTGGCAATAATGTGCCTTTGAAACCGAGAAACAAACAGAATAATAAAAAAACTCACAAAAATTGGAATGACCAAAATTACAATCGGCTTAATCCGGTAAATCCATAGCGGCGGATTGAAAGAAAATAAAAGAACAAGGTTGGAATATTGTTGGCGAATGAAAAAATCGCTTAAAACAAAAACGACAAGTGGAGATATTGCCCAGATCGGTATTTTAGATGCGTGATAAAAATAATCTCTCAAAAATAGCATCATTTAAAAACCTAAGATGAATTTTCAGACGAATTCGATTTGGGCTCGGATTTGAAAGCGGCATTACCCATTTCTTTGAGACGCAAAAATTCAGGTGAACCTGGAACAAGTTTAGGCTTCAATTCGATCAGAGCTGCAAGCAGGACGGCTTTATCGGTGTATTGATGACCGGCTTTTATGAGCAAGCCACCCAGTTGGATTTTTTGATGAGCGTCTTTTTTACGATCCAGGATCATTCGCT
The DNA here is from genome assembly GCA_947455995.1 of Hyphomicrobiales bacterium. GTDB lineage: Bacteria > Pseudomonadota > Alphaproteobacteria > Rhizobiales > Beijerinckiaceae > CAIYZJ01. Next base: position 21,805 of record CANGQA010000032.1, on the reverse strand, counting down.
GTGCTCGCTTCAAACTCAAAAATTTAAGAAGCCTCTCACAATCATTGAGGGTCAGATTGTGGGTTTTGTTGAAGTTTGGATTTTGAGCTGTTTTGAAATCGTTCAAGGGTTTCGCTTAAAAGAGCCTTGAACTCATCATCTGTTATGTCGAGATCCGCCAAACCGGTTTCATTCACAATCTTGCTCACTCGCTCCCCTCGACGAGCCAAAAATTTCTTTTTCTGTTCTTTCAGTTCCTCAATTTTCTGATCGAAATAGGCCACTGTTCTGATTTTTTGTTTTTGTGCAATTTCTTGTTTCATTAAAAAATGCTCCTGAAATTCAAAATATATCATTTTCCTAATCGTTAAGACACGAAATGTCAAACAGAATTCTTAATCCCAAAAATCACTAAAGCGTTCAAGGCATCAAAATCTTTTTCCCGTAATGAATTGGCCGTTTCAGCCAATGTGTTTGAGGGCGCAATTATACGCTTGTTTTACAAGCACGGTTTGCTACAGTGTCAGAATTAGGGAATTCGTTGAATTTGCAAGAAGTCACAGATGGCCATTCCGCATTTCAAAGCGCAAATCATCAAAGGATCCGAAGGCCGCAATGTTGTAGCCGCCGCCGCCTATCGCCATCGTGCAACGATATTCGACGAGCTTGCCGGACGGACCTGGCGTTACGAGGGTAAAACCGATCTTGTCCATTCCGAATTGGCCATTCCCGACAATGCACCCATCTGGTTGCGCGAATTATATGCCCAATCCCAAAACAGTGTTGCAACTGCCAGCGGCCAATTGTGGAACCGCGTCATCGCAGAAGAACGCCAGATCAATGGCCAACAAGCCCGAGATTTCGTGATCGCTCTGCCTATCGAATTGAGCAAGAGCGAGAATATTGCCCTGATGCGTGATTTCGTCGCGCGTGAACTCACCAGCAAAGGCATGATCGTTGATTGGGTCTATCACGACCAGCCCGGCAATCCGCATGTGCATCTGATGCACACTTTGCGGCCCGCCGTCGAGGAAGGATTTGGAAAGAAGAAAATCCCGATCCTCGATCAAAGCGGCCAGCCTTTGCGCGTCAATGGCAAGATCGTCTACAAGAATTTCACGGGATACAAGGACGAGCTCAAAGTCCTTCGTTCCGCTTGGGGTGAAACGGCCAACCGTCATCTTGCCCTGGCCGGTTTCGAGACCCGCATCGATATGCGTTCGTTCGCTGAACGCGGTATCGACATGACGCCAACCAGTCATCTTGGTGTTGCTGTTTCTGCTATTTTCAAAAAAACCGGCCATAGCTTTATCATGGCAGAGCAGGAGATGGAGCGCGTTCATACCGGCAAGAGGATTTTGGACAATCCTTCACTGGTTTTGCAGATGATGTCGCAGCAGCAATCGACATTTACCGAGCAGGATATTGCCAAAGTCATTCATCGCTTTGTCGATGATTATGCCAGCTTTATAAAAATCCAGGCCAGCGTGATGACCAGTCCCGAGCTTGTGGCCTTGCGCCGGACGATTGTGGATCCGACCTCGCAAGATGTTTTGGCCACACCGGTCTATTCAACGCGTGAGACCATCCGCATTGAACATGAGATGGCTCTCAATGCAGATCGGCTTGTCGGCAAAAGCGGTTTTGCGGTTTCCGAACATATTGTTATCCGCTCCATTGCGGCGGTTGAGAACAAGGGTTCCGTGCCTTTCCGGTTTGATGACGAGCAGCGTGATGCCGTTTTGGCTTTGACGCGCGATCAGGGCATTGCCGCTTTGGTTGGTTTTGCCGGTGCGGGAAAATCGACTTTGCTGGAAGCCGCACGGCTTGCATGGGAATCCGAGGGCCGCACTGTGATCGGTGGGGCTTTGGCCGGAAAGGCCGCTGAAGGATTGCAGAATAGTTCCGGTATAGCATCTTTCACTTTGGCGTCTTTGGAATTGTCCTGGTCCAAGGGCCTTCGTCTTTTGAACAAAGGCGATATTCTGGTTGTTGACGAGGCGGGCATGGTGTCATCCAGGCAAATGGCCCGTGTGATCGAGACAGTCGAGCGGGCAGGGGCCAAGATTGTTTTGGTTGGCGATGCCATGCAGCTCCAACCCATCGAAGCGGGCGCAGCCTTCCGGTCGATCACGGATCGGATCGGTTATGTCGAATTGGTCGGTGTCAGACGGCAAATTGACGATTGGGCGCAAGAGGCATCGCGCCAATTTGCCAGAGGCCAGACAAGCGAGGCTCTCAAACAATACCAGGACCATGGCCGCATCAGGATGGTCGGAGACAGTACCAAGGCTGTTGAAGCCATCGTTTCGGACTGGATGACGGTTCGCAATGATCTTGTTGCCCAACAGAGCAGGGGTGAGCGTGTTCTGATTGGGTCCGAACAACTGATCCTGGCCTATCGCAATTCGGAGGTTCTGGAATTGAACACTGCTGTCAGGCAGGCTTTGATCGAACGCGGCACTTTGCAGGATGGGCAAGAGTTCAAAACCGCCAGAGGCAAACGCGATTTTTCTGTCGGGGACAGAATTCTGTTTTTGCAAAATGCCCGTTTTACCGAATCCTCAAAACCGGACTTGGGCGAGCAGGCCGTCAAGAACGGTATGCTTGGCACGGTTTTGGACATCTCCAATGGCATCGGATCTGCCTTGCTCACAGTACGTCTTGATGGGGGCAGGGAGGTTTCGTTCAAAACCGATACCTATGACCACATCGATCACGGCTATGCCAAGACAATCCATAAATCGCAAGGCACCACTGTCGAGCATAGTTTTGTTCTGGCTTCGGCCAGCATGGACCAGCATTTGACCTATGTGGCGATGAGCCGCCACAAAGAAAGCGTGACGCTGTATGCTCCCAAAAGCGAATGGAGGTCTTTTGAGGAAATGGCCAAACAGCTTGGCCAATCCCGTGCAAAAACCTCGACGCTCGATTTCGAGAAAGAGAGCGGTTATCGCGCGGTCATCGACCAGTTTGCCGCGCGGCGCGGCATTGAAACCCTTTCCTCAATCATGCCTTTGTTCAAGGAAGCTCTCGAAAAACAGATCAGGTGGATCCATGACAAGCGGGATCAGGTCAATCAGCTTTGGCAAAAAATCGAACAGGCCATCGGCAAAGGTCTTGGCCAAACCATCAGCCCGGACATTAAACCGGAAAACCATCCCTTCTTGCCTGAACCCGCTTTGCGTTTGCTTGCCCAGAGCGAAACGGTTTTGGAGCGGGGCGGGGTCAATGCCCATCATGAGGCTGTCAAAGTCGGCTTGGGCGATAGTGCCGCAAGTCGCGCCATCCTGTCTTTTGCCAATCAGCCGGATGACTTGGGCTATCGGGTCGAGCCTTTGAAATTAGCGTCCCGCCGTTTTGCCGCAGCCGCCAATATCATCGAGAGGGGTGTCATGTTGCCAAGCGTCACAGACTATAAAGAAAGCGTCGAGATGGTGGCTCACCGGAAGGCTTTGGAGAATCCCCATTATATACGCACCATTGGCGAGATCGCAGATCTGGCAGGGCTTGTCTGGAAAGAGCCGGATCAGCTCATCAAAGACATCCAGACACGCATTGAAAACGGACAGGCTCTGAAGCCTTTATTGGATCGTGTCCATTTGAACCCGGCTGAATTTGGTGTTGTGCGTGGATCCGATAAATGGCTGGACCAGTTCGGGCCATTGAAGCAGGAACGCGAACAGGCTTTCAAAAGTCTGGCCGATCTGATCAAGACTGCTGCCAAGGCCGAAGAGACATTCCAGAAAAGCATCGAGGGCGCGGTCAAGTACGAGGACTATCAGCGAAAGGTCGCTCTCATCCCTGTGCCACAAATCAGCGAGACGACCAGGCTTTATCTGTCAGAAATGCAGCAGTTGTCCAGGTCGTCATTTGAACGCTATGAAAATGCGGTTGTGTCGATCCCGCCCAAAATTGCCCAGGAGCTACAGCAATTCAATGCGGCCTTCGAGGCGCGTTTCGGCTTGCTTAGGGCCAACCGGTCTGATGAAGAAATCATCCGCATGGTTCCCGAAAATCTCAAAGAGAAGATCAAACAGATTTTGCCGCTCATCAAAACAGCCCGTAATGTCGAGCAGACAAGGGCCAATGTCCAACAAAGGAGCCTCTCCCAGGCCAGGGACAAGGGATTGGGGATCACCCGTTAAAGGGGCTTCTTTCGAGCTGTATGTGAGACAAAATCGAGAGTTCTGACTGGAGCCTGCTTATATTTGGAGGTGCATTTGATGCGGATTTGTGCTATGGTTATTGGATAAAATGAGGGCAAAAACATCATGACCATTGTCCAGCGGATCGTGCCAAAGAGCGAAATCAGCACCGAGGAAATGGAGCGTCGGCGCAAGGTTGTCCGGCAGGCTGTCGCCAGCAGCCGGATCGAGGGTGCTTATCACGATCCGGACATGGACCCGGTCTTTGAAGCCTATATTCGTGGCGAAATTGACGCCAACCAGCTTGTGCCGCGTATCAACCATATCCGCAGCTCCCTCGCATCAAAGAAGTAATGGATCATTTTACCTATTCCGGCAGCCCAACCCTCAAAAACAATTTTCTCATCACGGACTATGAAGAACTGGCCGTGGTTGAGACCGTATATGTTGAAGCCCGCAGCATTGAAATCAGAGATGGTTATGGTCCAAAATCCCTTTTGAATGTGGACTATCTGAAAGCGATCCACAAACATCTGTTCCAGGATGTTTATGAATGGGCCGGTTCAACCCGCGACACGCCTGTCACCCTATCGGACGGGACCATTGCAACAGCCCCTTTTTTGCAACGCGCGGGATCCAAACCCTTTTTATCGGGACCATCGATTGCCAAAGCCCTGACACAGTTTGAGACCAAAATCCGCGAAGCCGACTTTCTCTGCGGGTTGGCCCGCAAGGATTTTGCCATTCAGGCTGGCGATCTTATGGCGGAGCTGAATGACATCCATCCCTTTCGGGAAGGCAATGGCCGCACCCAACGCGTTTTCATGGAGCAATTGGCACTGTCGGCCGGGCATCAACTGGATTTCTCCATCATCTCCAAAGAACGCATGATCCAGGCCAGCATCGAGGCGCGTGAGAAGGCTGACACCTCTATGATGCGGCGGATGTTTGATGAAATCAGCGATCCGGCTCGTGTTTCTCTCATGACCCAATCGATAGAGGCTCTGGAGCGTCTGAACTATAACTGGAACGAGCAATATGTCGCGGCGCTGGCGCCGGGGCATAGCGTCAAACTCATTCTTGCAGGCGTGGCCGGGGATCAATTCATGGGCCGAACTGACAATGCCATTCTGTTCGGCCGCACAATTGACTTGCCCGATCCCAGGCCATTGGTTGGAGATCGTTGCATCATTGTCGCCTCAGACTATGGTTTGCCAGCGACCCGGACAGCCGAAGTCAGTGCGGACAGGAAACAAACCGTTGAACCCCTGGCCGACAATTCTATCAGGGAGCAAGCCGGAACAGAGCCCCAACAAAGCATATCCCGGGATAGAAGCAGAGATTGGGACATCACCCGCTAAAGCGGGCAGAAAGAGGCTTGGCGAGGGCAAAAAAATATAGGCCATCAGGGGATGGCCTATATAATCTGAACATCGAGGTTTCAGGCTAACACGTTCACTTGGGAAAGTTCCTGACATCCAAACCGCGTGAGAGAAACAATTCTCCAACCGTTACAAGGTCATCGCTACCGTAAGGACGTTTGGTCCAGGTGCGGGTATTTTGTTGATTGTTGCTCTCGGTATGGTGGGTGTTTTCCGCCACAGTTTTTCTAGTCGCAACCCCGACCCCAAGAATAGGGATGACGCGGTTGTAATAGTCGGTTCTGACGGTGCGGGTAACACCAGGATTGGTTGAATTATTATCAATATCCTGTCCGCCATTGGGTACAGAAGCGCCAGTATCGTCACCGGCGCTATCAGTACCATGACAGCCGCAAGATCCACCATCGCCCATGTCACCGGATGAAGCATCCGCAGAACTACCATCACCACTACTATCACCACTACTGTCACCACTACTGTCACCGCCACTGTCACCGCTGCCACTGTCACCGCCACTACTGCCGTCCTCAGCGTGTACGGGATATGTAGAAATGAGTAGTGCTGGCAAGGATGCTCCCATGAGCAAAAGGGCAAGTGCCCCTGTAAATTTGAATTTTGAAGCCATTGTAATGCACCTTTTTTAAAGAGGTTAAAATTACGCAATAACAACAACACTTTAGATGGGCATAATTTTAAGAAATAAATAATGATCTTATACTTAAAGCATATTATCTTAAATAATGAAAATAAAAATGATTATTGTAATTTAATGAGAAAAAAAATGTTGGATTGTCTCAGATATTTTGGTTGTGTTGAAGGTTTTATACAAGGGGGCTTGGCGACAAAAAAATACAGACCATTGGATAATGGCCTGTATACTAAAAACATATATGATAATTTATTGAACAGTTGTTGTGTAATTATAGGTAGCGCATCCCTTTTCACCTAAGTAAGAACCGCAATATTTGATGCTGTAAGTATCGATACCTTTATAGCCCTTACTTGGTGTATATTTTGCACCATTAACACTGACTACTTCAAGAATTCCGTGTTTAGGCTTTGAACTAATTATAGTTTCTTCAACGACAGATTTTGTTGTTTTATATGAAAAGGTGCATGAATAATCCATCGTCATAATCCCCTCAGCGGCAACACTGGCATTCGTGGACATAACAAGTGGGGGTGCTTTAAAATTGCAAGAACCAGCAAAGGCCAAGTTTGCAGAGCAAACAATTGCAGCAAATGCGGTAATCATGATGGCTGATTTTGACATGGTATAATCCTTTCAAATTATTATGGGTTTATACGCGTTTTTACTATGCAATAATTGTAGCAGAACATTTATGAACGGCAAGTGAATAATATCATTTAATAGGATAATTTATTGACAATATGCCCCTTGATATGTTCCTTCTTGTTTGTTAAATTATTTTCTCATTTCAGGGGATTATACAAAATGGATAGTGCAAAAGTGTTTATGTCGGGAAAAAGCCAGGCGATACGGCTGCCTTTTGCCTACAGAATAAAAGCCGATGAGGTCTATATCCGGCGCAACCCAGAATTGGGCATAATCGAGCTTTCAAGCAAGCCGTTCGATTGGACAGGGTTTTTCAAGGATGTTGAAAAAGAGCCGGTGCCGGTTGGTTTCATGGATAAACCCATACAAGCCGCGGAGTGAAGCCAGTGCCTCAATATCTACTGGATACCGACAGCATTAAATATGTCTTTCAGGCGCATCCCATCATGAAAAGGCGGATTGTGTCGATGAGAGTGGGAACGATGGCCATATCGGCCATCACCTATGGTTTATTGATGCAGGAATTGGATGTGTCGCAGGGAGACACTAGAAAGCAGCTTCAACGGCAAATTGACGGCTTTTTGGCACGGGTTGAGGTGCTGGCTTGGGACCAGGCGGCGGCAGACATTTATAGCAAAATGGCAGAAGTGAAGCTCTCATGGGTCCAGAAGCTTGTAGCGTCCCATGCTTTAAGTCTCGGTGCTGTTCTCGTCACCGATGATAAATTGTTCAAAAAAGTGCGTAATTTAAGAATTGAGAATTGGATCATTTGATCAGGTGATATGGAGGCAAGTCAAAGATCATGGAAAAACAATTATTTGAAAACTATCCATTTCAAATTATCGTTCTTTATGGAGCAATGATCTTTTTTATCCTGTTTTGGATACGATATGATGATAAAAATCTGTTTGTGAAATTCTCTGTATATCTGATATTATATTTTTTAATTAATTCTGCGCTTTATTTTATTGGGAGCACAAAAGAAATAGCCGATTATTACGCCAGTCAATATATAGGTTTAATAATTCTCGCGCCATTGGGAGCATTTTTATATAAATATATAAGAAAATTATTTGCCACTATTTTGGAAATATTGCGATTGAAGTTCCATAACTAACATTATGCGTTTAATGAATGTAAGGGCTATTTAGTAATGCGACACTTGGGCCAGTTAGAGATGTCGAAGCCTGTCATTGTGTTCCTTGCGTCTATTCTTCAAACATGTTTCCACTCATTTTGTCGCCCTTCATGGCAGACCATACCATGTCGATCGGCCGCCGCCATAGCGAACCAGAAGGCGTTTATCGACCAGGGTACCAAATGTTGTTTTAAGTGTGTTCGGGCTGGCGCCAGTCTCGCGGACCATATCGCGCGTTGTGACGCGGCCCTGGGCGCGGACATAGTCGAGGATCAAGACGGCCAGTTCGGATAACACAAGGTTATTGCGCTCGCGCTCGATCTTGTCGGCTAATCGGCGCTTCTGTTGCTGCAAGGCCCGCATAAAAAACAGGAACCACGGCTGCCAATTCGGTGCCTCGGTTCGCAGTGATTGTTGCGTCTCGCGCAACGCGATATAATAACGTTCTTTGTTATGCTCGATGACGCTCTCAAGCGAACTGTAGGGCACATAGAGATAGCCTGCCTGCAACAGAAGTAAGGTAGTCAAAACACGGCTCAAGCGGCCATTGCCGTCCTGGAAGGGGTGGATTTCCAGAAACGTGACAATGAAGATCGCGACGATCAAAAGCGGATGCAGTCGCTTTACGTCCCGGGCCTCTTCCAGCCAGGCGACCAGCTCCGCCATCCGCGCCGGCGTGTCGAAAGGCGATGCAGTCTCAAACACGATCCCGATCAAAGTGCCGGCGGCGTCAAAGGCGCCGACGTCGTTGCGCAGCGTCTTGTATTCGCCCCGGTGCCGTTCGTCTTTTTCGCTATGTCGCAGGAGATCGCGGTGCAACTGCTTGATGTGATTTTCGTTGATCGGAATGTCGGCGAAGGCCTGGAAGACGGTTTCCATCGCTTCGGCATAGCCGGCGACTTCCTGTTCGTCGCGGCTGGCAAAGCACTTGATTTCAAGTCTCGACAGCAGCAGTTCGACCTCGCGATCGGTCAGTTTGCTGCCCTCAATGCGGGTCGAAGACCCGATGCTCTCGATCGTCGCGATGCGCCGCAGCGCGTTCAACCGCTCGGGCGCCAGCGTTCCGAGCGCGCGCCAAGCGCCTTTGAACTCATCGATTTCACTGAGTAAAACGCTTAATTCTGCAGGAATTTGAATGCTGTCGGATTTAATCATACCCGAATTTAGACCGGATTAAACCGGATTGTCCACCGGATTATTAACCGGATTAGACCGGATTGCTTACCCGCGAATGTCCAGCGGATGGATATGGTGGTTCTGGCCAATATCAAAGAACAATCACGCCTGAGCTTGGGCAGTTACCCCCCGCATCTCCCCTCGCCTCGCCTTGGCGTGGAATGCTCTAGAATACCAATGCTGTCGTCAGGGAGTCCCGTGTCGCAAGAGTGAGCCGGTGACCTGTTAGGCCTGCGTTCGACCAGTGCCGGGGCGTCCGCGCAGCAATGTGGTGAGTTGGTATGTCTGAGATCCGGTCAGGATAGGATCGGCGTGAAAAAATCCCCTTTGCAATAGTACGATATTGTATTATATAGTTCGATATCGTACTAAAAAAGGAGAGATGGATAATGCTTTATTCCCGCAGAAAGACCCTCGCTTTGATCGGTGGCGGGGTTGTGATCGCTGCTGCAGCTTCCTCAGGCGCATTTTTGGCAACGCGGACACCAGCTGAGGCTCTGTTGCCTTGGGACAGGGCCGGCGGCTATGAAGAGCCTCGGATGTATGCATTGTCCTGGGCGATCCTCGCGCCAAATCCGCACAATCGCCAACCTTGGACGGCACAAATGATCGGAGTTGATCGGGTTCGGATCTTTCGTGACCGAAGCCGAAATCTGCCCCATACAGACCCGTTTGACCGGCAGCTTACGATAGGGATGGGATGCTTCCTTGAGTTGATGGCTTTGGCTGCAGCCCAGAAGGGCTATGCGATCACGTTTGAACTCTTTCCCGATGGTGAAGAAGGAGCCGTTGCTGACGCCCTCTTCATTGCCAACCGGGCGCAACCCGATCCGCTTTTTGCCTATGGTCTTGCGCGTCGCTCATGCAAAAAGCCTTTCCTTGACAAGAAAGTGCCGGAGGAGGAAGCCAAATGGCTTGGTGATTACGCCCATATCATCGTCGACGAGAAGCGTGTCGAAGCGTTGCGCGCCTTGACCTTCAAGGCCTGGATGGTGGAAGCCTTGACGAAACGCACGATGCAGGAAAGCGTTGATTTGATGCGCTTTGGTAGGGCGGAGATAGAACGCAATCCCGATGGTATCGCTCTTGGCGGTCCATTTCTGGAAACCCTGATGATGGCAGGCCTTCTGAGCCGTGCTGATCAGGCGACGCCGACCTCGAATGGCTTCAAGCAGGGCGTCTCCATCTACAAGGAAATGCTTGCGGCCACCCCCGCCTACGCCGTGTTGGCCAGTCCGACGAATACGAGGCTCGATCAAATCGAGGCGGGGCGACGCTGGCTGCGGCTGAATCTGGCAACAGCGGCACGCGGGCTTGCGCTTCATCCGGTCAGTCAGTGCTTGCAGGAATTCCCCGAAATGGCAGAATGCTATCAAGATGCGCACGCACTTCTTGTGGCTCCTGGCCAGACCGTTCAAATGCTAGGCCGGTTGGGATATGGACCGCAAACCCCTCGCACGCCGCGCTGGCCAATTGAAAGCCGCCTCATCAATGTCTGAAAATCCGCTTAACCTTTATTTCCGTTTGTTCAATGAAATCGGCATCATCGGCCAATTAAGCCGATCACTGCTTGAGGCACATTTGCCGCCACGGTTCTTGCTACAGCATTTTGCGGTTCTCAATCACCTTGTTCGGGTGAAGGACGGGCAAATGCCGCTCCACTTGGCGCGAGCGTTTCAAGTTCCTAAAACGTCGATGACCCACACGCTCGCGATACTCGCCAAAGCCGGACTGGTCGAACTGCGCGACAATCCCGATGATGGCCGCAGCAAATGTGTTTGGATCACAGAAGCGGGGAAGGCCTTCCGACGCAATGCAATTGATAATCTGGCGCCGGATATTACGCGGCTCGTAGCCAAGATTCCAGCAGGGCATATTGATACTCTGCTGCCACTGCTCACGGAGCTGCGCTGTATTCTTGATACTGATCGCGATGAGGTTTGATGGCTTTGCGGGCGAATATGGGTGTAACTTCGGTTGATAAGGATTAGTATATGCCACAAGCGTGACAATCCAGATTGCACGAGAGCTTCTGGCTTTGATTGCCGGTTCATTCGGACAAAGAAAAGAGAAAAAATGAATTTTATCAAACGGTTATTAGTATTTTCGGTTTGTTTTTTTGTTGCAAGCGCAGCAATAGGGAAAGAAAACAAAGGCGATCTTCTGGTTGGTTTTTTCAACGGACCAATGAAAGCTGAAGGTCGGTTTACATCGCGCATTGATGGTTCCGAGCGACAATTCCGGGTGAAGATGCTTGCCACCTGGAACCACCGCAAAAAAACGCTCAGTCTCATCGAGGACTTCTATTTTCTCGATGGTGAGAGAGGAAGAAAGACTTGGATTTTCACACAGATTGGTGAAGGCCGCTACACGGGCACTCGCGAAGATGTGATCGGCCAAGCCGAGGTGTGGCAAGAGGGTAAGATCTTAAAATTGCGGTATAGGGCCAACCTGAAAAAAGCGGATGGAAATTCTGTTGAGGTTGTTTTCCACGACGAGCTTGTCCAGACATCCAAAAACAGGGTCAAAAATACAGCATCTGTGCATTGGTGGTTTTTGACTGTCGGAGATGTGGAGTTGAATATAAGCAAGTGAATTCATCTGGAAACGGTTTCGCCTATTCGAGCCGTTCCCTCTAGCCCATCGTCTCTGACCCAATAGAGATTGGTTTGATCGATCCGCTTGAGTTTGAAGCAGAATGGCTTGCTGTCATACCAACTGCTCCATTTTTGGCACATTTTGTTTTGTTCAACCCACCAATTACCTGAATCTTTTTGTTTGAACAAAAACCCTAACCCTGTTGTTTCGCCGTTTCCATCAATAAACTGATCTATATAGTAATTGAGCGGAAATTCTCCACCAACCGGAATAGAAAGATATATTCGTTTGCCACGAAGTGTGGCGATTATTTGGTTGTTATTAAGGAATAAATCATTTTTTGATTGATCAGAATATGAATAGTTTATGGAAGACAAAAGCAATAATATGGAGGACAGTATGATTGATTTCGATTTCATATTTTACCCTCGCCTCGATTTCAACCTATTGAATAGCCCCCGGGTTTTATAGACACCGTGTGTACGCGAAATCGCGTGTGAATGGTAGGTAATCCATCCGTTTTTACCGGGTTCCATTGTTAGAACTCATGCGGCCATTTTGTCGCTTTTCGACCCCTTCGGGAGCAATGTCTGCGCGGGTGTTATCCCGCCGATGCCTGCCAAATCGTGTTTCACATCACCAAAATCCCGACTTTGTATAGCCAGTAGAAAAGGTTAGCGTAGAAAGAAGACGGATAGACACTAGCATCCAATACTGCATGAGCAAGGGTGCCGCCTGCTTCTCCCTTAGCGTCTGATCACATGGACTTTGCTTTAAGAATTGTTCCAAAATATTATTTAAATTTCTTTTTTGCTGGCAAACATGAAAATAAGACTATTTTGAGAAGCTAAAATTGTCCGATTTTGCATTTTTATAACACAATAAAAATTTAATTTGATTTTTAATGAGAAATTATAATAAATAAAATTATATTTTGCTTTTTAGCACGTATTTGCTGTTTTATAACCCAGAGGGAAATAATAGATTGATGCGGGAAGCCCGGATTTTGTTTAAGGACCGTGATGCCGGAACGCTCATGGAGACGGCGGGCGGAGGAACACGCTTTGTCTACGCCGCTGATTGGTCCCAAGATATTGCCTGCTGTTTACCTGTCGCCAGCAAGGAACACGAATGGCAGCAAGGATTGCATCCGTTTTTCCAGCATCTCGGGGCTGAAGGCTGGCTCCGCGAGCATCAGGCCCGCGCGGCCCATATTGGCGTAGAGGATGATCTCGGCATGCTCTTGCGCTATGGGGCCGATTGCATCGGTGCCGTGAGCATCCTTCCTTCGGACAGGGCAGAACCGGCGATTGTAATGACGAAAGCCACCGTAAGCCCTGGGCGAACCGTGTCCGGTGTTCACAAAAAGCTTTTGGTGTCGCGTGCAGGGCGCAATGCGCCGTTTCAACCGGCCGCCGCTGACGGGCCGGCGGGTTATATCGCGAAATTCAATTCAGATAGCATCCCTTCGCTCGTGCGCAACGAAGCCCTCAGTCTGGGCTGGGCCACTGCCGTATTGGGCGAGAGCGAGGTCAACCGGTTCGAACGGGCTTTTATTCCGGATCTCGGCGAACAGGCGCTTGTCGTGACCCGCTTCGATCGTACCGCGCAGGGTGACAAATTGCAGATGGAAGACTGCGCGCAAATTCTATGCAAACCAAAGGGGCAGGATTACGGCGGAAAATATGAGGCGGCTTATGAAGACATCGCCGCGATCATCACGCAGCATTCGGCCCGCCCTGTCATTGATCTGGCGCGGTTCTTCCGTCGATTGATCGTCTATGCTCTGGTCGGGAATTGTGATGCCCATCTCAAGAATTTCTCGCTTCTGGAAACACCCGAAGGTCTACGCCTGTCTCCAGCCTATGACATTCTCAATATAGTCCTTATTGGTATTTTGCATCCGGAGTACGGTTTTGACCAAAACATGGCACTGTCCATCAGCGGGCAAAAGAGACTTTTGAGTGATGTTGATGGTGCATTGTTGCGTGCTTTCGGGCTGGAAATCGGCCTGCAACAGCGCGCCGTTGACCAGATTTTCAAGGATCTCGAGCGCAAGGTGAAAAAGGCCGAAGGGACCATACAGCCGCCTTCCGGTGAGACACCGGATGGATTTATCACCCGTTATCAGGAGATTGTACGCAACGCCTGTCTGAGGATTTTTACACAATGACCCCGATTGATTGGCGAAATCTGGTCGAGGAGACACGCCGGCGGCGCAAAGCGGACGGCTTGACCCAGCGCGAACATGCCGCGCTTGCGGGGGTCAGTGTGCCGACGCTTGCGGCCTTTGACCGGGGGGAACAAACCCTGACCCTTGCGAAAGCTTTTGCCATTCTGCGCGTTGTCGGGCTGGTTTTGGAAAAGCCAACAGACGGTTCGCAGAACGCTTTTGCGCAAGAGACATTCAAACGCTGGCAGTCATTGATCGCACACTTGCCGTTGGATGCGCCCGGGCGGTTTCCGCATGGCTATTTCCGTATTGATTATGGTCTGGAAGGCGATGTGCGGCAGGTTCCTCTGTACGAATACGAACACATGCTTCGGCAGGCAGTGACCCATCATACCGGATGGCCCGTTTTTTTATTCTTGGAGCGGCAGGAATTGGCACCTGAAGAAATCGGTGGGGCCATTGAGTGCTGGCTCGCCAAGCCGGGCGTCGAAAGACTTTTTGTTGATGCTGCCCATTCCGACTTCTGGTGCGCCGTTCCCGAAGGGCGTCTATGGATGATCCGTGGCTATCAGGAAGACGGTCAGGACACGTTCCCACCCGGCACGATCTTCGACACCACACTGCCGATCTGGCGTTTGGGCGAGGCATTGTTGCACGCCGAAAAGCTGGCAGCGATGCTGCGCAAAAATGATAGCGCGTCTGTCACCGTAAAATTCCGGGCGGTCTTCACCGGATTGACAGGGCGGGTGCTTCGTTCATGGGCCAACCCGCTCGGCGATCTCTGGTTGGAGGGGCATGCCGCACGCAGTGACGAGGCCGTGCTTGAAACAGTGGTCCCTGCTGAAAAGATCACCGAACATCTTGGAGAATATCTGCATCCTATGATCGCCTCGCTCTACGAGCGGTTTGGCGTGACGGGATTGACCGTAAACCGGGTTAAATTGGAAGCCGAGCGCCTGCTTAAAAGCCGTTCATCTTGAGGGCATTTATTGGAATACTGCCATGTCCGTGCCACCCAAGTCAGTTGCTCGTTACCCTCTCCTCACCAGTTCCAACTGCCGCGGCAGGCAAATACGGTGCAAGTCATAACTGTCTATAACGGTTTGGCGGCCGCGGCTGCGCATTGAGGCCATACGGGTAGGGTCGGCCAGAACCGTGCAGATTTTTTCGACGATGTCGGCGGGGGAGAAAAAATCGACCAGCAGGCCGTTGTCGCCATGGCGGATGACTTCCTGCACGGGCGCCGTGTTTGAGCCGATGACGGTGCAGCCTGCGCTCATGGCTTCCAACATCGACCAGGACAACACAAAGGGATAGGTCAGATAGATGTGGGCCGAGGAGATCTGCAACAGTGTCAGATAGGCCTGATAGGGAATGCGGCCGATAAAATGCACGCGTGAGGCATCATATTTCCCTACAATCTCGGCCAAATAGTGTTGCCGATAGGTTTGGCCATCGGGCAAGCGGGTGCCATAGCTGACATCATCGCCGCCGACCACGATCACCTGTGCGTGCGGGCGGCGGGCGAGCAGGTCCGGCAGGCTTCGGAGAAAGGAGTGGATGCCGCGATAGGGCTCCAGATTGCGGCTGACAAAGGTCACCACCTCGTCTTGTGCCGTCAACAGCTGCATCGAGCCGTCCGGCATGGTCAAGACGAAACAGGCCGCGGGATCGGGCCGCACCAGATCCGTATCAATCCCGTCATGCACCACGGTGATATGGGGATGGTAGAGCGCGGGAAATTGCTGCTTTTGCCATTGGGTCGGGCACAGATTGACATCGGCCACCGACAGGCTGTGATTGATGGTGGCGTTGCGCAGCACCGTGGTGAACGGGTAATCGCGTGATTTCGGCATGAATTCCGGATCAAACCCGATATCGGAGCCACTGGTGCGGTAGTAAAATTCCTGAAAACACAATAGCCGCGCTTCGGGGTAGACGCTTTTGATGAACAGTGCCTCACCCCAGCCCGGATGCGCGCAGATGACATCGGGAGTGAAGCCTGATTGACGCAGTTCTTGAGCAGCACGGGCCACTGACAGCCCGTTTTGGATCTGCTTTTCATATTGGCCGAGATAGGGATGCAAAGATGTCTGAGGACGTTTGTCTGTGTGCAGGATCAATTGCACCCCTGCTATGGTGTCACGCCGGTGCATGGCCAGTGCCACCACCCGATTGGCCGGATCGGCGGCAAGTGCTTTGGCCGTGTGCCTGTATTGGCCAGGAAAGTTCTGGTGAATAAACAGAATATTCATCCCGATACCCGTGCGGGCATGATCATGGCGGCTTTTATACTCACCGTTCATTCATGGCTTCCGACGCCACTTCCCTGATCGGAGACAGGATGTAGTCGATCATCCGCCTTTGTCCGGTTTTGATTTCGGCGGTTACCGACATGCCCGCCGACAGAGGAACCAGATTGCCATCGGCCCGGATGCTGCGCTGTTCGGCGGTGAGGGTGACAGGGAAGACCAGATTTTGCACGCGCTGCGCGCCAGCCTGGGAGCGGGTTTCACCGGGACGGGTGGGATCGCCCTCGATCTGTTTGGCGTCAGGTTCTGGGATTGCGTCCTTGGCCACGCGGATCACCCGCGCGGCCACAATGCCGTAACGGGTGAAGGGGAAGGCCTCGATCTTCAGGCTGGCGTCCTGCCCTTCATGGATAAAGCCGATATCCTTGTTTTCGATATAGACTTCGATCTCGATCTCGCCCTGCTGCGGCACCACGCGCATGACCTCTTGTCCGGCCGTCAGCACCTGACCGATGCCGGTGACGCTTGAGGCCTGTACAATACCATCGCTGGGGCTTCGCAGGGACATGTGCTCGACTTTAACCCGCGCTTTGGCAAGACGTTGCTCGAGATCAACAGACTGGCGTTCCGCCTCGTTATGTCTGGTTGCATTATCGGCAATGAAGGTGGCGATGGTTTTGGCGCGATCGGCCAACAGCGAAGCCATGGCCCGTTCGGCCTCCAGCCATTGCCCGCGCTGACCCTCCAGCACGGTCATCTGGGTATGGATGGTTTCTGTTGCATCAATCACGCTGGCTTTGGTGCCTGAATCGCTTCTGAGCAGGCTGGTGCGCATGTCGACGCGCTCCTGCAAGGTCGCAATCAGCCGTTCCTGAGCGCCAATCATATTGGCCAGTCGATCGCGCTCGGCCGCTTTTTGGGCGCGCTGGGCATCCAGCGACATCACTTGTGCGGCCAGATTACGCAAATCAGCCCGCCCTACAGCACTTTCCCGCTGTCTTGTGAGAGAAGGGATGCCTTCCCACCAGACAATGTCCAGCGGTGTCATCTCGGGAGTATCGGCGGCTGCAATCACCATGGCGCGGCGTGCCGCTTCTGCACGTGCGGAGGCCAGCCCCTCGATCAGGCCCTTTTCGTCGGCCAAAGCCTCTTCAGGCTCAAGGAAAACCAGCGTTTGCCCTTCACTGACCTGTGATCCGTTGACGGCCAGAATCTGACGGACTTTTCCGGTTTCGACCGGTTGCACAAGCTTGATGCGGCCTGTCGGCTGGATCTTGCCACGCGCCACCGCAACTATATCGGTCCAGCCCAAGCAGGCCCAGACAAGCGCCAGCAGTACGAACAGGCTGATCAGCCGCAACAGAATGAACGCTATCGGCGAGCCGGGCCGTTCCAGAATTTCAATCGCGGCAGGCAGAAACTCCTGATCGGCGCGCGTAATCTGTGGATCGGCGGGTAGACGAAACCGCGCTACTTTGCGTGTGAGACTATTCAACCCAGCAAATAGAACCGGATTGATGCGGATCCAGAGTGTCTCAACTGTTTCCATGATCCTGTCGGTAACAGAGGTCATCCTTCAGCCCCGCTGATTTGCAACTGCCACAGATGGGCATAGAGGCTGTCGGGAGTTTGCATCAGCGCGTCATGGGTGCCGATTTCGATAATCCGTCCCTCTTTCATCCCGATAATGCGATTGGCGCGGCGCACGGTTGAGAGACGGTGGGCAATCAAAATCACGGTGCGGCCTTTGACGATCTCGCGCATATTGTGCTGGATGATATGTTCGCTCTCGTAATCGAGCGCGGAGGTTGCCTCGTCGAAAATCAGAATCCGCGGATTGGTGGCCAGAGCGCGGGCAATCGCGATGCGCTGGCGCTGCCCGCCCGACAGATTGGCGCCGCGCTCCTCGATCGGCGTGTCATACCCCGCCGGCAGTTTGGAAATAAACTCGTCCGCCCCCGCCAATTGCGCCACCGCAATCACCTGTGCGCGCGGCATGGCTGGATTGGAAAAGGCGATATTGTCGTGAATGGTCCGGTTGAACAGAAGATTTTCCTGCAACACCACGCCGATATGGCGACGGAGCCAGGACGGATCGGCCTGCGCCAGATCGACCCCATCGAGCAGCACCTGCCCTTCTTGCGGCGAATAAAAGCGTTGCACCAGCTTGGTCAGCGATGATTTGCCGGAACCCGACGGGCCGACAATGCCCACCACCTCGCCCGGCTCAATTGTCAGGGTGATGTTTTTCAGCACGTCCTGCGCCTTGGGCGTGTAGCGGAAGGTGACATTTTTAAAGGCAATCCCGCCTTTGGGGGGTGGCAAGGTCGCCATGGCCCGATTGCCGGTTTCGGCGGGCGCATTGAGAATGTCGCCCAGACGTTCCATCGAAATCTGCACCTGCTGGAAATCCTGCCATAATTGCGACAGGCGCAGCACCGGTTGCGCCACCTGTCCGGCAATCATGTTGAAGGCCACCAGAGCCCCCACCGACAATTCGCCGTTGATGACCGCATTGGCCCCCAGCAGCAA
The DNA here is from genome assembly GCA_947455995.1 of Hyphomicrobiales bacterium. Lineage (GTDB taxonomy): Bacteria > Pseudomonadota > Alphaproteobacteria > Rhizobiales > Beijerinckiaceae > CAIYZJ01. Next base: position 3,130 of record CANGQA010000032.1, on the reverse strand, counting down.
AATGATGGCGGTTGATAATTTGCTGACCAGCTGGATGCTGCCCTGCCCAAGACTGGCCAGCATGGTGGTGTCAAAGCCTGAATGGACATAGGCCGCCAGCCGTTCCTCCCATTCCGAGCGCATGGCCGGCTCGACCGCCGCCGCTTTGACGGTTTGCGCGCCCACCACAGTTTCGACCAGAAATTGCTGGCTTTGCGCGCCGCGATTAAACTTTTCGTTGATGCGGTCGCGCAAGGTCGGGCCGATCACCGCGGCAATGATCGCGTAAAGCGGGATCGTGACCATCACCACTATCGCCAGCCTGACCGAATAGTAATACAGCACAGCCATGAACAGGCAGGTGAACACCAGATCGAGTACCGCAGACAGGCCTTGCCCTGTCAGAAACGAGCGGATGGTTTCCAATTCGCGCATGCGTGCGACCGTCTGTCCGGCCGGACGGGTTTCGAAATAGGCGATCGGCAGGCGCAGCAAATGGGCAAACAGACGCTGGCCCAGTTCGACATCAATCCGGTTGGTGGTGTGGTTCAGCGCATAGGATCGCAAATATTGCATCACGGCATCAAAACACGACACCACAATCAACCCGCCAACCAGCACATACAGGGTCGAGGCCGAGCGATGCACCAGCACCTTGTCGATCACCACCTGAAAAAACAGCGGTGTGATCAAAGCAAACAACTGGATGATCAGCGAGGCCAGCACCACATGGGCTAACGGCACACGATAGCGCCAGATGGATGGTAAAAACCAACCGAGATTGAACCCTTGCGGATCAATGCCAGCCCCGCCCATTTGGCGTTGCACCAGAATGATGATGGGTGCCAATTCCGCGCTCAACTCTTCGATCGGCACTTCCCGATCCTGCCGCGTTTCGGGATCAACCAGCCGATAATGTCCCGAAGCCTGCACCCCACCCAAGACCACAAAGCGGCCATCAATACATTGGGCCAAAGCGGGTGTCGGAAGCTGGCCGAGGCGTTGTGCGCTGGTATCGCGGATGATGCGGGCTTTGAGCCCGATAAACTGGGCGGCCCGCACCACATCGCTGGCTTCGGCAGGCTTTTCCCCCAAAGCCAGCTCGCGGGCCAAGCCGATCGGATCCGCCGGGATCCTGAAATAAGCGGCAATGCCGCAAAGGCCATGCAAGCCCGTATCAATCACTGGCTGATAGGCCGCAGCGACCCCGACATCATTCATCCCTATGCCCTTGCATATACATTGACTGGTTTTGTCGCCCAACCCCTTGCCGAGACAGGGGGTGAGCGCGCACGCATTCAACACACGCAGAACAATGCGGGACAGCTAGGCCCAACCTCGAAGCCAACGGGTTTAGGGGCCGTAATCGCCGCTTTATCCGGCAGGAATATAGCCGGAGGGCACATGATACTCTCCTATAAGGATCTCCAGCTTATTCGTAAATACTGAAACAGTTCAAACCCGTAAAACCCCATCTCGAACACCCCCCACAGACAAGTTTTTGCCTGTCTGGGGGGGAAGATGTTGTGTCATGCTTACACGAAAGTGGCATCCTGCGCGGTAAAGCTCGATAGCGCTACGTTTTTGAGGGTGATGGTGTCAGCAGCATCGGCAGTGATGACCAGATCGGTCCCCACCTGTTTTGTTTTGGACAACAGGGTGGTCCAATCCGCAAACAGGGTTTTATCAACCTGCAACGTGTCTTGCAGCGTGCCTGCGGCGGTAAAGCTCTGGACCGTGTCAAACCCGAAACCGGCATGGTAGACGAAGATGTCCGCACCCGCCCCGCCATTGAGCAGATCATTGCCTGCTCCGCCGATGAGAATATCACCGGTCGAACCCGCGCTGATGGTGTCATTGCCTGCCAGACCGTCAATCTGGGCCTGTTTGGCACCTCCTGCCAGCGTGTCATTGGCTGCTGTGCCGTTGATCTGGTGGAGGGTCGTTGTCAGGTTGGCTGTGGCCGTCGATGTCCCTCCTTTCCCGTCGGAGACGGTATAGGTGAACGAGGCTGTTCCCGGTTTTGTGGCCGTTGGCGTAAAGACCGCATTGCCCCCGACAAGTGCGACAGTGCCGCCAACCGCACCCTGGACCGATGCAAGCGACAACGTATCGGCAAGATCGGGATCTGTGGCACCCGTGAGCAAGGAAGCCGCAGAGATTGTCAGGGGTGTCCAATGATCGGTCGTGTAGCCATTACGAACCGTGGCAATTGGTGCATCATTAGTGCCTGTGATCGTTACTGTGACAGTTTGTGTGGTGCTTCCCGACTTGTTATCAGCCAGCGTCACAAGATAGGTGAGTGTTGCGGTTTGTCCGGCAGCCAAATAGTCAAAGACATTATCAGGTGCAGCGAAATTCCATGCCGCTGATCCCAATTCTGTGCCTGTTTGTTCTGTGACAGTTCCTTTGGTGAGATAAGTCAGTAACGTTGTATTGGCAGGCAGTCCGGCGATCGCGCCCGATGCTGTCACACCGGAGACCGTCAGTGTGTGGGTATCGGTCCGGTCGATATCGATGAACTTGATCGCTCCTGAAGCCGTATCACTAGTGGTACTTCCGAACGTATTGGCACGCTCCGTGATCCCGCCTGTTGCTATAGTTGTTGTGGCATCGATAACCGGGCCATGATTGGCCGTCGGACTGACTGTCAGTGCAATTGTTCTGGTATTGCCCAACAGGCCATCACTGGTCACAATGCTGATTGTATCGGATCCCGGGGTCGTTGAAATATACGTGAGTGTCGCGAGGGTGGCATTCACCTGCGCGACGCTGCCGGATATGCTCAGTGCTTTAGAGTTGAGCCCACTGACTGTGGCTCCACCCGTCGCTGTGGCTGAAAGCATACCCATGTTTGTTTTGAGACTGACAGTCTCGATGGAATTCGCATCCACATCGGCGACAGTAATGCCCAGCAAGCTGGTTGTCGTGGTTGTCCGGATTGTCTGCGCTCCCGGAACCACAGTGATCGGTGCCTCATTGACATTGGTGAGGGCGATCGCAAAGGTCTTGTCGAAGGTGAGCCCGCTCTGGTCGGTGACCCGCGCGGTAATGCTCTGGCTGGTGGCAGTCTCGTAATCGAGCACGGCACCTGAGGCCACCGAGATGACGCCGGTTGTGGCGTTGACGGTGAACTTGCCCCCGGCATTGT
>CANGQA010000031.1 GCA_947455995.1 Hyphomicrobiales bacterium | reverse complement strand
TTGTGCAACTTATAAAAAATACATCCCTTGCAGCAATCATTGGTTTTGTTGAACTCACACGCGAAGGACAAATGATTAATGCTTCAACATATCGACCAATGACAGTTTATATCGTAGTTGCTATTATCTACTTTTTAATGTGCTTTCCTCTTACGCAAATTAGCCGTAATCTTGAAAAAAAGCTCAGAATTTCTCGCTGAAATTTGTATTGGAACTGAGATAAATAATGTTTCAGCATTCACATTTTGACCAATTCTGAGACGATCTTCAAGAGGTTGCTGCCTGAGCGATGATTGAACCGCCACTCGCACTCATTTATAAACAAATGGAAGTGGGTTTTGTTATGCCGTTGTAACGGCGCATATGCAGTTTTGCCTGTTTGCAAAATTCTCAATCCTGTTGGTGTGTTTTTCTCATCGGCAAATTTTTCGGAATGATTGATCCTAACATGGTAGAATTCTGAAACATCCAAAACATCTTAAGATTAAAACTGTCATTAAAAAGAATGCTGTCGGTTTGAATTCGATCTCTGATAATACCAAGCAATGTCTGTTACTTGGTATCCTTGATCATCATCGTATAAACCCAGCCACCGCTATTGAGGAGAACAAATACCCGTACCTTTCCACCTGCACCTTTTTCTCAATAGTTCATTCGAGTGCCAAACAACTAGCTCTTATCTACTTCAATCTCACCAGCAAGAATTAGTGCTTCTGCAACCATTTGCGCGGCGATGATTTCTCGCAATTTATAAAAATAGAGGATCGCTGATTGTGATTGAGCCCAACCAACTCTGCTGCAGTTCGTGCGAAAATCGCAATCATCGCAAATCGTCCTTCAGCAGCGACGCTGACAGCAATGTCTGTTTTTTTAACTGCGATTTGGCCAAGGCCTCTTTCAAAATCTCGACTTCCATGGTCTTGCGGCCCAAAAGCCGCTCCAGATCCCGAACGCGTTCTTCGAGCTTGCGAACGTCCTGATTGCCAGTCACCCGGTCATCAGCCTCAATTGCCACAGCACCGCCCTCCGTCATCAGCCTTCGCCAACGATACAGGAGATTAGGCGCAACGCCATGTCGGCGCGCTACCGCTGAAATACTCTCGCCCGGCAAAAGCGTCTCCTCAATCATGCGTAGCTTGTCTTGTGTGCGCCAACGTCGCCGCCGGGCTGTTCCTGTTATGATTTCTACACGTCGATAATCGTCAGACATAAGCCTATGCTTGAGAATATCCTCAAGCCCTCTCGGTAAGGCCTAACTGTCCTGTCGAAATGGGGGCCAGTTCAGCTATCTATTTCAGGCCCTAAAATAATAAGTATCTATCACTTAAAATTAATTCGCTTGCAGATATTGCGGATCTATGCGCTTAAGATCACCAAATATCATATGAACGTGCTCCCGCATTAATTCTCTGGCACCACGCCCATTGTGAACATGAATAATTTCGAGAAGTTCTTCATGCTGGGCTATCGAAGCCTCTATGTTGGCATCACTAATAGGACAACACTGGCAAGCTCTACTAATATGCGATCGATGTCTTTCAATATCTTGCCAAAGCATTTGGTAATTCATCGTATCGCATAGAACTCTATGAAATTTCTCATCTAATTTAAAGAATGTTTTGAAGTCACCTTGTTCGAATGCAGATCGTTGCTGAGAGATTAAGTTTCTGCAACTATCTCTGACCTGTTTACGGATGCCTTGCTCTGCTAACTGCTCGACAACAGCGCATTCGAGTGCTCCGCGTATGAACACGTGCTCACGAATTTCTTCAAGATTTATAAGCCTTACAATAGTATGAAGGTTAGGGATAAGGTCAACAAAACCATCTCGTTTTAAAAGAAGAAAAGCCTCTCTAAGCGGTGTAAGTGAGGTCTCTAGTTTTTCAATCAATTGGTTCTTGTCGAGTACCGTACCAGGGAGAATTTTTGCCGAGATTATTTCTTCTTTTAGCCATTTATAAATTTGAATCTGAGCGGACATTTCCCGATCGACAACCAACTTCTTCATTTTAGTCACTCTCTCGTCGTAATTTCCCAGCTTTTATGGGGGGGCATATGATATTAAATGTAGTTACTCGGCTATATCAGTTTCGTGGAGCATGAATAGCCCCAAGTTTTTTAAACACGCTCGGAAACCATTTTTTAGCCCATTTTAGTCAATGGGTTCGATCATGTCTTTTAATGCCAGAACAAGCCCTAGATTAAAAAAGATTAATCTAATCAAACATATCTATCGAAGATTGACCAATGAGTTAGCTGCTTCTGCTTAGTATCATCTTGCACTCTCTATCGGAGAGTAGCGCAAGTGCCCAAGAGGGTATGCACCATCAAAGCAACTAGCGGCGGTCATTTAACCCATAGATTGTTGACAAAGCCAATATATCGATATATCGACATAAATGCTAGATGTTTTTTCAAAGGTGCTTTCGCTTAAACAGCTAACCTCTCAGCTTGAAAGGAATGTCCGTGTCTCTCGTTAAAATTGATAACGTAATCAAGCGCTACGGGGATAATACTGTGCTGAATGGTGTTTCTTTAACTGTTGAGCCTGGAGAAATTATTGCAATCATCGGCCGCTCAGGATCGGGGAAAAGTACTCTTATGCGCTGTATTAATGGTCTCGAAACCATTCAGTCTGGAAGTATCGTGTTTGATGGTAAGCAAGTAAATGACCCCAATACGGATCTAAAAAAGCTGCGACAGCAAGTTGGAATGGTTTTCCAAAGCTACAACCTCTTTCCTCATTTATCAGTTGGTAAAAACATTACGTTAGCGCCAATTGTAGTAAAAGGCATGAATTCAGACGCAGCTCGTGCCCTTGCAGAAGAGGTTCTCGAAAAAGTTGGTCTTCGTGACAAGTATGAAGCTTATCCGGATGAGTTGTCAGGCGGTCAACAGCAGCGAGTAGCAGTAGCACGTTCATTAGCCATGCGGCCTCAGATGATGCTCTTTGATGAAATTACATCGGCTTTAGATCCGGAATTGACCGGGGAGGTCTTAAAGGTTCTTGAACAGGTTGGGCATGAAGGCATGACAATGATGCTTGTCACTCATGAAATGGGTTTTGCCCGAAGAGCGGCGACGCGTCTGATCTTCATGCATGAAGGCAAGATCTGGGAACAAGGTCCGGCGGCTAAGTTATTGTCTGATCCAAAAACACCAGAATTGGAAAGCTTTCTAGATGCTGTTCTTCACTAAACTTAAACAAACAATGTAGGGAGATAAAGATGGGTGTTATAATTAGCTTAATTGCAGCAGTATTGTCATTAACAGTGTTGTTTCCAAACTCTGTTCAAGCGGATACTCTTTCGGACATTCAAAAGAGAGGCACAATTCGGATTGCTGTACCGCTAGATTCGCCCCCATTTGGCTCTGTCAATGCGGCACGAAATCCAGAAGGCTTTGACATTGATCTTGCACAAATGATCGGGGCTTCTCTTGGTGTAAAAGTTGAATTGCAGCAAGTTACCGGCGCTAACCGGATCCCTTATCTTATGACTGATAAAGTGGACATTATTGTATCGCTTCTTGGACTGACGCCAGAGCGCGCAAAACAGGTCATGTTTACCGCTCCATATGCAGACACGCATCTAGGAGTTTATGGTCCAAAGAGTCTTGTCGTAAAGAATGCCTCAGAACTTGGAAAGATGACCGTAGTTGCGGCTAAAGGTACGACACAGGATGTAGGCTTGGTAGCAATGAATCCTGGTGCAAACATCATGCGTACCGAAGATGATGCTACGGCTGCTACAGCATACGTAACAGGCCAAGCTGAATTATTTGCTACTAATAGTATCGCTATCCCAGAATTAATGAAGCGAGCTCCAAACAAAGAGTTTGATCTCAAGTTTGCAATCCGTCGCGCTCCTGCTCATATAGGTGTAAAAATGGGTGATTTCACGATGGTCCAGTGGCTGAATAGCTTCATTTTTTTCAATACTATGAATGGCGAGCTGGACCGCCTTCATCGTAAATGGTTAGGAGCACCAATGACTCCACTTCCGACCTTGTGAGGAGCAATTGATGTCAATCAATTCGACTGAGGTAGAGTGGGGGCGATGCAAAGCTTCCGAGATTGCCCAGCTGGCGCAACGCAACGCAATCGCAATTATTCCGATTGGCGCTACGGAGCAACATGGCCCCCACCTTGCAGTTCAGGTCGACTACCGTCTTGCAACTGAAATCAGTCTATGTACTGCAAAGCTACTGTCGGAAAACTATCCGGCAGTAGTTCTACCGACGATCCCATTCGGGATGAGTGAACACCACGTTATGCTTAATGGTACTATCAGTATAGACTACACAACAATGTCTCATCTTCTTAATAGCGTCTGTATCTCCTTGGTTCGTGCGGGATTTCAAAGGATCTTTATTTTGAATGGGCATGGAGGAAATGACCACGGGATATCGCTTTTCGTAGGAGAGTTCACAGCAAAACATCGTATACCTCTCTGCTATGCTACCTATTGGTCAGTCGCTAAGGCTGAAATTGCCGACATTTTGGATGAGCAATCTGAGCTTCTCCATGCATGCGAAGCCGAGACTTCTATGATGTTGGCCGTCTCTCCTGATCTTGTCGATCAGCAACTATTACCTCAGATAAAAGGAGGATTTGTTCCTGGGCTGTCGGCTATCCCTAGCGCTGATCCCGGAATTTATCGATGGAGGGAGCTATCTTCAGTATCCGGTAACGGAGTTGTAGGCCAATCTTTTGCCGCAACAGCTGAAAAGGGAGAAAAGCTGATTGAAGCTATCTCTCAGAGGCTTGCTTCTGCTCTTCTTAATGAACGACTTTGGATTGAGCCAATCTAAGTATCTTTAAATCAGACTATAAAAATGGCTTAAAATTCTTGGGAGCTGTTATGATTTTGCATGACGAGGCCAGAGCAGTTATAACCTTAATTGAAGAATGGTATCGCTCTCAAAGCGCTCCACCTCGAAAAGACCAGACTATCAATCAAGCACGCGTCCTGATGAAGCGCTTAGCTCCTTTACGCTGGAGTGGCCAAGCAAAAATAATGGCATCCGTTAATGACGTAATGTTGGAGGCTCGTAGTGGCCTACATCGTGCGCGAGTTTACCGTCCTGAAAAAGAGTTCCAGCCATTCACTTTAATTTACGTACACGGTGGAGGTTATGTTGTCGGCGGGATCGACGAATTTGATCCTGAATGTAGACGATTTGCGAGTTCGCTTGGATGCAATGTTGTAGCCTTAAGCTATCGCCTAGCCCCAGAACATCCTTGGCCTGCTGCAGTCGATGACGTTGAGGATGTTCTTTTGCAGGTTTCGAGACAAGCAATACCTAATCTAAAAGGTCCGATTGTGCTGGCTGGTGCCAGTGCTGGTGCTGGGATAGCCGTGGCTGTTTGCAAGAGACTTGTTAAAAAATCCACCTGTCCAGTTGGCCTCCTAGTGCTACTTAGTCCTTGGCTAGATATGACTCTAACGCAACCGTCCACGCAACTCTATGCTACGGGTCATCAACTCGATCTAGAGATGCTAACCGGATTTTGTAAGCAATATATTCCAGCCACCATTACAAAAAACCATCCCGAACTCTCGCCTGCACGCAATCCCATCCCAAACCCGTGGCCCGAAACAGTCTTATTTGCTGCTGAGTGCGATCCGCTAGCAGACGATACTGCGCTATTTGCGCGACGGTTATGTGAAGCAAATGTTCCTTACCACATTCGTTATGCTCGAGGCATGCCACACGGGTGTCACGGTTGGTGGGATCACATTCCGGCACTAAATTCGGACATAGAATGGCTCGATAAAACAATTATTCAGCATGCGGTGTCCTAGAGATCTATCGATAAGGCCTAATTGCACTTTTAAAATAGAATATGTCTAGGTTAGCCGATTAGAATATAAAATTTCCAATTTTGCTCAAGGCCTATAAGCAAAGCCTCAAAAACTGGTCGCGCAATTTTCAGCGCTTACGGAAAGTTTATCGTCGGCCTGGTGATTTTAGCACCCAAGCCTCATCTTTCCGGTTGCCCATAAGTGTCTCTCGAAACTAACGTTTTTATACCAAACGTGAGGTTTTGAGATGGCACAGGCAAAGGTTTTAAGCGAACAAGAATTCAAACGTGCACTTGCTGTGGTGGCCAAAAGGCGTCATCACGCCAGGGACAGATTAGCGCTGCTGCTAACCCACTGGGCAGGCATGCGGGTCTGTGAGGTGGCAGCACTGACGATTGATAAGGTGATTGGACCTGCTGGTGAGGTATTGGACGAATTCCGCCTCGATAACGATCAAACAAAGGGCACTCGTGGGAGGGTCGTGCTGGTCAATCAAAGGCTCAGACGCGAAATCACTGCCTATCTCAAAACCAATCCGACACTACTAGGAAACGATCCGCTCCTACTCAGCCAGAAAGCTAATCGCCGAGCACGAGGCTTTTCGGCCAATACGCTCTGCCAATTGATCAACGTGATCTATAAAGAAGCGGGCATTCAGGGTGCGACAAGCCATTCGGGGCGGCGTGGCTTTATCACTGAACTCGCAAACCATTCAGTTGGGATCAAGGTGATCATGGAACTGGCTGGGCACAGGCAACTTGGCACAACACAACGCTATATCAATGTAACACCTGAGCAGAAGCGCAACGCCGTAGAACTGATCATTGGCTGATACGCTATGTGCTTAGCGTCAAACATAAAAATACCCCGTCAAACGGGCTGTTTGACGAGGCTGATTGAATTGACTTTAGACTTCATGAAGACGTCTGACAGGTAATGCGCGATGGGACTTTGATACTCTTATTCACGATCACAATCAGATCCATCGGCTTCTGATGAGTGGCGTAGATTTTTGAAGGTTGGTGCGTATTGGCCCAGCGTGACCATGCTGCTTGATTTGATCACGTCATAGATGGCTCTAACGCCTGCGCCTGTTGAGATGGCAATAGAGCGATTGACGCTAAAACTTTCGCTGTCGAAGACCCTATTTGCGAGAGCAATGGCATAGCAAAGTGACGCGAGGTTATGGTGCTGGATGTAATAGTCGCTTTGAGTGTCCCGGCTATGATTGCGGCCATATTTGGGGCGACAGCAAATATCACTGATCTTCATCCGATCACCAAGTGCACTGGGCCAAGGCCAGCGATAGTCAGACTTGATAAAATGATCCCCGTCGGGAATAAGAGCTGACTGCAGCGTCATCCGTTTCTCGTCAAATTCCGGGATTGTATAGATCAGAAATTTGCTAATCAGCCTGAATGGACTTGAGGTGTCATAGCTGATCCTCAAATCCGGATTGATATGCTCGTTGATCGCCCTTTGCAGGGCTGTAAACATCACTGCTGCTTCAAGCTCGCAAGTGCCCAGGATATGGATCCAGGATTTCTTCTGAAGTTGCCCCTCTTCGGCCATCTTGAGAATGAGGGTACAGAGATAGCTGAAATTATGCCGCATGGGGCCAGCAATAGCCCAGCCTTCAAAGTCATATTTCTTAACCGCGTCATACCAAGCCAAACATTCCTTAGTGCTATTGCCCTGGATCACATTGAGAAAGCGGATACGCCCCTCCCCTGTGCTACGGTTCTTTTGGAAGAACTCGAGGTGTTCAAGGGTCGCTGCAAGGCAATCTTGGCTGTTCTTGAACTTATAATCACGGTTTGAGAGGATGGGCCCTGTTGGCACATCAAGGGTCATGGCCACATCTGCGACCCGTTCAAGCCAGCGCAAGATCTGCAGGCGGTCACGGTCTCCATTGATCACCAGCCTGTTATGAGCGATCTGGTAGCCGCCACTGTCGCCTATCACTAGGGTCTTTGAACTATCACGGGCTGTGATGATACAATCGTCTTTCTGCTTCAGAGCCTGACCAGCTGAGGTCATGGCATGGCTGATCCGAAACAGTTTATTCTGGGGATCAAGGAAGTTGAGATCGGCTGGGCCTATCCCGGCGGGTAATGCACGGGTCCATTTTTGGTTATGTGCAATACGAGCAAAACCCGGGCTTACTGAGGGCACGTAGATCGCTTGGTCTTTAGGGGTTGGGTCATCTGCTATGTGATTGGCCACTTGGGGATAGGGCAAGCCGTAGCCATGACGAGAATGATCGTCCATTGCTGCCTCCTGATGATTTTTGGGATTGTTCTGGGATAAAAAAGGGGAGAGTTTTACCCCTCCCCGTTATCAACCATCACTCTGCGGCGATCTGTTCGCCAAGACTGGGTGATTTGATCCGCATAGGGGCGATACGCCTGGTTTCTAATTTGCCCTGCTCATCGCATGTGGGCATATAGACTTGGTAAGCGCACAGGCTGTCATCCCATGACACCTGCATCAGGCCCGCTTCATCACAGGTCAAGATGAACTGCTCGCTGTGATGCCCCAGCATGGATTTGAGCAGCCCATAGAAGTCATTGGCATTAAATGACATCTTGTAGCGGCCCTGAACGCTTTCATCGAGGGTGATCACGTAATCGTCGTGATCCTTGGTCGTGACCGTGATCACAGTGTCCTTGATCCCCAGCTTGATTGTTCGCTTGCCCTTATCTCCGGCCTTCAACTCTGCCCAATTACTGAAAGCGTGGGCATAAATGTTACGTAGATCCTGTCGTGAGATTGGAAAACGGAATTGCGGATCAAAGTGATCGACATCCAAGGGCTTATGTTCGGCAGATGCTATTTGTTTAAATTTGACTTGATTGAACCAACCCTTGGTGTTTTCGGGCAATGCTGAATTGGTCAAGTTCCACAGCATAGGCGATGATAGAGGAGTTCCGGCATCATCTACTGGGTCAACAGTCACACCCATGCTGATATAAGATCTCTGCCCACGGACTTTGAGCTCACGCCCTACCAGATCATAATCCTTTTCCACCAACATGCTGGCTGTCTTTGGAACACCGAGCAAATTGGACTGCTTGGGAAATGCATGAATAACAATGCTGGATTTGGTGTGGCGGGATGTGACAATCAGTTCGCTCTTATCTTGCCCAAGAGGCTTAACGATCATCAAACGCTCGGATTTTTTGACCTTTCCAGAGTCCTTGTCGTCATTACTGCCTTCAAGCGTTTCTCCAACACGGATCAATTCGCCAAGGTGCATTACACGATTGACCAATTCGCAATTATCATTGGTCGGTAGGAGGTCTTCATCATCCATGCGCGATATAATATCGTTAAATTCACCAGGTGCGGTGTCCAGTTCGGCGATGACATCGACTTTCCCACCCCGTGAATAGCCCAACATCACCACGAGATCGCCATGAGCAAAACGGGGCTCAAAATCGATGGTGGTCTTGCGTGGCGCATTGGTCACAACCGATTTGACACGCTCGATGGTCTTTTCACGCTTTGTCTTTTCAAGCTTGGCATCTAGATCCTCACCCGTCTTGACTTTGCGTTGCTCAATCAGGGCCTTTTCGAAACCACCAACATGCTCGAGAGCTGTGATGATGTCGCCAATGCCGTGGATAGGAGTATCTTTCAGTGCATTCTGCAGCCAAGTCATGACCATGGCATAGCGGGATATAACCGAGCTATGTTCAGGCTTTGTGAGATTTAAGACCCATTTGACCATTTCCGTGAACTCGCTGGCACTGGCCTTGGCATCGATAGGCATTAATTTAATCGCGGACCATTGATCTGCAGTAAAGTTACGATGGGCTTCATATTCCGCGATACGAGCAGAAATAACCTTTTTTTCAGCATCGGTCTTGGGATCAAGTCTGGTCCAATGATCCTTGTCGAGTTTATCAGCAAAATATTTCTTGGTTTCTGACCGCAAGAGTTCAATAACTGCATTATGTGCATCAATCTTTGCGTTTTCGGCATTGATGGCCTTGGTCGCCATGGCTTTTTGGTCTTTTGGGGCATGCTCGCTTCTGGTTCCAACCCAGATGATCATGCAATGCGCGACTGCATTGTTGGTTCCGCTCTTAGCCAGTGAATAGCCTTCATGGGCCTGTTTGATGTGGTTTTGGAGGTCATCGGCAGTGAACTTGGAGAATTGAATGTTATTCAAGGTAGACATGTTAGTCTCCTGCTCTCAGGGGTTCATTCACAGCCCTATGATGGATCTAATCAAATTAAATCAAATATGGTATTTTATTTATATTATCATTTATCCCCAGTATTCACAGATATTTTAAATAAATTTATTTATATAAGACTATTTTAATCAAATAAAATTTCAATAAATATATTTTATTTTCAAATTACGAAAAATATATTTTGTAAATTACAAAATAAAACAACAAATTAGTCTCGGTGATCTTGAGTAGCTCAAGATGGGTGAGACTATATAGGCTTTTTTGACGTTCCTTTAAATCTAATGGTTTTCGAGTTGAATGGATTGCGCTCTAAATAGTCCTACCTATGTTGAGCTACTCAAGATCAATGAGACTGATTTTGATATTTTTCATGCAGCGCACCATCGATCATTAGACGCGGATTTAGATGTCTGGAACAGTCCAAAAGATCTTGAGTAACTCAAGATAAATCGATTTTAGGTCTGATATCGTTGAATAATCGATTTTCGCGTTCAGCTTTTGTTCCAGGGCATTTTGCTCGATAAATCATCAGCAATAATACGTAGGTCAAACTCAATCGGAGTATAAAATTCTGCAGTGCAACAATAATAAAATCGATTAGATCAGGCCCATCGCTTCGCGATTGAGCCACTCACTTTCCTTTCAACCGCTCGTATGCTCGCGCTTGAAAGAGAACGTTCGTATATTTGCATCTGTTATCTTTTCGAATTCTCGAAGAAGCATTATTTCGCTTTGCTCTCTGACATGCAGCCATAAGACCGCACTAGCCGGGAAAGGTATTGCCGGCACCTCATTGTTCTTCATGCAAATATGAAGGAGCAATGAGGGTTCTCTAAGAAAGTCCGTAAAAATCAAACCTTATGTTCAAAGTTTCGGGAACCGTATAGGCGAAGAAACATTAACCCAGTCAATCGACATTTTGTTTCCCATAACCGCCTCTTTCTTAGAATAGAAAATCCACAACGGATCACATGGTTTTACGTCAATATTTTTACGTGCTGACTGCACTTTGCTCCAAGCCTTCATCACAAGTGCTTCAAGCAGGTCTTTCGTGATTGTTTCAGGCACGTTGCCAATGCCAACGTGATAATGGAGCGTCTTTCCTGAATTGGCTGCGAAGGTCATCCCATCCATGCATGGCACAATCAGCAATCGGTTGTTTTCAGGATCACGCTTATAGGCATTTTTGAAAATCAAATAATTCAAACGATTGGCGAAGAATTTGAAATCGTGGCTTGCTCTATCGGCGCTTAATTCAAGCGCAACATTACTGCTTAAGCGACGATATCTCGTATGAAGCGTAACAGCGTATTGGAAGCCCAGTGCTAAGGGCAGCACCTCTTTGAGAACCGCATCGCCATAATGAACATCAGCGAGTTTGGGCACGAAGTTTTTGCGTTTTGGTTCAAAAATATGGGGGTGGCGCAATATGTCCTTTAAATCGAAGTTGAGGCTCGCGACATATTGCTTGAAGCGATAAACCCGCTCATCAAAACTCTCAATTGGTCCATATTCTTTCATACTGCGTGTCCTTATACGCAGTTATTTATGCCCGCTGTCAAAATAGCGGGTCGAATGTGGTGATTTTGACGGATCTTGAATTTGTGGCGGTGCAACGATTCATTGCAGTGCAAGATTTTTAGCGTTTATGGCGCAGCCACCGGGCCGCTTCTCTGAGCCACGATTTCGACTAATAGCATAATTGCTATGATCTCATTGTGCTGTCAAAAACCAGCTTGGACAACCGAAAACCTATGAAAATCAAGCGATACAACTGAATTTGTGGCTTATCTTTTGGATGGGCGTTCTGAGCGAAACACAAGATCCAGCGATCACAATGGCTTACAGCGTAATGTAAGAGACTATACAATCTCTGATATTTTCCAGGTGAAAAAAATCCCGAAAAAGAAAAAGATTTTCGGTTGTTTTGTAGAGGGATAGAGCACATTATCACTGTGTAGCTTTATGTTACTATTGAAAATCGTGAACGAATTAAGAGATTGGATTAACGGCTCGATAGTGACAGTTATTCGCTGAAGAGCTAAAAAGACCAAATGGCAAAAATAAAAAGTCCGCGCGAGCAACTGAATGTCAAAAAGCTTCAGTTAAAGAGCACTTTAACGATGCTTGATCATGCTTGGTATGAAAAAGCCTATCAGCGCTACTCAATCGTTTTGCAAAAGCCGCAGCCCGAAACACCATTGCCTGCACCCGCAATACGTAAAGGGCGTGGCAATAATTTTTGAGTGCCCAGCACCCTGAGTAGCGGGCAACCCAATCCAGAGCACTGTAGGCTGCTCTTATGCGGTTTTTGAAGCGAGGCTTGTGACTTGGGCAGCAAGTTTATGCTCGCGATCTCTTGCCTTTCCCAGCGCCAATTGTTTCTTTCGCAAACGGATCTGTTTCTGCTGCTGGTCCAAGGCGCGGGCTTGGCTTTGGTCTGGTGTCAGTGGTTTGGTGCCTTCGACTTCCCAGATCAGCATCGTGTGACCTCGGCTTTCTCTTTGATCGTTTCCAGCAGCAAGCGGCTGAGATTGAGCGCATAGGGACGAACATCTTCTGGCAGTTCTTCACGGGCACGCTTTTCAATCATCACGCTGAGCGTGACGGCAGCATCGGTGCTAATCTGAACATTCCGGCATTTGCTTGCGCTGTACCAAGATTGTTGCCGTCCACAGAGGCGGCTGAATTCATATTGGCTTTTGACTATGCCAAGGTTTTTGCATTGGCCGAACAGTTTTGTAAGGAGGGTGGGTGTTTTAATCGTCATCACGTATTTAGCAAAGACGCTCCATCCAAATAGTAAATTTTGCCATTTTTAGGCCGGCCTATAGCGCAGAATAAAAAAACCAGTCGCGCATTTTTCAGCACTTACGGAAAGTTTATCGTCGGCCTGGTGATTTTTACACCCCAGCCCCGTCTTTCCAGTTGTCCACCTCAATGCTCAGAAAACACAATCCTCGTTAACGCAGCAGGGCTTGGTGAGATGAAATCATGACTACGTATCGCGCATTGATCAAAATTGTCATCAACAGCACAAAATCTAATACATGGGTTGAAATCCAAGCACCCAATTCAACGATCGCTAAATCATTGTTACAGGCCCAATACGGCAAGGACGCTGTGATAAATGTTGTTAGAAAGAGTGGGCAATAGCGGATTTCAAAATGAATAATTTTTTGTTTGAGGCAAAATTGGTGCACAAGATAAGGATCAATCCTCGTCATCTTCGAGATTATCCGCAGACCAATCACGCACGATAATGCCGTCATTACCCATATCGTGATCAGCGAGAGCGGCATCAACCATCATGTCATCGTTCACATGATAATAGGTTTTTTCAATCTGAGTGATACTGGTTCCGCATATATCAGCCACTTGACGATGGGCTAACCCGTTCACCAGTTTCTGAGTGATAAAATAGTGCCTGAAGCTGTAGGGCACGATATCGCGGGTTTGACGGTCCGGAATATCAGCCAATTCAATAATTTTGCCGAAATGATAGAGCAAGGCACGCTGTGTGATGGGGTTTTCACCATCGAGGCTAAACACATACAGGTCTGATAAATGGCGGGTTTTATAAAGTGGGGTTATTAAACGGCGCAGATCAAGGAAATAACCATTGTCACGGATGATGAACTTGCGGCTCTGTCGGACTTTGCTGGTTTCAGCGCGGATACTGATGGTCACAAGCGGAACTTCGATGCCTTTGCTGCCGTCGCTCCATTGCAAATCGCCCCACCGCAATTGTCTTTGCTCGCCCGTACGTAATCCTGTCACGCTGGCAATCAGAAAATAGTAACAAGCGAGTTTTCGTCCATACCATTCTTTGTCATCGATCTTGTTGCGCTTATTATCCCAATACTGGCTGATGGCTGACCCAATGTCGTCAATCTCATTGGGCGTAAAAGTTGAACGGCGAATGCTATCGTCTTTCCGATCAAGCCTTGGGAGGCGTTTGAATTCAAAATGATCAATATGGGCCTCATTGTTTTTAAAGAGCCAAGCCATCATTGCATTGATCGTGCTTTGCTCATTCAAAACAGTCACTTGATTGGCTGGTAGCTTTTTCTTGGTATTCAGTTTGATGCGCTGCAGGTAATAATCCTCGCAGTCAGACCGTTCCATCTCTTTAAGCTTTGTATCTCGCCCGATAAAATCAAGCCAATGCGCCAAATGCGTTTTAATCGTGCCCAAGCGCCCTTTGACGATCAGACCAGCTTCAACATCTTTATCGCGATTGGCAACATAGCGAGCCACACCCTCTTTGGCCGTCAAAGAAAAGTACTTCTTGCCAGCTTTCTGATTGGCATAGAGCTCTAAATAGAAATCTTTGCCCTTCTCTATTGCTGTAGTTTGGCTGCGTGTGCGGAGACTTTTACGGGCATACTTGCCTTCGCCCGTCAGCCACATCCTAAAATGCCAATAACCACCGCGCTTATAAATGACGGCTTCGTCAAATATAGCGATCTCTTCTTCGCCAAAGTTCTGCTTTTTGAGGGGCATCAAACGCCTTTGGGTCGCTACGGTTTTCAGTAGTTACAGCATTGTGCAACATTCTGTGTAACTGTAGCAAAAAAGGCAAGCGTTATCAAGTCTCGTTTTGGGGAGTGAAACTTTTGTGTAACTAAAATATTCAATAAAATCAATAGCTTAGGCCTTAAATACTACTCCCACTCGATCGTCCCCGGCGGCTTTGAGGTGATGTCATATACGACCCGATTGATCCCCCGCACCTCGTTGATGATGCGGGTGGCAGCGCGGCCCAAAAAGGTCATGTCGAAGGGGAAGAAATCGGCGGTCATGCCGTCGACAGAGGTGACAGCCCGCAAGGCGCAGACGGAATCGTAGGTGCGGCCGTCGCCCATCACACCGACGGTGCGCACAGGCAGCAGAACCGCAAAAGCCTGCCAGATGGTGTCATAAAGGCCCGCTTTGCGGATCTCGTCGAGATAGATGGCATCGGCCTGACGCAAAATATCGGCCTTTTCCTTGCTGACCTCGCCCGGAATACGGATGGCCAGTCCCGGGCCGGGGAAAGGATGACGGCCCACAAAGATTTCGGGCAAGCCCAATTCGCGGCCCAGCACCCGCACCTCGTCCTTGAACAATTCGCGTAAAGGCTCGACCAGCTTCATCTTCATCCGGTCAGGCAAACCGCCGACATTGTGGTGCGATTTGATGGTGACCGACGGCCCGCCGGTAAAGGATACGCTTTCGATCACATCCGGGTAGAGCGTACCCTGGGCGAGAAAATCGGCCCCGCCGATCTTTTTGGCTTCCGTATCGAACACATCGATAAACAGCCGCCCGATAATCTTGCGTTTCTGTTCGGGGTCGGTGACGCCCGCCAATTCCCCCATAAACAGGCTTTCGGCATCCACATGCACCAGCGGGATGTTGTAATGGTCACGAAACAGCGTCACGACCTGCTCGGCCTCGCCCAACCGCATCAAACCGTGATCGACAAATACGCAGGTCAGCTGGTCGCCGATCGCCTCGTGGATCAGCACAGCTGCGACAGCTGAATCCACACCGCCCGACAGCCCGCAAATCACCCGCCCCGAACCGACTTGCGCGCGGATGCGGTCAATCGCCTCCTCGCGGAAGGCTTTCATGGTCCAGTCACCCTTGCATCGGGCAATATTGAGCACAAAATTGCGGATTAACAGCGCCCCCTGCGGCGTATGCACCACTTCGGGATGGAACATGGTGGTATAGATGCGGCGTTCCTCGTCGCTGGCCACCGCGAAAGGCGCGTTTTCGCTGGTCGCCTTCACGGTGAAACCCTCGGGCAGCTTTGTCACGCGGTCGCCATGACTCATCCAGACCGGATAGGAATTGCCGACCTCCCACACGCCGTCAAACAGTGCGCTTTGGGCTAAAACCGTCACATCGGCGCGACCGAATTCTGCCGCATGGCCACCCTCGACAGCGCCGCCGAGTTGCACGGCGGTGGTTTGCTGGCCGTAGCAGATCGAGAAAACCGGAACACCGGAGTCAAACACCACTTGTGGTGCCCGCGGCGACCCCTCATCGGTCACCGAGGCCGGCCCCCCCGAGAGGATCACGGCACGCGGCTTCATCTGCTCAAAAGCCTTTTGAGCAGATTGGAACGGGACAATTTCGGAATAGACACCCAATTCGCGCACACGCCGCGCAATCAGCTGTGTGACCTGGGAACCGAAATCGATGATGAGAATCTTGTCGTGGCTATGATCTGTCATACATCCACGGTTAAGCTATCCTTGCGCGCCTCTCAAGACCGATGCTGCAAGATCGCGATAAAAAATCCATCTGTTTCACAGCGTTTCGGGCTTAACAGCAATCCGGTCCCGCGTGCAGATCGAAACCGAGCGAGATCAGGCAAGCCAGCCTGTTCGGCGACCTGCTCGGCAGGGACGACATAATAGTCGTAGGTGCGCTCCAGAAAGGCTTCCACAGCCCCGTCATTTTCGGCAGGCAACAGCGAGCACGTGATATAGGCAATCCGCCCGCCCGGTTTGACAAAGCGTGCTGCACGATCCAGCACCAGCGCTTGATCCTTGATCCGGTCATCGAGGCTGACCGGACGCATCCGCCATTTGGCATCAGGGTGGCGGCGCCACGTGCCCGTGCCGGAACAAGGCGCATCCACCAAGACCAGATCGGCCTGTTGCTCGAACCCTTTGAGGGGCTCGTCATCCTTGCCCTTGGGGGCGCGCACATCGGCAATGGTTACGCCTGCCCGCTTCAACCGCTCAAAAATCGGAGCCAGACGGCGTTTATCACTGTCAGTGGCAATGATCGTGCCGTGATTGTGCATTTGGGCCGCCAGAGCCAGCGTCTTTCCACCCCCACCTGCGCAGAGGTCGATCACCTCCTGCCCCTGCTTGGCACCCGCCAACAGGGCCACCAGTTGCGAGCCTTCATCCTGAATTTCGATCATGCCCTTTTGAAAAACAGGCTCGGCCTGCACCGAGACAGCCCTCCCATCGGCACGCGGCGGAATGCGGATCCCGACCGGGGACAAGGCACTGGGCTGGGCGCCCAAATGTTCCAGTTCGACCAAAGCGGTCGCACGATCGGACAACAGCGTATTGACGCGGATATCGAGCGGGGCACGCTTGGTCATGGCCGATAATTCATCGACACGGCCTTCGCCAAACGCCTCGGAAAAGGCACTGTCGAGCCAGGCGGGATAATCGCCGATCACAGGATCGGGCGCCCCTTTCAGGCTCGGCAGTTCAAGCGTTGCACGCTCTTTGTCGGTCAACGGCTCGGGCGCGAACCGCTCGCCCGTGCAAAGGGCAGCGATTTGGTCAACATCCATGCCGTCGCGCAGGCGCAAGGCGCCCAGCACCAAAGCGCGTGGCTTGGTGGAACCGGTAATATGGGCCGCAGAGGCGCGGCGCCGCAAGGTATCATAGACCAATACAGCAATGGCGGCGCGGTCGCCCGATCCGGCAAAGCGGTGCGACAGCCCCCAATCCTTGATCACATCATTGGCCGGACGCTTGCGCGCTTCGATATCAGCCATGATTTCAATGGCGGCAGACAGGCGGGCGGCTGGTGTCATGGCCGGAAGACCTTTTCAAAATGCATCAATGCAGAAAACCATCACACAGAAGGGGCCAGAAGGATCCGGCCCCGCTCTCATAGCATGCTTGTGTCAGATTGCCGTCGATTATCCGCGTGTGGGATAATTCGGGCTTTCGCGGGTAATCGTGACATCATGGACATGGCTTTCGCGCAAGCCCGCAGAAGTGATTCTGACAAATTGCGATTTCTCGCGCAATTCGGTCAATGTCCTGGCTCCGACATAGCCCATCGCAGCGCGTAAACCACCGGCCAGCTGATGAATAACAGCGCCAACGGGACCTTTATAGGGCACCTGCCCCTCAATCCCTTCCGGCACCAGTTTCAGCGCATCCTTGATGTCTTGCTGGAAATAGCGATCAGCCGAGCCGCGTGCCATCGCCCCCACTGATCCCATGCCGCGATAGGCCTTGAAAGAGCGGCCCTGATACAGGAACACTTCACCCGGGCTTTCATCGGTGCCCGCCAGCAGCGACCCCACCATGGCCACTTCGGCTCCTGCCGCCAAAGCCTTGGCCAGATCACCCGAAAATTTGATGCCGCCATCGGCAATCACCGGAACATCAAGCTTATGGGCAGCCTCGGCTGAATCCATGATGGCCGTCAATTGCGGTACGCCCACGCCCGCAACAATGCGGGTGGTGCAGATAGAACCTGGACCAATGCCGATTTTGACCGCGTCGGCACCGGAGTCGATCAATGCGCGTGTTCCTTCGGCGGTCGCCACATTGCCGGCGATAACCTGAACATTGTTAGAGATTTTCTTGATGCGCAGCACTGATTCCAGCACGCGCTGGGAATGGCCATGCGCTGTATCGACCACAAGCACATCGACACCTGCATCCATCAGGGCTTCGGCGCGGGCAAAGCCCAGATCGCCTACAGTTGTGGCCGCCGCCACACGCAGGCGACCCTGCTCGTCCTTGGATGCCATCGGATGGGTCACCTGATTTTCCATATCCTTGACGGTAATCAAGCCGATACAGCGATAGTCATCATCCACGACCAACAGCTTTTCGATGCGGTATTGATGCAACAGTTTTTTGGCTTCCTGTTGCGAGACACCATCGCGCACCGTGATCAGGCGTTCTTTGGTCATCAATTCCGAGACTTTTTGCTGGGGATTGGTGGCAAACCGAACATCGCGATTGGTTAAAATTCCCAACAGCTTTCCAGGGACACCCGGCGCGGCATCACCCACCACAGGAATCCCAGAAATACCGTGGTTCTTCATCAGTTCGAACGCTTCGGCCAGACTGGCATCCGGCCCGATGGTCACCGGATTGATGACCATCCCGCTTTCGTATTTTTTAACGCGGCGCACTTCGGCAGCCTGTTCATGGGGTTCCAGGTTGCGATGGATCACCCCTATCCCGCCCAATTGCGCCATGGCAATCGCCAAACGTGCTTCTGTTACGGTATCCATGGCGGCGGAAATAATCGGCAAATTGAGGTAGAGGGAACGCGTCAGCCGGGTGCGCACAGTCACCTCGCTTGGCATCACCTCGGAATGGCCGGGCTGCAACAGCACATCGTCAAAAGTGAGGGCTTCACGGATCGGAGAGCGATAGGCTGGCATGACCAACTCCTGCGTTAAGAGAGAGACACACTGTCACTGGCACAGCGTGTGGGGTTGGCGCGTGCTGTTAGCACGTTCTTGCCGGATTCGGAAATGCCATGAGCAAAAACCGAAAAAATCTGTCCGTTCAACTCTGCCTGTCCACAGGTTCCGGCAGGGGATCATTGAGCGAACGACCGCGAAATCCGGTGGCTAGCACATAAAGTTCGGAGGAATCGGCGCGACTGGCCGAGGGTTTGACATGACGGACAGTCGTAAAATCGCGCTTCAAATCGTTGAGAAGCGCAGTTTCCATCCCCCCTTGAAACACTTTAGCGACAAAAGCCCCCTTGGGCGCCAAAACCTGACGGGCAAATTCTACGGCAAGTTCAGCCAAACCGATAATACGCAAATGATCGGTCTTCTTATGCCCTGTGGTATTGGCTGCCATATCAGACATCACCACATCGGCCTCGCCACCAAGCATCGCCATCAATCGATCGGGCGCATCGAGATCGTTGAAATCCATCACCTGAAATTGCACCCCGGGAATTTTATCGATGTCGAGCAGATCAATGCCGATAACCTTGCCCTGCCCCTCTTCGGACTTGACACGTTTGGCCGCAACCTGCGCCCACCCGCCCGGTGCCGCTCCCAGATCGACCACCCGGCCACCCGGTTTGAACAGGTGGTAGCGATCATCAATTTCCAGAATTTTGAACGCGGCTCTCGAGCGGTAACCCTCGCGCTTGGCGCGCGCCACATAGGGATCGTTGAGTTGGCGTTCCAGCCAGCGGGTCTGCGATGTCGTGCGCTTTCTGGAAGATTTCACGCGCTGCTTGAGCGAGCGTCCACCCTCGCGTCCCGAACCTTCAGTACTCACGCGCTTGTCCTCTGTTTCGGCCATACCCCATCGGCCATCATCATGCCGATCAGCAGGCCCTCTCTCAGGCCGCGATCGGCAATCCGCAACCGCTCGGAAGGGAACAGGGCACGAATGGCATCCAGAATGGCACAACCCGCCAAGACCAGATCGGCCCGCTGATTGCCAATACAAGGATTGGCTGCACGCTGGCGATAGGTCATATCAACCAGCGAATTGATTGTGGCGCTGATGGCCTCGTCCGACAGCCATAAACCATCGATCCGCCGGCGATCATACCGGCGCAAGCCAAGATGCACACCGCCCAAAGTGGTCACTGTGCCCGAGGTCCCCAACAGATGAAATCTCCCATCAGCCCGCTGTTTGGCCAATCCGTCGGCAAATCCGCTCAAATGTTCGGTCACCTCGGCCACCATCTTGTCATAAATCGCCCGTGACACCTCGATGCCGCCATGACGTTCCGATAGTGTGACAACCCCCCAAGGGATCGAAATCCAGGAGCGGATGCGCGCGGCGACATCCCTCTCGCCACTTGCATCACTTTCCAGCCAAACCACCTCAGAAGAGCCGCCGCCGATGTCGAACAGCACCACACCGTCATCACGCGGGTCTGCCAATTCGAGGCAGCCCGCAGCGGCAAGTTGCGCCTCCGTTTCGCGGGTAACAATTTCCAGAGTCAGACCGGTTTCGCGTTCCACCCGATCCAGAAACTCGACCCCGTTCACCGCTGTTCGGCACGCTTCGGTGGCAATCAGCCGTGACCGCTCGACGGTGCGCGCCGCGATCCTGTCCGCGCAGACTTTTAATGCTTCGATTGTCCGGCGGATCGCCTGTTCGCTCAAACGGTTGGAACGGGTGATCCCCTCACCCAACCGCACAATGCGTGAAAAAGCCTCCACCACCCTGATGCCATGCCCCGAAGGACGGGCAAAAAGCAGGCGGCAGTTATTGGTGCCCAGATCAAGCGCGGCATAAACCGGACGCTTTCGGCACTCCTCATAGGGCAGATCATCATGCAGGTCGGACACCATCAAAACCGAGCCACGTCCTGACACAGCCTCGCCGGCAGCAGAAATGGCCTTGTCGTTGGCTCGCGTCTGAGAGCTGTTCTGTGTTCCGATACCCGTCTGAGCTGATGATCCCGTTTTAGTTCCAATCCTGTTCATGGCTCCAGTGTAGCACGAAGCAGCCCAAGAAAAAGCTGCCAAGCCGCATGCCGAGCAATATTTCTTCGTGAGCGGACACAACAGACCATGCGGCATAAAAAAAGGGAGCCAGTGGCTCCCTTAGCGCAAACACGAACCGGAATGGTTCAAGACTGTGATTTGCTGGGCACTGACACCGTCGCAGCAGCAGGAGCCAAAGTGGCATTACCCTGCTCAGCTGCGGCCTCCTGCTCGGCGCGTCTGACCTCGCCGCGTTTCATCCAGGCCTCCACTTTATCGAGGTAATAATAAACCACTGGCGTGATATAGAGAGTCAGGACTTGCGAGAAAATAAGGCCCCCGACCACCGCAATACCCAAGGGCTGACGCAATTCAGAGCCTGCACCGGCTCCCAATGCAATCGGCAAAGTGCCAAGCAGGGCTGCAAAGGTTGTCATCATGATCGGACGGAAACGTAGCAAGGCCGCATCGCGGATAGCGGTGGAAGCATCGGCGCCTTCGCGTCGTCTTTCCTGCGCGAAATCCACCATCATAATGGCATTTTTCTTCACAATTCCGATAAGCATCAAAATACCGATAATCGCGATCACAGAGAGATCCATGCCATAAATCTGCAACGCGATCAGCGCTCCCAGACCTGCCGAAGGCAAGCCCGACAGGATGGTGATAGGGTGGATAAAGCTCTCGTAGAGGACACCCAGAACGATATAGATCACCAGCACTGCAGCCAGAACCAGCAAGCCCTGCCCTTTCAGTGCATCCTGGAACAATTGTGCCGAACCGGTAAAGCCGGTGGTAATCGAGGCAGGCAAACCGACATCACGTTCGGCCCGACGGATTGAATCAACGGCTTCCCCGAGCGAAGTCCCGGGCGGGACATTGAATGCAATCGTCACCGCTGGCTGTTGCGACTGGCGATTGACCGACAATGGACCGATCTTGCGGCTCAGGGTTGCGACAGCATCAAGCGGCACATTCTGGCCATTGGCTCCCTTGATGAACAAACGCGCCAAGGCGGTCGGATCATTCTGGAAGCTACGGTCTGCCTCCAAAATCACCTGATAATCATTCGATGGCGTATAGATGGTCGAAATCTGGCGCGAGCCAAACGCACTGTAAAGCTGTTGGCGGATCTGATCGGCCGTAATGCCGAAATTAGCGGCCCGTTCGCGATCGATATCGACAAAAACCTGCGGATTGGCAATTTCGAGATCGCTCACCACATCACGCAATTCGGGCAGTTTTGCCAAAGTGGTCAGCATGGTCGGGGCGGCCTGATAGAGCGCGTTAATATCAGGGCTTTGCAGCGTATACTGATACTGGGCCCGCGACTGCCGTCCTGCATTCAGATTGATGTTCTGGACCGACTGGAACACGATTGACACATTGGGAATACCCGCCGTAGCGCGGCGCAACCGGCCGATCACCACCGGCGCAGGATCGCGCTGCTCAATCGGCTTGAGCTGGATGAACATGAAACCCTGATTGGTGGTGCCGAATGCGCCGACATTGCCGTTGAGATAATCCACGGCAGGATCCTTGCGGATGATTTCCATCAGCGCAGTCTGGCGGGCGGCAAAGGCATCAATTGACGTATCGGGCGGGCCCAAGGTGGCCGCACGCAGCAGGCCGGTATCCTCTTGCGGAAAAAAGCCCTTGGGAATGGCACTGTAGAGATAGCCGCTGGCGACAATCGAGGCGAGAGTGAAGCCGACCACCCACAAACGGCGAGCCAGCAGAAAATCGAGCGACACCCGGTAAGCCGTCAGCATCGCCTCGAAACCGCGATCGACAATCCGGCCGAAAGCGGATTCTTTCTCGTGATCATGGCTGGTCAGAATACGGGCGCACAGCATCGGGGTCAGCGTCAAAGAGACAAAGCCTGACACCAGGATAGCCACCGAGATACACACCGCAAATTCACGGAATACGCGGCCCACAACGCCGCTCATAAAGAAAACAGGGATGAATACGGCGACCAGCGACAGAGTAATCGACACGATGGTGAAAGAAATTTCACGCGAGCCAATCAGCGAGGCCTTGAAGGGGCGTTCGCCCAATTCAATATGGCGCACGATGTTTTCAAGCATCACGATCGCGTCATCGACGACGAAACCCACTGACAAAGTCAACGCAAGTAACGAGATATTGTCAATCGAATAGCCGAACAGATACATCGCCGCAAAGGTGCCTACCAGCGACACTGGCAGCGCCAAAGTCGGGATAATTGTCGCCGTAAACGATTTGAGGAAGATGAAGATGACAGCGATCACCAGAACAATCGAGAGCACCAAAGTCAGCTTCACATCGTGCACGGCTTCCCTGATCGGGATCGAGCGGTCATTGAGCACATGCAGATTGATGGAGGCTGGCAACTGGTCACGATAAAGCGGGATGCGGGAACGGATTGCATCCACAACTTCCACCGTATTGGCATCCGACTGGCGGAACACAGCCAGGATCAGAGAGCGGTCATTGTTATACCAACTGGCTGTCTGGTCATTTTCAACGGAATCTTTGACATTGGCAATGTCTTCCAGCCGCACAGGCACGCCGTTTTTGGACGAGACAATCAACGGGCGATAATCGGCAGCAGCCGTTAACTGCCCTGATGCCTCAATCGTCACACGCTGGTTTTGTCCAAGCAAAGAGCCCGTCGGCTGGTTGGAATTAGCCGCAGCAATAGCCGCACGGATATCGGCAAAAGACAGACCACGCGCCGACACTTCCTCGGGATTGGCCATGATGCGGACCGCATATTTCTGTCCGCCATAAATATTGACCTGCGCCACACCCGGAATTTGTGACACCTGCTGTTGCAAAATCGTCTCGGAATAGTCCTGCACCTGTGACAAAGGCAGTGTCTGAGAGGTCACAACCAGAAACAGAATGGGCTGATCGGCCGGATTCACTTTGCGGAAGCTGGGAGGATTGGGCAAATCGGCGGGCAACCGGCGGGCCGCAGAACTGATAGCAGCCTGCACATCAAGGGCTGCACCATCAATGTTGCGGTCGAGATCGAACTGCAAGGTGATAGAGGTGCTGCCGACCGTCGATGTCGAGGTCATCGCCGTAATACCGGAAATTGTCGAAAACTGCCTTTCCAGTGGCGCAGCAACCGAGGCAGCCATGGTTTCAGGGCTGGCACCAGGCAACTGGGCCTGCACATTGATCGTCGGGAAGTCGACGCGCGGCAAAGCTGCAACCGGCAATTGCCGGTAGGCGAACATTCCGAACACGATAAAACTGAGTGTAATCAGGGTCGTCATCACCGGACGACGGATACAGGCCTCTGGAAGCGACATCAGGAAGCTCCCTTTTTCTGCTCGGCTCCGGCAGGCGCAGAGCCTCCGCCACTGCCACCACCCCCGCGCTGTTCAACCTTGACGCCATCTGTAATCAGCAGCTGACCGTCAGTCACAACCGTTTCCTCGCCTGTCAGACCTTCCGATACCACAGCAAACTGATCAATGATCCGGTCCACCGTCACATTGCGCACCTTGGCAACACCCTGTTCGACGGCAAACACGAATGTGCCCTTCTGTCCTGTTTGCACAGCCGAACGCGGCACCACCACAGCGTTATTTTCGACCTTGAAGATCACCCGCACATTGCACAACAGGCCGGGCCACAGGCCTTCATCCTTGTTATCGAATTCAGCACGAACGGTGAGTGTGCCGGTTGCCGCATCCACAGCATTGTCAAGAACCGAAATTCGGCCTTCAAAACTCCGCTTGCTGCCTTGAGGTGTCACCATCACCGAAGCCGTAGCCTCTTTGCCAGCTTCTTTGAGGGACATGATGTAGCGCTGCGGCACGGCAAAGGCGACATATATGGGCGAGGTTTGGTTCAACGTCGCCAAAGCCACACTGGCATCACCGGTTTTGGCGATATTGCCTTCCTTGAGTGCTGCCACGCTCATACGGCCATCAATGGCGGCACGGATCGTGTAATAGCTCAATGACACCCGCAGATTGTCCAGAGCTGCCTGATCGGCCTGGATTTGCGCGGCAAAAGCCGCAACCTGTGTCTTGCTGTTTTCCAAATTGAGCCTTGAGCCGGAATCGCTGGCAATCAACTGCTCGTAACGCTTCACATCGCGTTGGGCTTGCTCATATTGGGCCACCGAGCGCGCCAGATTGCCTTCGGCCTGTTTGATCTGCGCTTCGATGCCGCGGGAGTCGAGACGGAACAGCACATCGTTTTTCTTGACCAGCGCACCATCGGCAAAGGCCACTTCGATAATCTGGCTTTCAACCCGCGTACGCATTGTAACAGTTGACAAGGCCTGAACCGTGCCGATCGTATCGAACCGCACCGGCATGGCGCGCCGCTCGGCCTTTCCCAAAGCCACCGGGACGGTCCGCGGTGCCGCACCCGAGCTTTGGGCCGGAGGCGCATTCTGCGCCAATACCGGGGCCATCAAAAGCACCCCGAAAGCAAAACCGGCCACCAACAAGGCCGCAACAACCACCGATTGCTTATGCATTCAACCCGTCCCAGATACTCGAATTCGCAATGAATGGATCTGATATACCAGAACCAACGAGGGGCTGTCGACAGTAATCCTTGGACATTTGGAGGGTATGATTGACATTGGGGCACTCTTTGGGCGGATCGACCCTGCCCCATGCAAGTTTGCTCTGGGCCTCACCAAATGGGCAATGTTCAAAACAGCATTAATTCAGGATTTACAGCTGAACAAAACCATCTTCAGAATACAATGTTCAAAGTGTGTAAAACACAATCCGTTGATTGATTTGGCTGGGGGACCTGGATTCGAACCAAGATTGACGGAGTCAGAGTCCGTAGTTCTACCGTTGAACTATCCCCCAACAGAAGCACTGATGTGCATCGCGATGTTGGTGAAAACATCTAGAGGCCGCTCATTAGCGAAACGGGGGCTGTTTGACAAGCCCCAAACCGAATGTTTGCAATTTTACGCCTTCCGACAGTGCCACCGGGCTTAAAATCATGCAACCGACTGATCGGCATCGTTGAACAGTCCAGGTTTAGGCTTTGTCCCGCTTGACAAGCTCATAACGATTGCCAAAATCCATTCTGCCCGTCCAGATATGCCTTAAACTGCAAAAAACATAGCGGCTATGCGGTTGAGTTGCAGGATTAAGGCAATCCATGCTTTGCAAATCCCGTATGATCAATACAGAATATCGCAACGGGCATTGCCTTCGGGCTTTGTCTTTCTCGCATATCGACAGCAGGAATAGCCCATCATGACCATCCAGCTTGATCCAGCAGCCCTTGGTATCCAGAAATTCGGCATTGGCCAGCCGGTCAGACGCAGTGAAGATCCCGTGCTGCTGCGCGGTGAAGGACGCTATTCGGACGATGTGAATCTTCCGGGCCAGCTCTATGGCGTGATGGTGCGCTCACCGATTGCCCATGGCGTGATCAAGGGGATCGCGACAGATGATGCGCTGGCCATACCAGGTGTTGTGGCGATTTATACAGCCAAAGAGCTTAACGCGCGTGGCTATGGCCCGATCCGCTGCATCCTGCCGTTTACCAATGCCGATGGCTCGCCGATGCTGCGGACACAGCGTCTGGCCCTGACCGATGACAAGGTGCGTTATGTCGGTGATCCCGTGGCGATGGTGGTGGCCAAAAGCCATCGTGCGGCCATTGATGCCGCCGAAGCGGTCCGGCTTGATCTGGAAGCGCTGCCAACCGTCACCGATGCGCGCGAGGCCGTCAAACCTGACGCCCCGCAGCTTTATGCGGATGTTCCCGGCAATGTCGCACTGAATTTTGGGTTTGGCGATATGACGGCCGTCAATGCGGTGTTCGAAAAGGCAGCGCATGTCACACGTCTCGAGCTGATCAACAACCGTATTGTGGTCGCGGCGATGGAACCACGCGCCGCAGTGGCCGATTACGACAAAAAATCTGGCCGCTTTACCATTCACGCCAATTCGCAAGGCGTGTTCGGCATGCGCAATAATTTGAGTCTGGTATTGGGTGTCACGCCTGACAAGGTGCATGTGCTGACCGGCCATGTCGGCGGCTCCTTCGGCATGAAGATTTCGGTTTTCCCGGAATATGTCTGTCTGCTGCATGCGGCGCGCGAGCTGGGCAGGCCGGTCAAATGGGCCGATCGCCGCTCGGACAGCTTTCTCTCGGATTTCCACGGCCGCGACAGTGCGGTCGAAGCCGAACTGGCACTCGACAGCAAAGGCCATTTTCTGGCGATCCGCATTGAAGGATACGGCAATCTTGGCGGTTATATGTCCCCATTCGGGCCTATGATGCCGACGCTCAACGTCGTCAAGAACATGCTCAGTGTCTATAAAACCCCGCTGATTGCGGCCCATATCCGTTGTGCCTTCACCAATACCGTGCCTACCGCCGCCTATCGCGGAGCAGGGCGGCCGGAAGGCAATTATTATATGGAACGGCTGATCGAACAGGCCGCACGCGAAATGGGGATCTCCTCCACCACCTTGCGCAAGCGCAACCATGTCAAGCCCGACCAAATGCCGTTCAAAACTCCGGCGGGAACCTTGTATGACTCCGGCGAATTCACCGCTTTGCTTGATCAGGCTTTGCAGCAAGCTGATGTGGAAGGCTTTAAGAAACGCAGGCTGGAAAGTCGCAAGAAGGGACTGTTGCGTGGCTTGGGCATTGGCCAATATCTTGAAGTCACCGCCCCGCCAATGAACGAAATGGGCGGTATTCATTTTGAAAAAGATGGCACGATCACGCTGTTGACAGGCTCGCTCGATTTCGGACAGGGCCATTCCACCGCTTTCGGGCAGGTGGTGGTCCAAAAGCTGGGCGTGCCATTTGAAGCCATCCGGCTGGTACAGGGCGACAGCGACAGGCTGATCGCAGGCGGTGGCACCGGCGGCTCCAAATCCATCATGGCCAGCGGTGCGGCGTTCTCCGAGGCTGGCGATCTCGTCATCGAGCGCGGCAAGGTGATCGCTTCCTATGCGCTGGAAGCCGGCGTCGGCGATATCGAATTCGCCTCGGGCCGTTTCAGCATTGCCGGAACCGATCGCGGCATCGGTATCATGGATCTCAACCGCCGCCTGCAAGACGGGCTGATTGCCCTGCCTGCCGATGTGCCTGCCACGCTGGATGTCGACCACATCCACAAGGAAGCCCCCTCAGCCTATCCCAATGGCTGCCATGTTGCGGAGGTCGAGATTGATCCCGACACCGGCACCGTGGCGATTGTGCGCTATACAGCCGTCAATGATTTCGGCAATGTCATCAACCCGATGCTGGTTGAAGGCCAGCTGCATGGCGGAGTGATGCAAGGCATCGGGCAAGCCTTGCTTGAACATACGGTCTATGACGAGGACGGGCAGCTGGTTACTGGCTCATTCATGGATTATGGCCTGCCACGCGCCGATATGACACCGCCCTACAGCGTCAGCTACCATTCCGTGCCTGCCAAAACCAATGTGCTGGGCGCAAAGGGCTGCGGCGAAGCAGGCTGTGCCGGTTCGCTTTCATCGGTCATGAACGCTCTGGTGGATGCACTGTCGGTCTATGGCATCACCCATATCGACATGCCCGCCACCCCGCAACTAATATGGCAGGCGATTCAGGACGCGAAAGCAAAACAGGCCTGAGATAGGATCACACCAATAAAAAACCGGCCTGAAAATTCGGGCCGGTTTTTTGTTGGATGCAAAAGCCCTTGCTCAATGCTGGACCAGATTATCCGCAAAGCGCAAACTGGCTTCGGTCTTGCTGGAAATTTCCTCGCGGGTCACATGCGGGGCGATTTCGATGGCTGTCATACCGTCTTTGCCCACCGTGAACACGCCGAGATCGGTGATCACCATATTGACCACCCCTGCGCCGGTCAGCGGCAGGGTGCAGCGCTTCAGAAGCTTTTTTTCTTCCTTGGCGACATGTTCCATCAATACAACGACCTTTTTGACGCCTGCGACCAGATCCATCGCGCCGCCCATACCCTTGACCATCTTGCCGGGGATCATCCAGTTGGCCAGATCGCCGTTTTCGGCCACCTGCATTGCGCCCAGAATCGACAGGTCGATATGGCCGCCACGGATCATTGCAAAGCTGTCGGCCGAGCTGAAATAGCTGGTGGTCGGCAATTCGGTGATGGTCTGCTTGCCGGCATTGATCAGATCGGGGTCTTCATCGCCTTCAAAAGGGAACGGACCCATACCCAGCATCCCGTTTTCGCTTTGCAGCTGAACGGTCATACCATCGGGAATATAGTTGGAAACAAGGGTCGGGATACCGATCCCCAGATTCACATAATAGCCGTCGCGCAATTCTTTTGCTGCGCGGGCTGCCATTTCTTCGCGTGTCCAAGCCATGATCAGCCTCCCTGTTAAGCGCGTTGACGCACGGTGCGTTGCTCGATCTTCTTTTCAAGACCGGCGGCATGGATAATCCGCTGCACGAAAATACCCGGCGTGATGATATGATCGGGATCAATGGTGCCGCATTCGACAAGATGTTCGACCTGCGCGACGGTGACCTTACCGGCAGTCGCCATCATCGGGTTAAAATTGCGGGCCGATTTGCGATAGACCAGATTGCCTTCGGTATCACCCTTCCACGCATGCACAACCGCCAGATCGGCGAGCA
>CANGQA010000030.1 GCA_947455995.1 Hyphomicrobiales bacterium | reverse complement strand
GTCGCCCTGCGCAAGGTGTTCATACGGTCGAGAATGTTACGCTTGCATTGGCTCAAGGGGAAACACTGGGATTGGTCGGAGAGTCTGGATCCGGTAAATCCAGTATCTTAAAAGCGATTGCGGGATTGTTGCCCGTCGAAGAGGGCGAGCTGATTTTTAATGGAGCTGCCCTATCGGGGAACGGGACTGAAGAGCGTTCTGCAAGTCATCTGAGAATGATCCAGCTGGTTTTCCAGAACCCGGATGACAGTCTCAATCCCCGCCAAACAATTGCGCAGATCCTGTCACAGCCTCTCAAACTCTATTTTGATCTGTCTGTCGAGCAAATCAGGCAGCGCAGCATTGATCTGCTGGAAGAGGTTAGGCTTGGCGCCCATTATCTTGAGCGCCTGCCATCCCAATTATCAGGGGGTGAAAAACAGCGGATAGCTATTGCGCGTGCCTTTGCCGCTGATCCTCAGGTGGTCTTGTGTGATGAAGTCACGTCTGCACTGGACGTATCGGTACAAGCTGCTGTCCTCGAACTTCTCCAGAGCCTGCAGCGCAAACGCGGGACGGCATTTATTTTTGTTTCGCACGATTTGGCTGTCGTTCGCGCTTTGTCGGACCGCGTCGCAGTGTTGTATCAGGGACGTCTATGCGAGTTTGGACAAGCCAAGGATGTCTATAAGGCTCCATTTCATCCTTATACCGAAGCCTTGCTGAATTCTGTGTTGGAACCGGCTCCGGACTTTAGTCCGCATGTGCTTGCTGATGATATTGTTGAATTAGGGCCGCCTGCACAGGGCTGTGCCTTCCAGCGCCGTTGCCCCAAGCATATCGGTGAAATTTGCAACACCATATCCCCACCTTGGCAAACCAGCAGTCATGGGCATGCTATTCGCTGCCATCACACTCTGGATGAACTTGTTCACGGGATAAAGGGTCAGGATCTGCCGAATGCTTGAAACCGACCCCAGAATTAAGCCGGAAATTTTATTGCAATTTGCCGTGCCTTATCTTGAGGCAATGGGTTGCAAACCCCACATTGCCGTCGAGGTGGCCCACCATCTGATTGATGCCGAATTATGCGGGGTCTATTCACACGGGATTTTCAGGCTGGTGCCTTATGCAGAAAAAGCTCTGGCGGGTCTGTATCATGTCGGGGCAGAACCCTTCTGGCGCCAAGCAGATGGTGGTGCTGCATTGGTTGATGGTGGCAATGGACTGGGCATATCTGCGTTTTTAATGGCTGTCGATGAAGCGATAAAAAGAGCCAAATCATCCGGAATGGCGGCAATCGGGGTTGTCAACGTCGATCATACCGGCCGTATTGGGGATTTTGCCGCGCGTGCTGCCCGTGCCGGCTGTCTGTCCATCATATTTGGAGGGGGGTCGCGCAAGAACTGGCGGCAGGTTGCTCCCTATGGCGGTTCAAAAGGCGTCCTGCCAACCAATCCCTATGCTTTTGCAATTCCAGCAGATGGTCCCGATCCGGTCGTCATTGATTTTGCGACGTCTTCAGGGGCTGGCGGTAAAGTTTTTGCTGCAAAACAGGCTGGGCGTGATTTGCCGGAAGGGTTGTGCATCGACGCCCATGGCCGGCCAACAGTGAATCCTGACGATTATATCAATGGCGGTGCTTTGTTGCCGATGGCAGGGCCGAAAGGCTATGGCATGGCACTGGTGGCCGAATTGCTTGGCGAGGCTTTGCTGGGCCAAGCACAGGACGGGATGAACTGGATCTGCATATGCATCGATATGGGCAATTATAGAGATGCCGCAGCTTACAAGTTCGCTGCCGAGGATTGCCTGAATGAATTACGATCCTGCCCGCCAGCTCCCGGTTTCGATCGGGTTGAAATACCGGGCGAGCGTGAATTCGAGTTGCGAAAACAGCGTATGGCCCTTGGCATTCCGATCCCCCCCGCTACAATTGAAGCCCTCTGTGCTATGGCAAGGCAATTGCAGCTTCCGGATGAGCTGATTGCCTTGCTTGATATTCAATAATCATAAAATTTCATACAGATCGGACCGTTAGCGTTGCCATGACGGACGAGGGCGGTGGATGCTGGCCCGCAAGGATTGCGCGGCTTGCGTGATGGCTGTCTTGTCGATCCGATAGGTGCGGTAGAGGTCTTGTAACGAACCTGCCTGGCCGAAATGTTCAACACCCAAAGCGGCCATACGATGACCGGACACGCTGCCGAGCCAGCCCAGTGTTGCGGGATGACCATCGAGGACACTGACCATCCCGCAATGGGAAGGCAGGGCGCCAATCAGCTGTTCGATATGGGATGGCTCGACGTGCTCGCCGCGTTGACGTGCGCGTTCGGCCGCCGACCAACCGGCATTCAGCCGGTCGGCGGAGGTAACCACCAGCAGGCCGATGTCACGGAAGCCTGCTCCTAACTCGCCAACTGCAGCGATGGCCTCAGGCACCACAGCCCCCATGGCGACCACTACAATATCGGGATTGGGTCCGGGTCGGCGCAGCCAATAGCCACCTGCCAGAATGTCATGTTCGAGAGTTTCGGTCATCGGGCGCTGGATTTGCTCGACAGTGCGGGTGGATAGACGGAAATAGACTGATCCGCCTTTGCTGTCCCGCAGCCATGGAATGGTTGATTGGGTATGATCGTCGCCATGGGCATCGCTGTCACGCTGCATATAATCGAAGCCCCAACGCATCATCACGGCCAACTCATCGACAAAGGCAGGTTCAAATGAGGCAAGACCATCCTGGGCCATGCCGATCAATGGCGTGGCTATGGATTGATGTGCGCCCCCTTCCGGCGACAACGTAATGCCGGAGGGTGTAGCCACAACCATGAAGCGCGCATCCTGATAACAGGCATAATTGAGCGCATCGAGCCCGCGCATGATGAACGGATCATACAATGTGCCGATCGGAAGCAATCTTTCGCCATTGATCGAATGAGAAAGACCAAGCGCCGACAGCAGTATAAACAGGTTCATTTCCGCGATGCCCAGCTCGATATGCTGGCCCGAAGGAGAGAAATCCCAGACAAAGGTCGAGGGTATTTTTTCTTTACGGAACAAATCGGCCACGCTGTCGCGGGCAAATAACTTGCGTCTGTTGACCCATCCACCCAGATTCGTCGACACCGTCACATCCGGCGCACAGGTGACAATGCGGTCGGCCATCGGATGATCGGATCCGGCCAATTCATGCAGGATCAATCCAAAGCCCTGTTGTGTCGCCATATTTTTTTCGGATCTGAATGCCAGCTTTTCCGGGACGGCATAAGCGGCAGCCTTGAGCCTCCTGTCGGGCCCTTGGGCAAACGGCACCTGCGTTAAAAAATGGCGCAATTCCTGTTCCGGCAAGAGAGCCGCTTCAAATTCGTCCCATTCATGCCCCTGCCGGATGCCTATGCGCTCACGCCATGCCTCGATTTGGGTTGCGGTCATCAGGCCAGCATGATTGTCCTTGTGGCCCTGAAAGGGCAGGCCAATGCCTTTGATTGTATAGGCAATAAAGCAAACAGGCCGATCATGATCGATGCTCTCGAAGGCATCCAGCAAACAGCCGAGATCATGGCCGCCCAGATTGGACATCAAGGCCAGCAATTCATCATCGTTGCGCCGTTCCAGCAAAGCCGCTACCGGTCCTTGATCGCCGATCTCATCCAGTAGCCGCTTGCGGAAAGCTGCTCCCCCTTGGAAACACAAAGCCGCGTAAAGCGGGTTGGGGCAGTTGTCGATCCATTGGCGCAAGGCCTCGCCGCCTTCTTCTCCGAAGGCCTGCTCCATCAGGCTGCCATATTTGATGATGACGACATCCCAGCCAAAATTTTTGAAAATCGCTTCCAGCTTTTCCCACAATCCCTCGCGGATGACGGCATCGAGGCTTTGACGGTTGTAATCGACCACCCACCAGCAATCACGCAATCCCTGTTTCCACCCCTCCAGCAGGGCCTCGTAAATATTGCCTTCGTCCATTTCCGCATCCCCGACCAGCGAGATCATGCGGCCTTTTGGGCGGTCTTTCATCCAGCCATGGGCTTTGACATAGTCTTGCGCGATGGATGAAAACAGCGTTTGCGCCACACCAAGACCGACCGAACCGGTGGAAAAATCAACATCGTCACTGTCTTTGGTGCGTGAGGGATAGGACTGTGCCCCGCCCATCGCACGGAAGTTGACCAATTTCTCGCGGGTCTGGCGGCCTAACAGATATTGGATCGCATGGTAGACGGGCGAGGCGTGCGGTTTGACAGCAACGCGGTCTTCAGGCCGCAATACCGAAAAATAGAGCGCCGTCATTATCGTTGCGAGTGAAGCGGAGGAGGCCTGATGCCCGCCCACTTTCAAGCCGTCAAGATTGGGCCTTATATGGTTGGCATGATGGATCATCCACGAAGAAAGCCAAAGAATTTTCTGTTCCAGCGCTTTCAAGCAAACCAGCTTGTCGTGGTCACGATGCTTGCTCTGTGCAGTCAGGTGTTTCATCCTGCATCTCCCCGCAATTTAATTTTGTCTGGGATGCAATGATAGTGCGGGATAGAAGGTAATATTTTTCGTTCTTTGCTAGTCTTGAATTCATTTTGGTAAAATTTAAGATAATCGCATCTTAAAAAGGTAAAATTTTCCATGATTGAGCTGGATGCACTGGACCGTAAAATTCTGGCCTTGTTGCAGGCGGATTGCCGCCTGACGCTAGGGGATGTCGCCGAAAAAGTCGGGCTGTCGGTCTCGCCCTGCCATCGGCGGATTAAAAGGATGGAGGAGAGCGGGGTTATTCTGCGCTATGCCGCCATGGTTGATCAGCGCAAAGTCGGACTGCCTGTCTCGGTGTTTATTTCCATCAAACTGGAAAGACAAAA
Source organism: Hyphomicrobiales bacterium (assembly GCA_947455995.1). GTDB lineage: Bacteria > Pseudomonadota > Alphaproteobacteria > Rhizobiales > Beijerinckiaceae > CAIYZJ01. The sequence continues at coordinate 26,046 of CANGQA010000030.1, read as the reverse complement.
AGAAGAAGATCTTGAGCGCTTCGCCAAGGCCATTTCGCTGTGGCAAGAGGTTGTCGAATGCTACCTGATGACCGGGCCACGGGACTATCTTTTACGGGTTGTGGTGGCCGATTTGGTCGCTTACGAGCAATTCATCAAACAGAAACTGACGCGGCTTGATGGTGTTTCATCCATCGAATCGTCATTCGCGCTCGATCAAGTCAAATTCGCGGTTTCATTGCCGCTATGAGGATAGATCTATGGGGGCCGCACAATCTTTTTTAAAGGTCAAACTATTCATTTTATTGGGAAAAATTCTGCTTACCCGATGCGTTAATCCGTCCTGTTTTCGGGTGTAACGTTTAAAAATGGTTGGCCGCAGCCTGTACAAAAAACCAGTGACAGCAGAAACAACACTGGCTAGGATTTAATTGAGGCGGCGTTTTTTAAGGCCTTTTGGGGGGCACATGTCAGTTTCAATCGTAAACGCCTTAAATCATGCTTCATTCGTTCAGCGAACAGTGAAACCGGCAATTTCAAATACTGCTGGCTTATCAGCCGGTTCTTCTGAAGGCGTTGCTACCCAGGCTCAATTATCATCCCCAAATGCTCAAGCACAAACAGCACTCCCGACCCTTGACGGGAGTGGCACTCCAGAGCATGCCAAGACCCGTGATGCCGACGACAAGATTATCGCTGCATGGTTTAAACTCATGAAACCACATGCCGGCAACCATTCACATTTTGCTGAAAATGAGCGGAAAAAAGATGATCCAGGCCGTGTGCCTGATCCTCTTTATGAGCCAACAAAAGCGACAGTTCCGGATTCACTCAAAATCATCACCTTCAATGATTTGATGAGAGCCATGGCGCCCAAAAAACCCCATTGGAAACATTATGATGATGTCAGCAACCAATTCCAGGTCGGATCGCATGAGCGCGATTAAATTGATTGTTTCTATTATTCCAAGCACCTGAAAAAATAGATTTTTCCCCTCTATATTTTCATCTGTCCGATATTGGCGCTGCCAATCCTGAAAAATGGGGTTGAACATCGGTTACTCGGGTAAGACATGCGGCCTACGGAATGTTGTCCTTGATAAAAATATCGATCCTGATTCTCTCCTGATCTTCCAGCACGGGCTCTCCCCAGCAATGGGCCAGCAAGAGGCGGGCTGCAGAGCGCACTTCATGGCCAGAGTCCTGATTGATCACGGCATCCATGGTGCCTTGAAACAGAAATCGTCTGGTATGCGGTGTCAGTTCGTGGCCAATCCAGACCACCTGATCGGCTTTACCGCTTTCCATCAAGGCTTGCGCAATGCCGCGATTGCCAGCCCCCGCACTATAGATGCCGATCAGGTCAGGATTGTTCCCGATCATTTCCGTGACAAGGGCTTTGGCGAGTTCCAGATCGTCGCGGCCTTCGACTACCGGCAGCATTTTCAGATGAGGATAATCATGGGCCAGGACCTGATTGAAACCGAAATGGCGTTCGGCATGATCACGCAAAGACAGGGATCCAACCAGAATGCCGATTACGCCTTCTTGGCGGTTGAGAAACCGCCCCATCAGACTGGCCGCAGTACGTCCTGCGGCAGGATTGTCGACGCCGACATAATGCAGGCGGCGTGAATAGGGCACATCCGACACCAGCGTGATAACCGGCACCCCCCGTTGGGTGAGGTCATCAATCGCCACCCGCACCCGCGGATGATCAAGAGCGACGGTGGCAACACCGTGATAGGCCCCATCAAGTTGATCGAGGGTCTGTGCCAGCGCCTCGGCATCGAACACATCGACCTCGATCATGTCGATGAAGCCGCGCTGGCTGATGGCCCATTCGGCCGTGCGCTCTACCTGCTCGCGCAGTTGCATCATGAAGCTGTTGGTGCCTGTTGGCAGGATAAACAGGAAGCGGAAATTTTGGTTTCGGGCGAGGCGGCGGGCCATGGGATCGAGCCGATAGCCCAATTGGTCCATCGCTTCCTCGACCCGCCTGATCGTTTTCTCGCGAACACCGCTGCGACGGTTAACCACACGGTCGACCGTCGCCAGTGACACGCCCGCACTTCGGGCCACATCCTGAAGCCGTGTCCTTTCAAACGCGTGTTTGGCCCCTGGGGACATTAACGTGCCGCCCACAACAGTCCGCGGATCATCATGGTCTTGATTTCGGGAACATCCAGCTCATAGGCCCGATGTCCCAGTGAGTTGAAGAAGACCCTGCCTTGGCCAAAACGTTTTTTCCAGACAACCGGCATCACGACTCCATCGATCCACGGACTGTGGTCGCCCGTGAAGGTGGTGGTGGCAAGCACTTCATTGGCGGGATCCACATGCATGTAATATTGCTCCGAGCGGTGCTCGAAGCTGTCGATCCCATGCATGATCGGGTCGTCTGGTCGGGTAATATCGACCTTGTAATCAATGATATTGCCTGGATGGGCGACCCATTGCCCGCCGCACATGAATTGGTAATCGACCGAATCCCTGAAGGCATCGCACATGCCGCCGTGATGACCTGCCAAGCCGACGCCGGACTTAATCACCTCGCAAAGATGGAGGGCCTCGGGCTTTTCGATCTTCGCCATGGTGTAGATCGGGATGATCAGTGAATAGTCCATCAGCGCAGGATCGAGAAAGGCCGCCGTTTCTGTTTCGATCCGGACCTCGAACCCTTCCTTTTTCAGCCATTCGCGATAGATGGACGCACATAGATCAGGATCATGGCCGGGCCATCCTCCCCAAACAATGAGAGCCTTACGCATGGTGGTATCCTTCCTTTGAAATCATGACAGATGGTCGGCAGGTCCATTAATAGACTGGCCAATGAATGGGCCGGTCAATCGATTTGACCGTTTTTCATGCCGGCCGGCAGCATGGCCGGACGCTCGATGGTGGTTTCGAGAAAGACGCGGCGTCCTTCATCCGACGATGTCTGGAAGGCTTCCATCGCCTCCAACGCGTGCAGCGCCAAAGCGCCGCTGGCGCGGTGAGGGCGGTTGTGGATGATTGCCGATGCCATATCTGCGACCCCGATGGACCTGAATTCACCCTCGGTATGGGCATGGGTATGGGGTTGCAGCTCCCATTCGCCCCCGGTATGTGCCACATGGACCTCGCCGCCAAAGCGATTGGGATCGGGGACGAGGATCGATCCTTCGGTGCCGTAAATCTCGATCGGTGTATGTTTGTGCTTGGGAACGTCAAAGCTCATTGTGATCGAAATGACCGCGCCGCTTTCAAATTCCAGTTGGCCCGTCACATGGGTTGATACCTCGACCGGAATGACCGTGCCCTTCAGAGGCTCACTGGTGATCAGGCGTTGTGCGCGGGTGCGGGTGGCGCTGCCCATGACGGAGCGGATCGGTCCGAGCAACTGAATGAGATTGGTAATGTAATAGGGACCCATGTCGAGCATCGGCCCGCCACCGCGCAGATAATAGAAGCCAGGAGCCGGATGCCAGCGTTCATGCCCCGGACACATGAAGAATGCCGATCCGCCAATCGGCGTGCCGATCGCGCCATCATCGATCAGTTTGCGGGCCGTTTGGTGGCCTCCACCCAAAAAGGTGTCGGGAGCGCAGCCGACGCGGAGGCCGAGCTCCGAGGCAAGATCCATAACCTTGCGCGCTTCAACCATGTTCACACCCAGGGGTTTTTCCGAATGGACATGTTTTCCTGCCCGCAGAACGGCAAGACTGACATCGGTATGGGCCAGCGGTACGGTCAGGTTCACCACAATGTCGATGTCGTCGCGTTTGAGCAAATCATCAACGCGCATGCCGGGGACGCCAAATTCTTTGCCGCGCAGTTGGGCCGGTTCTGTCCGCATATCGGCGACAGCGCGCAATTCGATGTGGTCGAACTGTTTCATGGCGGTCATATAGGCTTTGCTGATCACGCCGCAGCCGATAACGCCGATACCAATCTTTTTCATGAATTCCTCCTTGATGATAAAATCTTGTCAGCCCTTGACCGCACCGGATGTCAGCCCTGCAACAATGTGTTTTTGTGCAAAAAGAAACAGGATGATGGTGGGAAGAAGAGTGAGTGTGATGAAGGCGAGAATGAGATGCCATTCAGCCGAAAATTCGCCCTGATAGATCATGATGCCCATGGGCCACGGATATTGACTGTCGGAATTGAGCATCACCAGCGGCACAAGATAGGCATTCCAGCTATGGACAAAGGTGATCGTCCCCACCGTTGCCAGAATAGGCCGCGATAACGGCAATGTGACATAGCGGAAGAAATTGAGATAGCTGCATCCGTCAACAAGCGCGGCTTCAAGCAATTCTTCCGGAAGCTCTTTGAAAAAGCGTCTGAGCAACAAGATGCTCATGGCCAGTGAAAATGCCACTTGCGGGAGAATGACCCCGAGATAGTGATCAAGCAGGCCCAGATCACGCACTTTGATGAACAGCGGTAAAATCGCTGTTGCAGCAGGGAAAAGCAAACCCATGGTGATATAGTTGAGCATCATAGTGCGGCCGAAAAAACTGATATGGGCAAAGACGAAAGCGGCCATGGATGCTGTGATCAATGTCAGGACAACGGTCAACGAAGAAATGATCAGCGAATTCTGCAACAACTGCCAATAGCGGCGGGAGAGCACAATATCGGCATAATTCTTCCATTCCCAAGTTTGGGGCAGCCCGAAGGGATTGGTGCGCAATTCGCCCAGAGATTTGAAGCCGCCTAGAACCGTTGCGACCAATGGTGTGGCAACAAACAGCACAACAGCGAGCAAATAGAGCGCTTTTAGGAATGCCGCCCAATCCAGTCCTGTTTCGCTAAATTCCTGTTCACTATTCATCGCGCATGAACCATCTCTTATAGCTGAATGCGAAGGTGACGCAGATGACGAACAGGATCACCCCGACGGCGCTGCCAAAGCCGACACGCATGCGTATGACGCCGAAATTGTAGAGAAAACTGACCATCGTATGCGAGGAGTCCGCAGGTCCGCCGCGCGTCAGCGGCATGATCAGATCAAACAACTGCAATGAACCGATAATAGCGAAGAAAATCGACAGTTTGATGGTCGGATAAAGCAAGGGAATGATGATATGCCGTAGGATCTGCCAGCGGCTTGCCCCGTCCACGCGTGCCGCCTCGACAAGGTTTTTGTCCATGCCTTGCAGGGCCGCAATAAAAAGCATCATGTGGAAACCGAAATATTTCCAAACAATCACCAGCAAGATTGCCAGCATCGACGTATCGGGACTGGCGAGCAAATGGGGCGCTTGCGCGTCGAATTGTCGGTAAATGGCCGCCAAAAGTCCGAACTCGCCATCATAGACAAAGCTGAAGATGAGCCCCGTGGCTATTTCAGCCAGAATATAGGGCATAAAAAACAACATCCGCAGCATGACCGCGCCTTTGAAGGCACGCGCCAGAATCAGGGCCAGCGAAAGCGCCAAGGGCAGTTGCACGAGCAAGGACACGAGAATAATCAGCAGATTGTTCTTGAAGGCGGTGCCGAAGGCCTTGTTGTCGAGGACGAAGCGATAATTGTCCCAACCGATCCAGTTCTTGGGCGTGCCGAAGCCGTTCCAGTTGAACCCGGAATACCAAGCGGCCTCGCCGATTGGCATGACCACGAACACCGTAAACAGCAGCAAAGCAGGGGGTAAAAACAACAAAAGGGCCGATAATTTGCCCCCGTCATACGGCTTGCGAGTCATCAGCATGAAGATAACGTAGGGATTTCAGTGGTCGACGAAGTGTTCATGTCCGAGACATCCGTTGTATCGCATAGGCCAGCCGAGTGGCGGGCAAGCCCGGCACCCGAGGGCGCCGGGCATCGTTTTAATTGCCTTGCTTGAAGGCGTCCTGAATGGCTTTGGCCGCTTGCTTTGGCGTCATTGACCCGCCTGCAAGCTCGGCTGTTGCATCATTGACAACCCGGCCGACCGAGGGGCCAAGGTCCTGATCGTAAAAGTTCTGGTGGTATTTCGAGGTCGCAATGTTCTGGGCGATATTGCGCATGAAGGGGCTGCCCAGACCGGCTTCGGCGCCTTTAAAGGTCGGGATCAGGAAATTGCCCTGAGCCAGACGCTTTTGGACCGCATCCGAGATGAAGAATTTGACAAATTCTACAGCCTCTTTCGGGGCACCCTTTGTCACCAGCCAGCCATTGACGCCACCCAGCGTATCGGTCGCTTCGCCTTTCCCACCGGCTACAACGGGGAAGTTGAACCACCCGACTTTGTCATCGGACAGACCAGCTTTGTCAGCCGCCAAAGCACGTTGGGTGTGGTAGAAGGAGGAAATTGCCAAGATCATAGCCCCTTTGCCATCACCAAATGCGCCAACGGCTTGCGGGTTTTTATAACCCAGAAAACCTTGCTGGAACGGCTGCAAATCGACCAACTGCTTGAAGTGCTCGCCGGATTTCTGGAAAACATCTCCCTCAAATCCACCATTCTCGCCTTTCAACGCAGCATCAAATCCGGCTTTGCCACCAAGCCTTACGGCCAGATGGGTCCAGTAGAAATGCAACGGCCATTTATCCGCGCCTCCGACCACAATCGGAGTCACATTGGCTGCTTTCAGCTTTTTGACGGCATCCAGCAGGTCGTCCCACGTCGCAATCTTGGCGCCATCAACGCCCGCTTTAGCAAACAATTCCTTGTTATACATGAAGCCGACTTGCGAGACGGTGTGGGGCAATCCGTAAATTTTACCATCAACGGTAAAGGCTTTTACGGCTGCAGCGGACAGCTGGTCCTTGTATGGGGTCACTTGTGCGGTAATGTCCTCGAGAACACCGGCCTCTACTTGTGCTTTCAACACGCCACCAGCCCAGCTGTAGATAATATGGGGGCGATCCTTCGATTGCAGCAGCGTTGGTGCCTTGGCCTTGTAGGCCTCGTTTTCAAGGAATTGCATCTCGATTTTCATGCCCGGGTTCTTGGCCTCGAAATCGCGTGCCACTTCTTCCCATATTTTGACCTGATTGGGATTAACCTCGATGTGCAGCCATTTTAGCGTGGTATCCGCGCATGCGGTGCCGACCAGACAGGCCAAACCGACAGCAGTGCCTAAAATGCGACGAAAGACAGCCATAATCATCCACTCCCCATTGATGTTCTTTTAAGAAATGTGGCATCAAAATTTGACGTACGCAACTCATTTATTTATATTCTCTGTTATCATGTGCACATGTGTTGATAAGTTTATGGATGGGCTGACGGATTGCGGTACCCCCGGAGTGGGGAAAATCGCTCACCCAATCAGTTCTACAGTGGAATGGGGGACGCAGAATGGCTGCAATTTATCCGGATCTGGAAAACAAAACCGTCTATGTGACAGGTGGTGCATCGGGTATTGGCAAGGCGATTGTTGAGGCTTTCGCTGCCCAGAAGGCGCATGTGATTTTTTTTGACATCAACGATTCCGCCGGAAATGCACTGGTCAACCAGCTTGGCGCAGCGGGGTATTCGGCCCATTTCTTCCCGCTTGATCTGACGGATATCGATTCCTTGCAGGCCTGCTTTGCCAAGGCAAAGGCACAACACGGACCGGTCAATATTCTCATCAACAACGCAGCTCATGATGAGCGTCACCCAACTAAAACTGTGACCTCTGCCTATTGGGATGATCGGATCGCTGTCAATCTCAAGCACCAGTTTTTTGCATCTCAGGCGGTGTTGCCAGATTTCATCGCCGCCAATCAGGGGGTCATCGTCAATTTCGGTTCGACGTCATGGCTGGCCGGGCAGGGGGGCATGGCGGCTTACTCTGCTTCCAAAGCCGGTGTTCTCGGCTTGACGCGTTCCCTTGCGCGTGATTATGGCCCTTACAACGTGAGGGTCAACGCCATCGCCCCGGGCTGGATTATGACCGAGCGGCAAATCGAAAAATGGCTTACGCCTGAAGGCGAGCAGGAATTGCTAAAGCGCCAATGTCTGAAGCGCAAACTGGTGCCCTCTGAAATTGCTCGGTTCACTGTATTTTTAGCCTCCGAAGAAGCATCAGCATGCACAGCCCAGCATTATATTGTTGATGGCGGTTGGGTTTGATTATGGCTGAGAACGATTTATCATTATTTCAAGAGTAAAATTGAAAAGGACCCGTTTTGGTATCTCCACTAATGCGGCTACTCCTGAGGAGATCTTATGGTCAAACGAAAGGGAGGTGCGTTGCTTCTGGGGGTACAGATTGATCGGGATTCCCCCAAATCAATCGGCGACCAACTCTATATTTCCTTGCGTGAGTTAATTCTTTCAGGTGCAATAGCGACAAGTGTCAGGCTGCCTTCAACGCGAACCCTGGCAAAAGATCTCGCGGTTTCGCGGACAACGGTCCTCTATGCTTTTGAACGGCTGTTTGCTGAGGGGCTGATTGTGTCCCGCGTTGGTTCGGGAGCCTTTGTCAGTGATGTGCTCTATGCAGAACGCCCGCGTCCGGTAAAGACTTCCGGGCAGAGTGCCGCCCCGATGGCCAAGCCCAATCTATCGAGTGCAATGGGCAATGCGATCGAGAGCTTTTCGCCGCGCGATCGTTTGCCTTATCAACCTAAAGCATTCGTGAGTGCATTGCCCTCCTATGATAATTTTCCGATGGCACAATGGGCCCGTATCTCTGCCCGGTTTTGGCGTGGTGCCCGCTCGGATGTAATGGGCTATGGCGAGCCTTTTGGGCTGACAAGTCTGCGTGAGGCTATTGCGACGCATCTCCGCGGAAACAGAGGCATTTCCTGCGAAACCGGACAGATTTTCATTGTTAGTGGCGCGCAACAGGCTTTTAACCTGATCGGGGCCACTCTGCTTGATCCTGGCGATCGCGTCTGGTTCGAGAACCCCGGTGCGATTGGCGCGCGCAACAGCCTGATTGCATGCGGAGCGGATCTCGTGCCTGTGCCGGTGGATCGGGATGGCCTTATGGTCGAGGAGGGCGAAAGGCAGAGCCCGGCATTCAAGCTGGCTTTCGTCACGCCGTCCCACCAGCAGCCACTCAGCTGCATCATGAGCCTTGAGCGACGGTTTGCATTGTTGCTGGCTGCCCAACGCGCCAATGCATGGATCATTGAAGACGACTATGATGGCGAGTTCTTTTTCGGAAGGCAACCGATCCCTACTCTCAAGAGCATCGACCAGACCGGGCTCGTGATTTATGTCGGCACCTTTTCTAAATCGCTGTTCCCCGCATTGCGGCTTGGTTTTATGCTGGTACCGCCCGCGCTGATTGAGACATTCGAGCGGATTACCGCCTCCTTCATTCAAGGTGTCCCGACAAATATTCAGGCGATTGTTGCAGAATTTATCCAAGGTGGGCATTTTGCCACCCATATCAGGCGTATGCGTGGTGTGTATGCCGAGCGGCACGAAACCTTGTTGGAACAAGCCCGCCAGCATCTCGGGGGCCTTCTCGATGTTGTGCCAACCGAAAGCGGTCTGCATACGATTGGGTTGTTGCCCTCCAATATTTCTGAAAGGAGTGCATCCAAAGCCGCATTAGAACAGGGCGTGATTGTGTCTCCGCTCGATCGGTTCTCGATTGCGCCAACCTCTTACAATGGTCTTGCGCTCGGATTTGGCGCGACCAATCCTCGTGAAATTCGTGACGGGATTGCCAAGCTTGCGACGGTTCTCGGAGCACTCGCTTGAAAAATGACAGCAAGTGGTATGCCTGAATTTTGAAATTGGCTATCAAATCAAGACCAATTTAGTGACATATTGAGTTATGATTGAATCAGATTTTATCATCGTCGGTGGTGGAACAGCGGGCTGCGTCCTTGCGGATAGGCTGACGGCCTGTGGGAAGTTTACCGTCTTATTGCTTGAAGCTGGCCCGAGTGACCAACGGCTGCATATCCAGCTTCCAATTGGCTATGGCATGTCCTTCTTTAATCCTGCGGTGAACTGGATGTACCGCACAGAGCCCGAGCCGGCTCTTGCAAACCGGTCCGGTTACTGGCCGCGCGGCAAGGTGCTCGGAGGATCTGGCTCGATCAACGCTATGGTGCATGTGCAAGGCCAGCCGGTTGAATGGACCGATTTGGCAGAAGCGGGTGGTTCCGGTTGGAGTTTTGAGGCTCTTTCTGCCGCTATGAATCGTGCACGTGAGCGGATCGAAGGTGCTGATGTCAGTCAGGACACTCATCCACTGTGCTCCACGTTTATCACAGCTGCGCAGGAGGCCGGATTTGGGAATGAAGCTGATCTGTCAAAGCTCGGTGCTGACGGGGTTGGGCATTTCCGGATTGCTACGCGCAATGGCCTGCGTCTCTCCTCGGCGCGGGCCTATCTGCGTCCGGCGTTAAAGCGCCCCAATCTTGCAGTGGAGGTCGAGGCCCATGCAACCCGCATCGTGCTTGAGGGGAGGCAGGCGCGGGAGGTGCACTTCATCAAAGCCGGCACGGCAATGATTGCCCGGGCACGCCGCGAGGTCATCTTGTGTGCAGGCAGCATCAATTCGCCCAAACTCTTGCAACTCTCGGGTATCGGTCCGGCGGCGACACTCAAGTCGAACGGGATCGAGGTGCTGTGTGACCGTCATGGTGTTGGCCGGAATCTGCAGGATCATCTGTGCATCGACCATCTCTATCGTTCACGCGTACCGACTTTGAACCAGCAATTTGGCAGCATCACCGGAAAGATTGCTGCAGGTTTGCGCTATATCCTGTTGCGCAAGGGCCCGTTGGCCTTGAGCGTCAATCAGGCAGGTGGATTCGTTCGGTCGAGATCTGGGCTCGCGGCCCCCAACATGCAACTTTATTTCTCGCCGTTGAGTTATACCCGCACCGCGCCGGGAACGCGCACTTTGATGCGGCCGGATGCCTTTCCGGGTTTTATGTTGAGCGCGCAACCGTGTCGGCCGACAAGTCGGGGTTTTCTTGAAATTACCTCGGCTGATCCGGCGATGCCGCCGCGTATCGTGCCGAATGCGCTCGCGACCCAGCATGATATTGCTGAAATGATTGAAGGGGCTCGACTGTTGCGCCAGCTTGCGGCCACATCATCCCTGCGTGATGTGATTGAGGAAGAACTGCAGCCGGGTTCAGCTGTTCAATCGGATGACGAAATGCTTGAGGATATCCGGCAAAGGGCTTCGACAGTCTATCATCCGGTCAGCACCTGTCGTATGGGGCGTTCGCCGGATACGGATGTGGTCGATTCAAGCCTGCGGGTCTATGGTGTTGACGGACTGAGGGTGGTTGATGCCTCGATCTTCCCGTCGATTCCCTCCGGCAACACCAATGCCCCGACACTGATGGTTGCTGAAAAAGGTGCAGAGATTATTCTTGGAAAGAGTCGATCACAATGAACACTTCAGTTGTTTCAAGCCATACCAAAACAACGCCCTATTGGTGGGATCACGTTCCCCGGCCTGTCATTGCAACAACTGATCTGCCAGCCAGAGCTGATGTTGTTGTCATCGGTTCTGGTTATACCGGCCTGCATGCAGCGCTCCAGATTGCGCGGGGCGGTCGTCACACGGTCATTCTTGATGCCGAGGACGCTGGATGGGGATGCAGTACTCGTAATGGGGGGCAGATTTCCACCAGCATCAAGCCCGGTCATGCCGAACTTGCGCGCCGTCATGGCGTTGAGACTGCCACACGGATCCTTCAAGAAGGACGCAATTCATTGGCCTTCATCGAGCAGTTCGTCAAGGACGAACAAATCAACTGCGATTTTGGCGTGGTTGGTCGTTTCCATGCCGCCCATAATGCCGCGCAATATGAAATCCTCGCTCGCAGTATTGCAAACCAGCCCAAGGGGCTCGAAGTCCCCGCACATATGGTGCCGCGCGCCGAACAGCGCGATGAACTGGGGACAGATGCCTATTTTGGCGGTATCGTGATGCGCGCACATGCGTCAATCGATCCGGCTCGCTATCACGCAGGCCTTCTTGCCAAGGTGCAGGCGGCAGGTTGCGAGATCCATCCACGGACTCCGGCTACAAAAATCACACGCTCTGGTGCCGATTTTATTGTGACCACACCGCGCGGACAGTGTACCGCCCGCAATGTCGTGATTGCCACCAATGGCTATACCGGCACACTGACCCCCTGGCTCCGCCGACGCGTCATTCCGATCGGCAGCTATGTCATCGCGACTGAGCCGCTTGCCCCAGATGTGATGGCCAGGATCATGCCCAAAAACCGGATCGTCAGCGACACGCGCAAGGTGGTCTATTACTATCGCGCCTCGCCGGATCGGACCCGGGTCCTGTTTGGCGGGCGGGTTTCACATAATGAAACCGACCCGATGATCAGCGGGCCGAGACTGCGCGATGATATGGTGAAGCTATTCCCCGAACTGGCACAAACCCGCATCAGTCATTCATGGTGTGGTCTGGTGGCCTATAGTTTTGATGAATTGGCTCATACGGGCATCCATGAGGGTATGCATTATGCAATGGGCTATTGCGGCTCCGGTGTCGGTATGGCGAGCTATCTGGGCATGCGCATGGGCCAACAGGTGCTTGGATTGAAAGAAGGACATACTGCCTTAAACGAGCTGAAATTTCCGACTATGCCGTTTTATACCGGCAACCCTTGGTTCCTCGCGCCCTCGGTCATGTATTATCGCTGGAAAGATTCCCTCTAGGCGCTGTAACGGGTGTTATAGCCAAATTAGGCTTTCAATGATCACGGAAGGGATCTCGATGTCTGCAAATCTAACCTTCGATGCTTTAAAAGCCATGGCGGGCAATCGTCAGATCGATACTGTTCTGGTTTGCATGGTGGATATGCAGGGGCGCTTGATGGGCAAACGCTTTCATATCCAGAATTTTCTCGATAGCGCCCATGCAGAGACTCATTGTTGCAATTATCTTCTCGCAACTGATCTGGAGATGGCGACGCCGGATGGCTATGCTTCGGCAAGTTGGCGCGGAGGGTATGGGGACTATGTATTGCGTCCCGATCTTTCGACCTTGCGCCTTGTGCCTTGGCTCGAGGGCACCGCAATGGTTCTTTGCGATGTGCTTGAACATCACTCAGATCAGCCGGTTGCCCATTCTCCAAGGGCGGTCCTAAAACAGCAGATCGGACGCCTTGCTGACATGGGTCTGACGGCGATGATGGCGTCTGAACTCGAGTTTTTCTTGTTCGAACAGAGTTACGAGACCATCCGTAAAAACGGATTTCGGGATCTTGTTCCGATCAGCGGCTATAATGAAGATTACCATATCCTCCAGACCACGCGTGAGGAGGGGGTGATGCGTGCGCTGCGCAATCACCTTTTTGCCGCGGGAATCCCGGTCGAGAATTCCAAGGGCGAGGCAGAAGCAGGGCAGGAGGAATTGAATATCCGCTATGCTCCGGCGCTTGATTGTGCCGATCATCATACCATTGCCAAGCATGCAACCAAGGAAATCGCTTGGCAGAAAGGGCATGCGGCAAGCTTCCTGCCCAAGTGGCACCACACGCGCGTCGGCAGCTCAGCCCATATCCACATGTCTTTGTGGCGCGGCGATACATCGGCATTCTTTGACCCTGATGACCCATTGGGCATGTCGGCGCTGATGGGGCATTTCATGGCTGGCATCATCGCATACGCCCCGGACTACACTGTGTTTCTCGCGCCCTATATCAACAGCTACAAGCGTTTCATGAAGGGAACATTTGCCCCGACCAAGGCTGTCTGGTCGGTTGATAACCGTACTGCAGGTTTCCGGCTTTGCGGTGATGGGACCAAGAGCGTGCGCGTGGAGTGCCGCATCGGTGGTTCTGATCTCAATCCCTACCTTGCGCAGGCAGCATTGCTTGCGGCGGGTATGAAGGGCATTGAGGACAGCATGGTCCTCGGTCCGCCGACAAGCGGCGATGTCTATCAGGATGGAGCAGCGCGCCAGATTCCAACGACATTGCGCGAGGCAACCATTATGCTGCGCAATTCCGCCATGTTGCGCGAAGCAATGGGCGATTCAGTGATCGATCATTATGTCCGCTGCGCGGAGTGGGAGCAGGAGGAATTCGATCGCATTGTGACCGATTGGGAAATCGCTCGGGGATTCGAAAGGGCATAAATACATGACCGGCTACGTGCAATGCTTCTCCCCCATCGACGGATCGCTTTACGTTGAACGGCCGCTGTGTTCACTGGATCAAGCCCGAAGCGCCGCGCGTGCGGCACGACAGGCTCAAGGCAGCTGGGCCGCGCGGCCCTTGCAGGAACGTATTGCGCTCGTTTTGGCCGGTGTTGCTGAAATCGGCAAGACCACCGATCACATGGCGCTCGAGCTGGCCCACCAGATGGGGCGGCCGGTCCGTTATGGCGGTGAATTCCGTGGTTTCGACGAGCGCGCGCGCTATATGGCAGAGATTGCGGATCACGCACTTGCCCCAATTATCATCGAAGATAGCGCAGCCTTCCGGCGCAAGATTGTGCGGGAGCCGCAAGGGCTGGTCTTTGTCATCGCACCGTGGAATTACCCCTATATGACGGCGATCAACACGGTCGCACCGGCTTTGATCGCTGGCAATTCCGTTATTCTCAAACATGCCGCGCAGACCTTGCTGGTGGGTGAAAGAATGGCAGAGGCCTTCCATGCTGCCGGTATCCCACGCGATGTTTTTCAGAATCTTTTTCTCGATCACGAGACGTCCTTGCGCCTGATTGCGGAGGGAACCTTCGGTTATGTCAATTTTACCGGCTCGGTTGCCGGTGGTCGGGCCATCGAGCAAGCGGCGGCTGGAACATTTACAAATGTTGGCACCGAGCTGGGAGGCAAGGATCCCGGCTATGTCAGGCAGGACGCCGATCTTGATGCCGCGGTAGAGACTTTGATTGATGGCGCAATGTTCAATTCTGGACAATGTTGCTGCGGGATTGAGCGTATCTATGTCCACGAGAGCTTATTTGAGGCTTTTGTTGAAAAATCCGTCGCACTCGTCAACACCTATAAGCTCGGTAATCCGCTTGATCCTAATACGACGCTTGGTCCAATGGCTCAGCCGCGCCATGCAGCTGCAGTGCGTGCCCAGATCGCCGAAGCGGTGGCTGCAGGTGCAAAAACCCATATTGAGACTTTTCCCGCGGATGATGGTGCAGCCTATCTCACGCCCCAAATTCTCACCCAGGTCCATCATGGCATGCGTCTGATGCGGGAGGAAAACTTCGGTCCTGTCGTTGGAATCATGCCGGTGCGGGATGATAACGAGGCGATCCGTTTGATGAATGACTCTCCCTACGGGCTGACGATTTCGTTGTGGACGCGAGACATCATCCGTGCGGAGGAGATCGGCGCGCAGCTTGAAACCGGGACGGTATTCATGAATCGCTGCGATTATCTCGACCCCGCTTTATGCTGGACAGGTTGCAAAGACACCGGACGGGGCGCGGGCCTCTCTATCTTGGGTTACAGCAACCTGACTCGCCCCAAATCCTACCATCTGAAAAGGGCTTGAACCATGTCGTTGAATGCAAACTGGTCCTATCCGACGTCCATTCGATTTGGAGCAGGACGTATCCGTGAAATTGCCGACGCCTGTGTCAAAGCCGGCATCAAACGGCCGCTCTTTGTCACGGATCGCGGTCTTGCGGGCATGGATATCACGACGCGGACATTGTCACTGCTCGAAGAGGCTGGTCTTAACCGTGCGATTTTCGCCGACGTCGATGCCAACCCGAATGATCGCAATGTTGCGGAGGGACTGCGTGTCTATCGTGACGGTGGCTTTGATGGTGTTGTCGCTTTTGGGGGCGGTTCGGGGCTTGATCTGGCCAAAGTACTGGCCTTTATGGCCGGTCAGACCCGTCCGCTTTGGGATTTTGAGGATGTCGGCGATTGGTGGACCCGTGCCGATCCGGATGGCATTCATCCGATCGTTGCGGTGCCGACAACCGCAGGTACGGGGTCAGAGGTTGGCCGCGCCAGCGTTATCACAAACACTGAAATCCATGAAAAAAAGATCATTTTCCATCCGAAAATGCTTCCTTCAGTTGTGATATGCGATGCGGAGCTCACGGTGAGCATGCCTGGAGCCATCACTGCCGGCACAGGAGTTGATGCCTTTGCGCATTGTGTCGAGGCGTTCTGCTCGCCGCATTATCACCCGATGAGCCAAGGGATAGCGCTGGAGGGCATGCGGCTGATCAAGCGCTACCTGCCGCGGGCCTATGCCGATGGTGCAGATATCGAGGCGCGCGCTCATATGATGAGTGCGGCAGTCATGGGCGCTACCGCCTTCCAGAAGGGCTTGGGGGCAATTCATGCTTTGAGCCACCCGATTGGCGCGGTGCATCACACCCATCATGGCACCACCAATGCCGTCTGTATGCCAGCCGTGCTCCAGTTCAACCGACCCGCCATTCAGGGCGTGATAGCCGAGGCTGCCGCCTATCTCGGGATCGAGGGCGGATTTGACGGGTTCGCGGCCTTTGTCGATCACTTCAATGCTGAACTTGGAATACCGCGCACCTTGACCGAACTTGGGGTCATCAATCCTGACATCGATGCGTTGACAAAGTCAGCCCTTGAAGACCCGAGTGTCGGGGGCAATCCGGTGCCTATGACCTATGATAACACGCGAAAACTGCTTGAAACCATTCTCTAGAACGGGTCACAGCGAACCCGCAATTCATCATTCACAGGATCCATGGAGATAGACCGATGATAGATCTCGCTGCCTTTCAGGCTCTTGCCCATTTGCCCCTTGGTCCTTTTGCGGCAAAGCCCACCAGCATCGAAGGAAACCAGCAAGAGGCGAGCTGCGTTCTGTGCACCTCGGCAGATAACCGCGTCACCATTGGCATATGGGAATGCACGCCCGGGCGCTTTACCGCTGACCGGACCTCGGCCTCCGAGTTTTGTCACCTGATCTCCGGCCGCATCGAAATGACCCATGCTGATGGGAGCAAGGTCGAGCTTGGTGCGGGGGACGCGATCAACCTTCCATTGGGCTGGATCGGAGAGTGGAAAGTGCTTGAGCATGTGCGCAAGCTCTATGTTGTGACAAAGGGCTAATGCATTCCGCTTGGGGAATTTGTCACTATTGATCCGTCTTCTTGCCGAAAATCTGCGAAATCGCCAGCAGGAGGGATGTGAGAATGACAACCAGAGTCGAAATGGCGGCAATCGTCGGGTCGATCTGGTCCCGCAAAGCATTGAACATGTTGCGTGTCAGGGTTGAGTTCTGACCGCCCGAAACAAATAGCGAAACAATGACTTCGTCGAATGAGGTCAGGAAGGCGAGAATTGCACCCGATACCACCGAGAAGCGGATCTGAGGCAGTGTGACGATAAAGAATGCCCGAACCCGCGAGGCGCCAAGGCTGCGCGCAACAAGCTCCTGGTTCATGTCGAAGCTTTTCAGTGCGGAAGAGACAACCATCATGACGATCGGAATGGCGAGCATGCTATGGGCCAGCACAATGCCGATCATGGAATTGACCAATTTTATCTTCACATAGACATAAAAGACACCAATGCCGACAAGGATGACCGGCACAATGATCGGTGTCAGCAAAATCCCGAATATCAGGCCTGAAAATCGGATGCGTGCAGTGTGCAGCCCATAGGCCGCCATGGTGCCCAGAATTGTTGCAACGATCATCGTGAGGATGCCGGCTTTGAACGATGTCGCTGTTGCCTGCATCCATGCCGTGGAATTGAAGTAGTTGCGATACCAGCGCAATGACCATTCTTGAGGGGGGAATTCAAGATATTGCGATTCCGAGAAGGACATCGGAATGACGATCACTGTTGGCAGGATGAGAAATAGCAATATCAGTCCAGCAAGGACATAGAGCCAAAGCCGTCTTCCATGCGTAATCTGCGTATCTGTCGCCGCACGACCAAGCCATTCCATTACGCGTCTCCTCCGCCCAGAAGCCGTTCAAGCCTGACAAGGCGCGAAGCCACATAGAGGATCATGACCGTCAGGATGAACAGAACAACTCCGAGCGAACTGGCTGCGCCCCAATTAAAAAACAGTTCAATATCAGTGGCGATGCGGTTGGCAACCATCGTGATCTTGCCGCCGCCAAGAACCGCCGGTGTCACGTAAAATCCAAGGCAAAGAATGAAGACGATCAAAGCTCCTGCAAGCAACCCGGGCAAGGAGAGCGGCAGAAAGACCAGCCAGAACGCCCGTGTCGGGCTGGCACCGAGATTCGCGGCTGCTTTGAGGTAATCGGGATCAATGGCGCGCATTGATGCATAGACCGGCAGGACCAAAAACGGCAGCATGATATGGACCATGCCTATCAGTGTGCCGTTGAGATTGTGCACCAGCGCCAGCGGTGCATCCCACAGGCCGAGTTTGATGCCCCAGGTGTTGATAATACCTTGCCTTTGGAGCAGCACCAGCCAGGCATAAGTGCGGACCAGAAGCGATGTCCAGAACGGGAGCATCACTGCGATCATGCAGATATTGGCAGCACGGCGAGGCAATTGCGAGAGCACATAGGCCAGCGGATAGCCGAGCAGGATACAGATTGCTGTTGTTGTAAAGCTAATCTCGAACGTGGCGCGAAAAGCGCGTTCATAAGAGGGTTGGGACAACATGCGAAGATAGTGCTCGGGACTCAATCCGCCTGCATCATTGAGGAAGGACAACCAGAACAGCCAACCGACCGGCACCAACATCACCGTAGCCACAAGCAGAAGTGCCGGACCGGTGAGGCTGAATAGGGCCAGCCGTTCGATCAATGCGTCACGGCGAAGATTGTAGGCGTTTGGCCCGGCCACATGGCTCATTGCACGCCCTCCTCGGGTGGCAGGAGGTAGGTATCCGCCGCATTGAGACCCAAATTGAGATGGTCTCCAACCAAAGGTGCTTGCGAAGAGGCGCTCGCCCGGACGCTGACCATCGTTCCATCCGAAAGCGAGGCATGAACAAGGACGCTGTCACCTTGATAGATTGCGGCTGTCACGATGGCTGGCAGCACATTGACATCGTCCGCTGGATCACGCTGCAAAATCGCAAGACGTTCGGGGCGGATCATCAGGTGATGTGGTCCGGTCTGCGGTGGCTGGGCGGCGAGGGAGAGTGGGATGCCGTTGAATGTGCAGCCGGATGAAGTAACGTCGACCTTGACAAAGGTGGATTCACCGATGAATTCAGCGACAAAGCGGTTATTCGGCCGCTCATAGATCGTTTTTGGGGTGTCGATCTGGCGGATGCGTCCTTGATCAATGACAGCGATACGATCAGACATCGTGAGCGCCTCGCGTTGGTCATGCGTCACATAGACTGTTGTCATGCCAAGACGTTCATGGAGTTGGCGCAGTTCGATCTGCATGTGCTCGCGCAACTGCTTGTCGAGCGCTGATAGGGGCTCGTCCATCAGCAGGATGCGCGGTTCGAACACGATGGCCCGGGCCAGCGCAATACGCTGTCGCTGTCCTCCAGAGAGTTGGTCGATGCGGCGTGCGCCATAGCCGCCCAGTTTCACCAATTCGAGCGCTTGCTCAACGCGTTTTGCCGTTTCAACCCTATCGACACCACGAAGCTTAAGCGGGAAGGCGATGTTTGCCGCGACGTCCATATGGGGGAACAACGCGTAATTTTGAAAAACCATGCCGACATCACGCTTGTGTGGTTCCAGCCGGATCACTTCGCGCTCGCCGAATGTAATGCTGCCGCAATCGGGTCGAACAAAACCAGCAAGCATCATCAGCAGGGTGGTTTTTCCGGATCCGGAAGGCCCGAGCAGGGTCAGAAATTCTCCGCGATGAACATCAAGATCAACCGCATCAAGAACCTGAACCGTGCCGTAACTCTTGGTCAGCTGCCTGACAGCGATCGGGAGCGCCGCATCTCTGGTCAAAATCCTGTTTCCTGTATTCTGGGTTGCTTGATGGAGACGGAGCGGGGTCCTTGTGGCACCCCGCTCCGTTGGTTTCAGGTCTTGTTGATTTATTCGCTCAGCATGTTCTCATAGGCGGCCGCTGCCTGAGCCTCGAACTTGATATACCAGTCGAGATTGATGGTCAGCTGGGTCGCGGCATTGTCAGGATAAGACGGCAGCTTCTTGGCATAGGCCGCGTCGATCGTGCCGAGGTCATAGGCCTTTTTGTTGGTCGGCCCATAGGTGATATATTTGGTGAATTCGGCCTGATATTGTGGCTTGCTGATCTCTGCCAGGAACTTCATAGCGAGATCCTTGTTAGGCGCTCCCTTGGGAACAGCAAAGCAATCATAATCGAGCAGGGCCTGGTTGAAGGTATAGGCCACCTTGGCGCCATCTTTGGCCACCACATCGAACCGACCATTCCAGCCGGTGATCATGTCTACTTCGCCATCCTTCATCAGCTGGGCGTGCTGGGCGCCCGAGGTCCACCATACCGCAACATGGGGCTTGAGTTCCTTAATCTTTTTGATCGCGCGCTCAATGCCGCCAGGGGCGCTGAGAACTTCATAGACCTTGTCGGCAGGAACACCATCGGCCATCAAAGCGGGCTCAAGCGCACCGGCAACGCCTTTGCGATAGGCGCGCTTGCCTGGAAATTTCTTCACGTCCCAAAAATCCGCCCAGCTCTTGGGGCCATTGTCACCGAAAGTCTTGGTGTTCCAAGCCAGAACGGTCGAGAATACATCTCCGCCTACACAATAGTCGCCAGCAAGATTAGGCAAGAAATCTTTGGTGTCGATCACCTTATAGTCCAGTTTTTCAATAATGCCTTCGGTCCCAGCGCGTGCCGCACTTCCTGAGCCGCTTGCTACCACATCCCAGGTCACAGCGCCGGCTTTTACCTTCAGTCTGAGATCGGCGATGCTGGAATATGTCTCTTCCTTGACGGTGATGCCAAGTGCTTTGGCTGCTGGCTGGAACAGGGCCTTGCTTTGCCCTTCCTGATAAGCCCCGCCGAAAGAAACGACTGTCAGTGTCTGCTGTGCAGCTGCACCGTACGAGCTTAACGATAGCGCGATACCGCCCATAACCAAGGCGATGAAGGGTTTGGATGATGTTTTTTCGTTTTTCATGTCTTTACACTCCCTAAGGCCCGACGAGGATTTCGTCCGATCATTTGGCTGACAGAACAGGGCCAATTTTGCACTGCCAACAATAGCATTTAGAGGCGCGCAGTAACGCATTTCAGTTTTGAAAAGCTCTGAAGTGCCTCAAGTCCTTTAGCCCGTCCGAAACCGGACGCTCTGTTCCCTCCGAAGGGCGTTTCAATACCGCCGGCAAAAAATTCGTTGATGTAGACCTGCCCGGCATCAAGCTTCGCAGCGATACGATGCGCACTGGATAGGTTTTGCGTGTAGATGCCTGCCACCAGCGCATAAGGGGTCCCGTTCGCCAGTGCGATTGCGTGCTCTGACGTATCGGCGATCTGAACGCAAAGGACGGGGCCGAAGATTTCGTTCTGCACGGCCTCGTCGTCTGGCGAGAGATCGTCCAGGATCGTTGGTTCATAGAACCAGCCGAGCCCTGTCTCAGGATCGGAACTGCTGTGTCCGCCACAAAGCACCTTGACCCCCCGGCCGCGCGCCCGTTCGACAAAGCTGGCTATTCTCTCAAGCTGGGCGCGCGAACTTACGGGCCCCATATCCACCGTGCGCAGGCCGTGTCCAAGACGAAGCGCACTGGTGCGTTCGACCAGTCTCCTTGTAAACTCGGCATGAATTTTCCGATCCACGATCAGACGCGATCCGGCGGAGCAAATTTGCCCCGCATTTTCATAGATGGCGCCAATGACACCCTCTATTGCGGCGTCGAAATCTGCATCCGAGAGGACAATCACCGGCGATTTGCCGCCCAGTTCAAGTGCGAGGCGCGTTACATTCTGTGCGGCGTTCTGCATCACGTTGATTCCGGTCGGAACTGATCCGGTGAATGTGATGTGGTCAATATCGGGGTGGGCCACCAGTGGTGCGCCGACTTCCGTTCCGGTTCCTGTCACGACATTGAAGACGCCGGAGGGCAGGCCCGCCTCTGCAAGTATTTCTCCAAGCATCAAAGCGGTCAGCGGGGTTTGATCCGCAGGCTTTGCAACAATCGTGCAGCCTGCAGCCAGTGCCGGCGCCAGACCGCGTACGAGTGTCGAGATTGGATAGTTCCATGGCACAATCTGAGCGGCAACGCCGATCGGCTCATGTCTGGTGTAGGAGAGGTAATCGGGGCCAAGCGGAATGCTGCTGCCTTGAAACTTGTCGCAAGCCCCTGCATAGTACTCGAAGGCTCGGGCCGCACCGTTGACGTCTCCTTGCGCCTCTCCCAGCCTCTTGCCTGAATCAAGCGCTTCGGCGACCGCGAGCCGATCTGCATGGGCGCGTATCAATGCAGAAGCACGGGCCAGCAGGCGCCCACGTTCTGCAGGAAGGATGCTGCACCATGGTCCGGAGAGTGCCGCTCGCGCTGCCTTGACGGCTAAATCAACATCCAATGCAGTGCCGGCCGCGACAGTCGCGAAGGCCTTGCCCGTTCCCGGATCAACTGTTTCCATGCGCCCTCCGGAGACGGAGGGCAGATGGCGCCCGTTGATCCAGTGCTGGCTGGGTAAGCCGGCAATCGTGCCGGTTCTGCGGGCTTGTTCGACGAGATCCGCCAGTGTCGTATTCATCGATCCCCCAGTGTGCTGACGTGATAGTCCGCCTTGGAAAGCCAATCCGGATGGATTTCGATGCCCCAGCCCGGCTCTGCGGAGACCGTCACATGTCCATCGACCACATCGAAGGGCGATTTGCGATAGAGCCCGTATTGCCACGGGTAGTAATCGGCTTCCTCGATCGAAAATTCGAGATAGTCACCCGCATTCGGAATCGCGCGCAGCAGATGCATGGTGAACAGGGTCACCAGCGACATGTTTGCACAATGCGGCGTGCAGGGCAGTCCGGCAGCTGCCCCCATGGCAGCAACGCGCATGCTGCGTACCATGCCGCCGAGGTAGCAGATGTCAGGCTGGATAATATCGACAGCCTTCATCTCGATCATATGCCGCCATATCGGAATGTAGCAATCCTGCTCGCCACCTGTGACATCCAGCGATAGAGCCTCGCGAACCTCTTTGGTTTGCTCAAGTTCCCAATAGGGGCAGGGTTCTTCGTAATGAGCCACACCATTGTCCTCAAGCATGCGGCCCACTTCGATGGCGCGCTTGGGGGAATAGCAGCTATTCGCATCGACCATCAGCGTGACCTTGTCGCCGAGCGCCTTGCGAATGGTTGGAACAATCGCTTCCGTGCGGCCGGGCCATTCATCAATATTGCGACCACATTCAGCCCCTACGCGAAATTTGAAAGCATCAAAACCGAATTGGTCCTGCAATTTCAAAAAGCGCTTCGCCTCATCCTCTGGCGTGATGTCGCGCTTCATCGAGGAGGCGTAGGCGCGCAAGCGTCCAGGCGTTCCGCCCAGTAATTCGCAAACGCTTTTGCCGGCACGCTTGCCCGCCATATCCCACAATGCCGTATCAAGCCCGCCGATTGCCCGAAACAGATGGCTGCCAGGAAATTTGTGTTCTTTCTCCGGGATCACATCAACCAGACCAGCAATATCAGTGCAATCATGACCGAGCGACCAGGGGGCGATCTGGCGGTGCAGGATCAGTGCTGAAATATCGGAATGATAGGTTGAAACCTGTCCCCAGCCTTCAGCACCATCTTCTGCCGTGACCCGAACAAATCCGATATCGTGAGTTGCGAAAGTCTCGATCTTTGAAATTTTCATAAATAAAGCCCCACCAAAACCCGACATTTATCATTTTGAAGATGATCGAATGAAATTGGTTGAGGTCTAAGGTCCAATTTCTTTAATATGTAATACCATTTTGGATTTTATGAATTTTGGGGTCTCGATTTGGGTGTGATTTCAATTTTTGTAAATGTGGACTATCCGCGGGACGCCTCAAAACCACTCGGGCATTGTTCCGAACATGCGGAAATCTTATCGCCGATGGGGTGATTTTTGCTCACAAAGCCCGATTGTTGGGGTTGCCCGAATGGGTCTGTCGAGCCCCGCAGTTTTGCAAAAAAGCCGTTAGATAATGCGATGGGGCAGGCCAAAGTTTTGAGCGAATACGGATTTGCGCGGGCTCGGGTTATTGTTGCTCAAAGCTGTTATTATCTAATTCCAAGTGCATAGAGAATAGGAAGCTTGTTTTCCGCCCATTCATAGACGTGCTTCATCAATTCAACCTCAAATGATTTAGGCATCGTGCTGCCTGAAATACCGCTTAGAATGCCGCCAGCGTTAGAATATCCAACATCCCAAGCATAATTGGCCCATTCACTCGGCTTTTTGAGGCCTCTTCGCAAAGCAACAAGAAAAAGTTGCTCGTCATTGGGAACAAGGACGCCACCGCCACTCACTGGGCTAAGCAGATAATTGACGTCATCTCTCATTTTGGATCGTGCCAATAGATAGCTGTTTAATCTGTGACAGCGTTCACTGACCTGCTCGATCACAGCTTCCGAATTGACGAGCACAAGATCTTCTTTTGTGACCAGCAAGGCGATGATTTCAACCAGCTGTTCAAATTCAATCGCCGAGCCTTTAATGGCCTGTTCAATTGATGCAATGGAATAAGGTTCATGGTCCGACAGTGCTGCGATAATGGGCTCAAAGAGATTTGTGTGAAAAGTTGCAGGGCCCATATACGTTAAGATGTCATTGCGGACGGATTGTGATTTTTTGACCAGCATCACTCTCAAGGCGCGAATTCGTTTGTTGCGCTGTTCTGTAGTAAGTTTTTTAGCGCCTTTGACCCAATAATCCGCTCTGAACTGCTGATTGATCATAAAGTCACGCATATTTTCGCGCATCGTGATGTCTTGAATGCTGCTTAAAAATTCTAGCTGTTCAGGGTTCAGATATACGGCATTGAAGTGATCGAGCAAATTGGCTGAACAGGCAAACTGCAACCCTGCCTCCACCATTTCAGCAGACGCATCACTGAAGTGGAAAGGCTTCCACTCGCTGTTGAAATATTCATGGGCCAGATAGTTTTTCGGCTGATCCCTAATCTGGTCTAATCTTTGAACAACATTTGGATAGACTGTTGAAAATCGGGGATTGGTCTTTAATAGACTTTCAGCGAAATCGATGGCGTTGGTGATGCGATCGACAAAATCGATATTCGATTGTGATGCGAGATTGGCATGTTCGGTCAATATCTTCCGCATGGGCAGAAGTTCGGTCATCCCGGGCAATGCGTTATAGGACATGTAAACAACGCCGCCATCTCTGAGCTTGCGTTTGATGAAGTCCGTGATGATGGTTCTGTTCGGGTCATCGATCCAGGACCAGATGCCGTGCAGGCATATGAAATCAAAGACGGGCAAATCATCTCTTGCACAAAATTCTCTGAATGACTGTGCGCTGATATGGCAGCCCGACTGCGATACTGTATTGAGTTCTCGAGCAAACAGGGCATGCTTTTTGTTAAAGTCGTTCCCAAACCAGGATACAGTGGATCCAGTGGCATGGAAATTAAGCGAAAGACCTTGCCCAAAACCCAGTTCACAGGCCGTGTTGATTTGTGGTGGCTTAAGCCCGGCGCACAGGAATGCTAATTCGATCAGTAATGGATTGATTTCTGGCTTGTAGTTCATCGTGTATGTGACATCGGTCACATAGGTATCATTCGCCGGAATGTCGGTCAAAGCAGGGGAGGCCATGGAAATGGCTGTTTGATTTACATCTGTTTGAAGATCAAATTTATTCATTTTCCCCATGTGATTTTTATTGAACAAAGTTATTAAAAACAAAAGCGTAAAATTAAATATTTAGTAGTGATTTCGATTTTATTGTTGTTATGGTTAATAACAATGGTGTTTAATATAATCACTTTTATTCGATTAAAATTTCACTCATCAATCCCATGTTTGATAATATCAAAAATAAAATCACTATGTGTCCGGCCAGTTTTATATCGGTACATTTTAACAATTGAACTGGCATCATCCATGATATCTGGCAATGCGTTGATTTCGAGAAATTTGGGGGTGCCATTCTTGTCCAGACGCCAGTCAGCTCTCGCATAACCTCGGCATTTCAACCGCCGGTAAATTGCAAGCGTACCCCGTTGGATTTGATCCTCAATGTCTGGTTGCAGTTCAGCAATATGATAGTAGTCCTGCATATATTCCGATGAATTCGGGGCGTTTTTTGCGTCGTGGGTTAAAACGGATACAGCATCGTCAGATCTGTC
>CANGQA010000029.1 GCA_947455995.1 Hyphomicrobiales bacterium | reverse complement strand
GTGACTGATGCGGATATTGCAGCGCAACGGCTGGTCGGTTTTCTCAAAACAGGCCTGATGCCGACCCTCGACGGCGCGCCCATCAAACTCGCTGCCGATACCATTTGCGTCCATGGCGACAGCGCCCATGCGGTTGATATGGCTCGCAAGGTGCGTGCCGCGCTGGAAGGTGAAGGGGTCACCATCCAGCGTTTTGCGGGAGCATAAACGGTTATAGCTTGCGGGGTTGGGTCAGCATTTCTGGCCGCAAAATGTCGTCGAGCTGCTCCTTGGTGAGCAGTTGATGCGCCAGCACCAGATCATACACGCTGCCACCCGTGGCCAGGGCCTCCTGTGCCAGTTTGGTCGCATTGTCATAGCCGATATAGGGATTGAGGGCCGTGACGATGCCGATTGAATGGGCGACGATGTGCTGCAATCTGTCACGATTGGCTGTGATGCCACGCACGCAACGCTGGGCAAGGATCTCGCAGCCATTGCGCAGATGTGTGACGCTTTTAAACAGGCTGTGGGCGATAATCGGCTCAAAGGCGTTGAGTTGCAACTGTCCGGCTTCAGCAGCAAAACTCACCGTGACATCATTGCCGATCACCTCGAAGGCGATCTGGTTGACCGCTTCGGGGATAACCGGATTGACCTTGCCCGGCATAATGCTGGACCCGGCTTGCATTGCGGGCAGATTAATTTCACCCAATCCGGCTCGCGGCCCGGAGGAAAGCAGGCGCAAATCATTGCAGGTTTTTGATAGTTTGACGGCAACACGCTTCAAAACGCCCGACAATTGGACAAAGGCACCGCAATCCTGTGTTGCCTCGATCAGATTGGGGGCTGTCAGCAGCGGCAGTCCGGTGATGGTCCGCAAGGCCACGCAGACCTTTGCCGCATAATCGGGATGGGTTGTAATGCCGGTGCCGATCGCCGTGGCCCCGAGGTTAATTTCGCAAATCAGCATCGAAGCTTCGCGCAACCGTTCTTCGTCCTCGCCGAGCATGACGGCATAGGTCAAAAATTCCTGTCCCAATGTCATTGGCACCGCATCTTGCAATTGGGTGCGCCCGATTTTCAGAATATCCTTGAACTCCTCAGCCTTTGCCGCAAAGGCCTCGCGCAATTGGCCCATGGCGGCAATGAGAGTCTGGATACCGCTGAACGCAGCAATTTTGAGAGCAGTTGGATAGACGTCATTGGTGCTTTGGCTGGCATTCACATGCTCGTTGGGGTGCAAATGTGCATAATCGCCCCGTGAATAGCCCATGATTTCCAAAGCCCGATTGGCGATAACCTCATTGGCATTCATATTGGTAGAGGTACCAGCTCCGCCCTGGATGACATCCACGACAAAATGCTGGTGCCATTCGCCCCGACGAATTTCCTCGCAGGCCTGACAAATAGCCTGCATCCGGCGGTTATCGAGTAAACCCAATTCAAAATTGGCCTGTGCTGCCGCCTGCTTAATGGCTGCCAAGGCCTTGATGAGATCGGGATAGATCGAAATGGCTGTGCCTGTGACCGGAAAGTTTTCGACCGCCCGTAAGGTGTGCACGCCATAATAGGCGCTGCTGGGCACGTCTTTGTCGCCGATCAGGTCATGCTCGCGTCTGGTTGGCATTCTCGAACCTCCTTCAAGCGGGAGGTTTGCCCGATATCGCCGGAACATCCTCCACGCGATACTAAAGGAGCAGGCTAGCCGCGTTTATGGCTGGTGGCTAGCCAAAAAAGCTTACCCGCCTTTGACGGCGCCATCGGTCAGACCAGCCACGATTTGCCGTTGGGCAAATACGGTCAATAGCAAGACAGGCAGGGTCACAATTAAAGCGGCAGCAGCCAGTGGTCCCCAGCTGAGTTGGTCGAACGAGATCATGTTATAGACCGCCACCGGCAGGGTTCGTGTGCCCCGGCTGGCGAGCACGATGCCGAACACGAAATTGTTCCATGAGAAGATAATGGCCAGAATGAAGGCGACGGCAATGCCGGGCTTGGCAATCGGCAAAGCCACATGACGAAACACCTGCCAACGTGTCGCGCCATCAATCATCGCTGCTTCTTCGAGTTCCATCGGAGTGGTCTCGAAATAGCCGATCATAATCCAGATCGCGATGGGAACGGTTACCACCAGATGGATGATGATTTGTGGCCACAGCGTGCCCAGCAGACCGACCCACTGGAACAGCAGGAACAACGGGATCAGGTAGGACAGGCCGGGGGTGATGCGGGCAATCAGGATCACGATGGTGGATTTATGCGCCTGCATCCGCGCAATACCATAGCCCGCAGGCACGCCAATCAGCAAAGCCAGCAGCGTGGCCGAGCCCGTCACAATCAGCGAATTGAAGAAATAGGTGGTGAAGCGGTTGGAATTGAATACCGAGGCATAATTCTCCCACGCAAATTGCGTCGGAATCAGCACCGGCGGGTAGCTGGCATTGTCGATTTCCATCTTGATCGACAGCGAAGCCATCCAGATGAAGAAAAGAATAGCCGGTGACACGATGATCAAAACACCGAGTGCAAGGCCGAGATTGCCAAGAAGCGTCCGCAGTCTCATGCCGCACCTCCTGTCTGGTTCCAATGCAACCGTTGCCGCATATAAAGCATGATGGCAGCAAGCACGACGATCAGCACAAAAAACACCACTGCTATCGCTGAGCCATAGCCAATATCATAATACACGAAGGCCACACTATAGAGATAGAGATTGATCGTTTCGGATGCAGAGCCTGGCCCGCCTTGTGTAATCGCAAAAATGATGTCGAAACTTTTGACGGCATCAATCATCCGGATCATCGAGGCGACAAAGATGAACGGAGTAATCAAAGGCAGGGTAATATAGCGGAACATCTGCCAAGCATTGGCCCCGTCAATACGCGCGCTTTCATAGGGCTCGCTCGGGATGGCAGACAGCCCGCCCAGCACGATCAGCATCACAAGCGGGGTCCATTGCCATGTTTCCACCATCACAAGCGAGGGAATGACAGAACCGGGGTGGAACACCCATAATTCGGCAGGCAGGCCGAACAGCGATAAAATATAATTCAACACCCCGAGTTGGGGGTGGAACATCATGGTCCAGACCAGCGCGACCGCGACCGGTGTCGCCATCATCGGCATGATGAACAGGCCGCGCAAGAAACCACGGAACGGGAATTTCTGGTGAAAGATCACCGCGGCAAAGGTGCCGAAGATCACCGGTAAAATCACCGACAGCAATGTATAGGTAATGGTGTGGCCTACAGCTTCGACAAAGCGCGGATCACTGGGTAGACGGATGTAATTGGCCAGTCCGACAAAGGTGGTCGGCGCACCGACTTTCCATTCATGCATGCTCATCCAGATGGTGAACAGCCATGGAAAAACGATGATTCCCGCAACAACAATCAAGGCCGGAATAACAAACGGCCAGTAAGAGGGCACACGCCAAGCTTTGCGCGGCGGTGGGGTTGCGGTCTGATGGTTTGACATGATGTGATCCGAAATCAATGCCCTGCCCCGGGATGACCGGGGCAGGGAGAATCATGAGGCGTCTATGACGCGTGAAGGCTTACGATTTTTCGCTGCGTTCCAAAATCGGACGGAACTGCTCGTGGGCCTTCTTCAGTTCTGCGGCAGGATCGCCACCCGACAGGGTTGCGGTCACACCGGCACCGACCAGATCGCGGAATTCGGCGACCGGAATGACGACCGGCAGACCGAGCTTGCTGATTTTGGCCGAGTCGATGACCGACTGTACCCACTCCTTCGGCAGTTTCACGCCGTTACGCACGTCCTGATCGTTGAGGATCGAGTTACGGAACGGAACGCCGCCGCCAGCCTGCAACAGACGCGCGCCCTGCTTTTTCGATACCGCCCACTGGCACAGCAAGAAGGCGGCTTCCTTGTTCTTGGAAGCGGCAGCAATGCCGATGCCGTCGCCATAAGTGGCTGAATATTGGCCCTTGGGGCCTGCAGGCACAACAGTATAGCCGACCTTGCCGACAATGCGCGAGGCGCTTGGATCTTCCAATGGCGGAGCCCAACCCACACCGTCGAGCCACATGGCGGAACGGCCCTGCGTGAAGGAGGCCATGGATTCCATCCAGTTGAAGCCGGACACGCCGGGAGGCGCATATTTGGTCAGCAGTTTCTGGTAGAGCTTGGTGGCTTCGATGGCTTCGGGGCCGTCGGTGAGAATTTCACCCTTGGCATCAAGGAATTCGCCGCCGTAATTGAGGAAGAAATTTGTCCACAATGTCATATTGGCATTGCGCAAGCCGCGACCGACAAAGCCGAATGTGCCCGCTGCCGGATCAGTCAGCTTTTCAGCGGCAGCAACCATTTCGTCAAAGGTTTTAGGAACGGCAATGTTCTTCTTTTCGAACATTTCCTTGTTGTAATAGAGGATGAAATAATCCACCGACCAGGGCAAGGACAACAGGCGGCCCTTGTCATCTTTGGCATATTTCAGACCTGCAGCCGAAAAATCGCTTTCGGTCAGATCTGATGCGGTCAGATTCGGGTCTTTCATGAAGCCGGACAGGTCGGCAAGCCAGCCGCCTTTTTCAAACTGGCGCTTTTGCACATGATAGCTCAGATGCACGACATCGAAGCTGGGCTTGCCTGAAGCCAGTTCGATAACGGCCTTCTGGCGCTGTTGCTGTTCTGGGACCTGTTCGGACTCGACCTCGATCCCGGTGAGATCAGTAAATTCCTTGATGTTTTTTTGGAAATTGTCGCCGCGCGGGCCTTTGGCCAGCAGCACCTCAAGCTTGGTTCCGGCATATTTCTTCCATTGTGGATCCGCCAGTGCAGGCAGAGGGCCGAGCCCAAGCCCGCCGGCCGACATCGCGCCTGCAGCCATTGTTCCCTGGAGCAAAGTACGCCGTGAAAGTGTGTTTTTGAACATGCAGTTCCTCCATGATGTGTCCTTGCTTATTCTGCAAGGTGCCAGATTTTTTTAGTGGACAAACGATAAGCAGGTTTGCCGACCCTGTCCATAGAAGCCGTCACCGTTTGTTGGTTCCGGTTTGAAACTGGGGCCTCTGTCCGACAGCTGCCGCAGTTTCAAAAATGATCAGATCCAGTAATCAATAAACCAATCAACAGCTTATCAGCTTGAAAAGCCTTTTGAAGTTTCACGGATTAAAGTCCGGGTGTCAAGACTAACATGTCAGTGAGGATGGTGGCTGGCATTTACCAGAGCGAATGGACACATTCCCTGAACAAGGCACCCTTTTGCTCAAGTGTCATCACCGAGATCAGATGATATTCGGCTTGCAGGGCGGATTTGCGCGTTCTGTTATCGACGCCGCTGTCTTCGAGCAGTTTTTCAACCTCTTCCATGCCTTCGGTCAATTGGCGGATCGCCACAAAGACTTCGGTGGAGGCTTTGCCTGCGGTCACCCCGAATGTATCAATTGCTGACATCCGGCATTTGGCCCAACCATTGGTTTTGTATTTCGCGACCCATTGCTGGACGGTTTCGGGTGGAGAGAACGGAACAATCTTATCCTGATTTTGCTGTGGTTTGGCGGGTGCGGGGGGGGATTTCGCCTGAATCTGGATGATGGTCTGTGCTTGGGCGGTTAACGGCAGGCCGTACAAAGACAGACCGGCGAAAACCAGCAAAAACCAACTCGCACAGGTGATAAAATCCGGTTTTTTCGACGCAATCGTGATCATCAACAGGCCTAGGGACATTGCCAACTTCATTCGTCATTTTTGTTGCCAAAAGACGATTTCGGAATTTCCATCTTCTAGCATAGCTGTCTTGATGATGCGAATGGGCTTTTCCAGTGATTAACTGATGCTTAAAGCATGGCTTAAATCAGGATCATGCAGTATGCTTTGGGGGTGTTGTGTTTAAGGCTTGCCGTTTGCGGGTCTTTAAAGCAGTTAAGGGTTGCTTTTTCGATGAATTGTCTCGATGAAGCCCGTCCATTGGGCGCTCATGCAGGATGCTCTCACCATGTAGCGGGTGAAGATTGCCGTCTCTGCCTCGTTCGCCCGCTCAGCGTCTGTGCGGCTCTGGAGCCGGCTGAATGGGCCTCCATCGAAAAAATGTCAACCGATGTGCGGTTCGAGGAGCGTGCCACCATCGTGCACGAGTCGGATGACGTGATAGCGCTTTTCACCATCACCGCAGGTGTGGTGCGTCTGGTGCGCACCCTGCATGATGGTCGCAGGCAGTTGACCGGCTTTGCCCTGCCAGGAGATTTTCTGGGGCTGTCGCTTGAACGCACCTGGACCTTCTCGATCGAGGCGATTACGCCCGTTACTGTTTGCCGGTTCGGACGTGCGGCATTGATGGAATATGTTGATCAGAAACCACATTTTCTGATGAGACTTCACGAGATGGCCACCCATGAGCTCAGTTTGGCGCAAGATCACATGGTTTTGCTGGGGCGTTTAACCGCTGAAGAAAAGCTGGCTGCCTTTCTGCTGGAAATCCGTCGCCGTTGGGCGCGGATCGAGGGTCATGCGAGTCACCACATTCCCTTGCCGATGGGGCGGCAGGATATTGCCGACTATCTCGGTCTGACGATTGAAACCGTCAGCCGCACCATCAACCAGATGCAACGCGCGCATCAACTGGTTATCGTGCCCGATGGCGTCCGGCTGCTCAATATCGACTATTTCGAGCAGCTTTGTCCCTGATTTCCGGGTTTTGACCGAATAATCGGTTTATTCTTCCTTCTGACGAAAGACTAAGGGTCAAGCGGCCCCGGAAGGCGTATGGTTTGATCTGTATCAATGCGAGTCATCAGTTCGTTGTGTGATTTTTAGGCAAAGCTGATGCTGCGCTGCACACGGTGCCACGCATTTGCAGCAGAAACGGAGCCGATAATGACTGATCGCAGCACAATCAAGCAAATGACCTGGGGTGAGGGCGGGCTTGTCGCCGTAATGGCGGCCTTTGCTGTTTTCGCCCTGTTGATAGCGGCCAACGCCCATACACAGGCCTATGCCTTCCACGCCTATGTGTTTTCAGCCTCGGCTGTGGCGGCGGTCTTTGCGATTATCAACCGCTATTATGACCGGCCTGCTGAACTGCCAGCCCAGTTTATGGATGGCAAACCCAATTACAACATGGGTCCGGTGAAATTTGCGACCATCGCATCCATGTTTTGGGGGATAGCCGGTTTTACCGTGGGCTTGCTGATCGCCTTGCAGCTGGCATTCCCGGTGTTGAATTTCGATCTGCCATGGACCAGCTTCGGGCGTCTGCGTCCGTTGCATACATCGGCGGTGATTTTCGCTTTCGGCGGCAATGTGCTGCTCGCCACCTCCTTTTATGTTGTCCAACGCACCTCACGCGCCCGCCTTGCAGGTGATCTGGCGCCTTGGTTTGTTATTCTCGGCTACAACCTGTTTATCGTGATTGCCGGCACGGGCTATCTGCTGGGTGTGACACAGGGCAAAGAATATGCCGAGCCGGAATGGTATGCCGATTTGTGGCTGACAGTGGTCTGGGTGGTCTATCTGTTGGTTTTCTTGCTCACGCTAGCCAAGCGCACAGAACCGCATATCTATGTTGCCAACTGGTTCTATCTGGCTTTCATCGTGACCATTGCCGTATTGCATCTGGTCAATAATGCGGCCATTCCGGTATCGATCTATTCACCCAAATCCTACATTGTCTGGTCGGGCTTGCAGGATGCGATGGTGCAATGGTGGTATGGCCATAATGCTGTGGGCTTCTTTCTGACCGCAGGCTTTCTGGCCATCATGTATTATTTCATACCCAAGCGGGCTGAGCGCCCCGTCTATTCCTACCGCCTGTCGATCATCCATTTCTGGGCATTGATCTTCATGTATATCTGGGCAGGCCCGCATCATCTGCATTTCACGGCTCTGCCCGATTGGGCCCAGACTCTGGGCATGACCTTTTCGATCATGCTGTGGATGCCTTCTTGGGGCGGGATGATCAACGGTCTGATGACCCTGTCGGGAGCATGGGACAAGCTGCGCACCGATCCGGTCCTGCGCATGCTGGTTGTTTCGGTGGCGTTTTACGGCATGTCGACCTTTGAAGGCCCGCTGATGTCTATCAAGGCGGTCAATTCACTGTCTCATTATACCGACTGGACCATCGGCCATGTGCATTCGGGTGCTTTGGGCTGGGTGGGTTACGTTTCCTTCGGTGCCATTTATTGTCTGGTGCCCTGGTTGTGGAACAAGCGCGAATTGTTCTCGATGCGGTTGGTCAACTGGCATTTCTGGCTCTCGACCATCGGCATCGTGTTCTACATCTGCGCGATGTGGGTTGCCGGGATCATGCAGGGCTTGATGTGGCGTGCTTATACCGCGCTGGGCTTCCTTGAATATTCCTTCGTGGAAACCACCGAGGCGCTGCATCCGATGTATATCATCCGTGCATTGGGGGGCGCACTGTTCGTCGCCGGTGCCCTGATCATGGCCTATAATCTCTACCGGACCATTTATGACGGCGAGCCTGCAAAGGCCGTCCTAGAGCCTAATCCGGCTTTGGCTTCGGGTCACTGAGGAGCAAGATGATGTCAGACACACACACCACATCAGGCGGCAAAACCTCCGTTTGGACCAAGCATCAGGTATTCGAGAAGAACTCGATCTTTCTGTTGATCGGCATTCTCGTCATGATCTCGATCGGCGGTCTCGTCGAAATTGTTCCGCTGTTCTATCTCAAGAGCACGATTGAAAAGGTCGAGGGCGTAAGGCCGTTGACGCCGTTGGAGCTGGCGGGGCGTAACATCTATGTTCGCGAAGGCTGCTATAATTGCCATTCGCAGATGATCCGCCCCTTGCGTGACGAGGTCGAGCGTTACGGTCATTATTCTCTTGCGGCTGAAAGCATGTATGATCACCCATTCCAATGGGGGTCCAAGCGTACCGGTCCCGATATTGCCCGGGTCGGCGGCAAATATTCGGACGACTGGCACCGCGACCATTTGCGCAATCCGCGCTCGGTGGTGCCGGCCTCGATCATGCCAAGCTATCCGTGGCTTGAAACCACGGCATTGGACACATCCCATATCGACATGGATATGCGGGTGCTGGCCATCGAAGGCGTGCCTTACACGAAAGAGATGATTGAATCAGCGGCTTCGGATGTGAAAACCCAAGGGGCTGCCGAAGATTCGCTCACTGCCCCTTTCCTCAAGCGCTACCCCAAGGCCATCACCCGCGAATCGGGTGGGGTGCAAGGACGCTTGACCGAGGCCGATGCCTTGATCGCCTATCTTCAACAGCTTGGAACACAAGTCGATTTCAAACTGTATGACGATAAAGCCAATATTCGTTGAGCGGGGAGACCGATATGCCAATCAACTTTGAAAGTGCCACGGCTTTCGCTGCCTCTTGGGGGCTTGCCTACTTTGTCGTGCTGTTCATCGGGGCCACGGCCTATGCCTTGTGGCCGTCCAAGCGTGAAGAATTCGAGCACGCCGCACGCATTCCGCTGACCGAGGACTAATATCATGGAACAGAAAACATCGGCTCCTTCAGGTCATGCCAATGGTTCGGCAGATCCATCAGCGCCGGCCCAATCGGGTGTCGGCACCACAGGTCATAGCTGGGACGGCATCGAGGAATTGAACAATCCTTTGCCGCGCTGGTGGCTATGGACCTTCTATGCCTGCATCGTCTGGGCGGTCGGCTATTGGTTTGTCTATCCGGCCATTCCGTTGGTAAGCTCCTATACCAAGGGTTTTCTGGGGTGGCAGTCGCGCGCGCAGATCGAAGTCGATA
The DNA here is from genome assembly GCA_947455995.1 of Hyphomicrobiales bacterium. Classification (GTDB taxonomy): domain Bacteria; phylum Pseudomonadota; class Alphaproteobacteria; order Rhizobiales; family Beijerinckiaceae; genus CAIYZJ01. The sequence continues at coordinate 21,256 of CANGQA010000029.1, read as the reverse complement.
TGGCTGAACTCAAAGCCATGCGATCGGGCATGACAACGAAGATTGAAGCCACTGAACTGGCCGATATTGAAAAGAACCCTGAATTGCTCAGCTTTGCCCGCGCTCAGGGTAGTGCCGCTTTTGCGGTTAATTGCGCCCCTTGTCATGGGGCTGGCGCGCAAGGGTTCAAAGGCTATCCCAACCTCAATGACGACGACTGGATCTGGGGCGGCAAGGCCGAGGACATTCTGACCACCATCAAACATGGTGTGCGTTGGGAGCAGGATAGCAATACCCGCAGTGGTGTAATGCCTTCCTTCGGCCGTGACGGGATCTTGAACCGCAAAGAGATTGCCACTGTTGCCGATTATGTCCTGTCGCTGTCGGGCTTGGCCGTGGATAAAGGGGCTGATCTTGCTGCGGGCAAGACACTTTATGCGGCCAATTGTGCGGCATGTCATGGTGATGCCGGCGCAGGCAATCAGGAGATGGGTGCGCCTAACCTGTCCGATAAGGTCTGGCTCTACGGCTCGGACAAGGCGGCTATCATGGAGCGCATCACTCTTGGTGGTGGCGGCGTGATGCCTGCATGGTCCAACCGTTTGGATGCGGCAACAATGAAGTCGCTTGCTGTGTACGTTCATACGCTCGGGGGAGGTAAATAAGAGAGTTTCTCGCTCTCTTGTTTGCAGTGGTTGTGTTTCTTCACCTTTGAAATGCGGCACGGGCTCGCCCCGTGTCGATGGAGCGTTTTATGTCTGTTCCCACGTCCACGTCATTCGATCCGCATGCGGACGAACCAGATCTGCCGCTTTATGAAGCGCGAAAACAGATCTATCCGCAGTCGGTCAAAGGAACCTATCGCAGGATCAAGTGGATCATTCTGGCGGTCACGCTCGCTATTTATTATGTGTTGCCCTTCATCCGCTGGGATCGGGGGCCTAACGCGCCCAATCAAGCGGTGTTGATCGATATGCCGCACCGGCGGGCCTATTTCTTCTTCATCGAAATCTGGCCGCAAGAGGTCTACTATCTGACGGGCCTGCTGATTTTGGCAGCGATGGCGCTGTTTTTGATGAATGCGCTGGCGGGCCGTATCTGGTGTGGCTATCTATGTCCACAAACGGTTTGGACAGATCTTTTCATGGCCATAGAGCGTTTGATCGAAGGGGATCGGCGCGAGCGGATGCAACGTGATGCCGGCCCCTTTACGGTGGAAGTGTTCGCGCTCAAGCTGCTCAAGCACACATTCTGGCTTTTGATTGCCTGGTGGACAGGCGGCGCATGGGTTCTCTATTTCGATGATGCCCCTACTCTGGTTCTGCAATTGCTGACATTCCAGGGCACAGCGACCGCCTATATCTCGATCTTGGTGCTGACCTTCACCACATATACTTTTGCCGGTTTGATGCGTGAGCAGATTTGCCTTTATGCCTGCCCATGGCCACGTATCCAGGCGGCTTTGACCGATGAGCACGCCCTCAATGTGACCTATCGTTATGATCGTGGCGAGCAGCGTATGTCGGTGAAGAAGGCGGCAGCGCTTAGGTCTGCGGGCGAGCCTGTCGGGGATTGTATCGATTGCCAGCAATGCGTGGCAGTTTGCCCGACCGGCGTAGATATCCGTAACGGGCCGACTTTAGGCTGCATCCAGTGCGGATTGTGCATCGATGCTTGCGATGATGTGATGGCCAAGATCAACCGTCCGGCCCGTTTGATTGCCTATGATACTGACGTCAACATCAAGCGTCGGCAATCGGGATTGCCCAATATTTTCAAGCCGATCCGCTCGAGAACCATTCTTTATGCCTTTGTGATTGCGGCGGTGGGAGGTTTGATGGCCTACCAGCTTGTGACGCGCGCCCCCTCGACCATCACTGTGATCCATGACCGCAACCCGGTCTATGTCAAATTGTCCGACGGGCGCATCCGCAATGCCTATACGGTGCGTATCGCCAATATGCTCAATGATCCGCGCACCTTTGTCTTCAGCGTGCTGGGACTTGAACAGTCACAGGTGGATATTATCGGGGCCGAACATGCCTCGCAGGGTGAGCTGTTTATTACGGTCGGACCTGACCAGACACGCGAATTGCGGGTGCTGATCACCCACGCGAGCGATGACAAACGCGAGGCCCCTGTGGCGCTTTACTTTGAAATCCGCGATGATCTGGATGGGCGTCGGGCTGTCGGAAAAGACTTTTTCCGGACACCCAATACCGTCCACTGATCCCCGACGCTGGAAAGGCGAGTGTGCAATGATGGCAGAGCATGAAAGTTCGGCAAGCGGGTTCCGGTTAACCGGCAAGAAGGTTCTGGCTATTTTGGTCGGCTTTTTCTCCGTTATCATCGCGGTCAATATGGTGATGGCTTATGTGGCTGTGAGCACGTTTAGCGGGATGCAGACCCAGCGCCCCTATGAAGCCGGACTGAAATTCAACCATGCGATTTCGCAAGCCCGTGTCCAACAAGAACAGAATTGGAAAGTCGATACCCATGTTGAACGTGCCAAAGACGGGCAGGTGACACTTGTGATTGTTTTTGCCGACCAACAAGGGGGAGCGATTGTCGCACAGTCTGTCACCGTCCAACTGGTCTCTCCTGTGGACTCACGCAATGACGCCTCCTTCACATTGACCGCCGATGGGCCTGGCCGCTATCGCGGCTTGGCGCAGGCTGCTGCCGGGCAGTGGGATTTGGTGATAGAGGCGAAAAGGACTGACGACGCGGTGTTCCGTTCTGTCAGCAGAGTTTCGCTGCATTAAAAGACAGAACCCTTGATGGCTGAACACGCTTCCAAGATTGCGCACACAACGGCTTCTGCTCCGGTCCAGCTCGAGCTTGTGGTCGAAGGCATTGCCTCGGCGCAGGCGATTGGCCAGATCGAGCAGGCCTTGGTTGGTATTCCTGATCTTGTCTATGCCCGGTTGAACATGACGACCCGCCGTTTGACGATCCAATGGGCCCATGCGGGCTATAATGCCGCTCCGCTATTTGCTGTTCTGGAGCAGTTGGGCTATCGCGCGGTGCCGTTCACCAACAATCAGGCCGAGCAGGAGGAGAGCGCACGCACCAAATGGCTGTTGCGCTGTCTGGCGGTGGCAGGTTTTGCCACCATGAATGTGATGTTGCTGTCTGTCTCGGTTTGGTCCGGCAATATGACCGAAATCTCAACAGAAACGCGCGATCTGTTCCATTGGTTGTCGGCCTTGATTGCGTTGCCGGCGGCGGGTTTTGCCGGGCAACCGTTCTTTTTCAACGCCATTCGGGCAATCCGCTCCGGCGAGATGGTGATGGATGTGCCGATTTCGGTTGGCGTTCTTCTGGCACTTGGCATGTCCGTCTATGAAACCGCCCACCATGCCGAACATGCCTATTTTGACTCGGCTTTGATGCTGCTGTTCTTTTTGCTGTTGGGCCGGGTGCTTGATCATGTGATGCGGCTTAAAACACGCGCCACTGCGGCCAATCTGGCAGCGTTCCGTGTCCCTATGGCCAGTCGTCTTGCCCTGGATGGTTCTGTTTCTGACGTGCCAGCCGATGCGCTGGTGCCCGGCGAGGTGATTGTGGTTGCGGCGGGACAGCGTATTGCCGCCGACGGCCTCATCATCAAGGGGCATTCGGCGGTGGACGAGAGCTTTTTGACCGGTGAAACCGATCGCCGACCGGTGCGGGACGGTGATCAGGTCTTTGCTGGCATGCTCAATGGAACAGGCCAGTTGCATGTGCAGGTGGCTGCCGTAGGACGGCAGACTTTGCTGTCGGAAATTGAAACGCTGATCGATCATGCGGTAACCAGCAAATCGCGTTATGTACAGGTGGCCGATCGGGTGGCGCGGGTTTATGCGCCAATCGTGCATGTGACCGCCGCCTTGACTGCAATCGGCTGGTTGTTTGCGGGGGCGAGTCTGCATGATGCGACCATCATAGCCATTGCTGTGCTGATCATCACCTGTCCATGCGCTTTGGCGCTGGCAGCGCCTACGGTGCAAGTGGTTGTGGCCGGGGCTTTATTCCGCAAAGGGGTGCTGATGCGCTCAGGCGATGTGATCGAGCGCATGGCCGATGTCGATGTGATCGTGTTCGACAAAACCGGGACATTGACGCTTCCCGCCACCAGCCAGCCGGATTTCTCGAAATTGTCCGAATCGGATTTGCGTCTGGCTGGCCGTTTGGCCCAGAGCAGCCACCATCCCCTGGCTCGCGCCTTGGGTGACTATGCCCGCCAGCAGTGCGGCCCGCTATTGGCACTCGATGATGTTCAGGAGTTGTACGGCCAGGGGGTTTGCACCAAGTTCGAGGGAGAAGACTTGCGCTTGGGTAGTCCCGATTTTTGCGGTCTGGACGATAAAGCGCTTTCCGGCGGGCAATCGCTGATCGCTTTTGCCCGCAATGGGACGGTCACTCTTTTGCCGGTCGAACAGATTTTGCGCCGGGATGCGGTCGGGACGATCCGGCAGTTGCAGGCGGCTTCTTATCGGGTGATGGTCTTGTCGGGAGATCGGGCCGAGGCGGTCGAACCTGTGGCCAGGGCTTTGGGTATTGCTGAATGGCAGGCCGGCATCAAACCGGCTGAAAAGCTGGCTTGCCTGAACCGGATGAAAGCGCAAGGACTGACGGTGTTGATGATCGGTGATGGTGTCAATGATGCGCCTGCTTTGGCAGGGGCAGCGGTATCGATGTCACCGACAACGGGCGCCGATGTAACTCAGGCCGCAGCGGATGCCTTGTTTATGGGGGAGGGGCTTGGCGTGGTCGCGCAGACGCTGGCTTTATGCCATAAAGGGCGGGCCGTGATGCGGGAAAACTTTTTGCTGGCACTGGTCTATAATATGGTTGCTGTGCCTCTGGCGATTGCCGGATGGGTGACACCGCTGATTGCGGCTGCCGCCATGTCAGGGTCATCGGTGCTGGTTTCACTCAATGCCTTGCGGGCAAAGTCTGGTAACAGGAGATCGGGATGAGCGTTTTGCTTTATCTGGTGCCGACAGCCCTTGGTTTAGGGTTGATCGGGCTGTTCGGCTTCATGTGGTCGATGCGGTCGGGTCAGTATGACGATATGGAAGGGGCGGCTAACCGCATCCTTAATGATGACGATCTGCAAGACCCGCAGGAGCGGCCAGCCGCTTCCGAATTAAAAGGCCACTGATATGCAGGGCGGCACCAGCTTTCGCATGCGTGCGGGGCAGCTGTTTTGTGCCTGTGACAGCGATGGTCTGCCGCTTGCCGTCGGGCGCGAGCCCGATCGGGCGTCGATCAGTGTGATGGCAGTGGCCTTTGCGCTGTCGGTGCTGGCGCAAATTCTGACGGTGTCGGTGCTGCCGCTGGTCAGCGCACCGCTGGCACCCAATCCCCAAGCCGTTATGTGGCCTTACATCGCCTTGCTGACCGGCGGAGCGCTATCGACGTTTCCTGCCTCCATTCTGCTTGATCTTTTCGGTCGTCGGGCCGCTTTCGCGCTGGGTGCGAGCCTTGGGCTGGCTGGTGGAATGATGAGCTATTGGGCTGTGGTCCACGGGCAGTATGTCGGGCTGGTGATCGGGGTGGCGTGGCTTGGTATGGCGCAGGGGTTCGGCCTGTTCTATCGGCATGCGGGAGCCATGGCCTCACAAGGCGGGGCGGGGCTGGTCTTTGCCGCGGGCATGGCCGCAGCCCTGTTGGCGCCGGTACTGATGGGTGTGATGGATAGACTCGCCGGACCGATCGCTCCGGCAGCAACTTTAGTTGTGGCGGGGCTGGTCTATCTGTTGACCCTTGGCGTCGCGATCCGATTGCCTGCCCGCAAGATCGGTCATGATGAGGCCGATGGGCTTCCCGATCGGCCAGCTTATGTCGTGATGCTGGGGGCAACCGCGCTGGCGGGACTGGCTTGGTCGATCATGACAGGCGTGATGGCCCATGCCCCCCTGATAATGGCGGGATGTGGCATCGGTTTTTCGGCATCGGCAGTCGCTATGGCTTTGCACATGATGGCCATGTATGCGCCCGGTCTGCTGATAGGCCGTTGGGTGGCGTCTTGGGGTGGATTGCTGGTTTCGCTCAGCGGTTTGCTGCTGTTGCTGGTCGGTGTTGTGTTGCTGACTATGCAAACCGCCTTCTTGGGCCTGTCCCTGGCACTGGTTGTGGCGGGTGCGGGATGGGGCATTGCCACGATCGGCGCCAGCGCCTGGCTCCATCAAGGGGCGCAACCAACCACAACCCAGCTGGCCTTGCATGATATGTTTCTGTTTCTCGCCGCTATTGCAGGGGCGGCAAGTCTAGGGTTTTGAGACGCCCTTCTGGAGGTGATCAGCCGCCTTTGACCCCTTGGGTGTTGACATAGAGCGAATAAAGAGCGTGTCCGCAGGCCATGAACAAGCGGTTGCGCATGGGGCCACCGAAACACACATTCGCGCAGCGTTCGGGCAGTGCAATGCGACCGATTGCGTGTCCTTCGGGGTTGAAAATCATGACACCGTCCAGCTCGTCCGAGCCCATGCCCCAACCAGCCCAAAGGTTGCCATCGACATCGCAACGCATGCCATCCGGCGTACCACCGGGGCCGGCGTCGATGAATACCCGGTCATGGGTAAGCCGCTGTCCGTCAACCACATCGAATGCCCTGATGCGGCGATGCGGTTGCGAGCGCGATTCCACCACATAGAGCCTGCTCTCATCCGGTGAGAAGCAAAGGCCATTGGGGCCCTGGATGCCTTCGGCCACGATGGACAACACGCCCGTCTTACCATCGATGCGATAGACATTGGCCGGCAATTCTTGAGGGGCAAAGCGGCCCTCGTAATTGGACTGGATGCCGAATGGCGGATCGGTAAACCAAATGCTGTCATCGGATTTGACCACGAGATCATTGGGGGAATTCAGACGCTTGCCCTCGAAGTGGTCAGCCAAAACAGTAAGGCTGCCGTCATATTCGGTGCGGGTGACGCGGCGACCGACATGTTCGCAGGTCAGCAGACGTCCCTGCCGGTCACGGGTATTCCCATTGGCCATATTCGAGGATTGGCGGAACACGCCGACCTGTCCGGTTGCCTCATCCCAACGCAGAATCCGATCATTGGGAATGTCGCTCCATAAAAGATAACGGCCATCGGCAAAATAGACAGGCCCTTCGCCCCAACGGGTGCCGTGATACAATTGTTCGACAGAGGCACTGAAGACCCGATAGGCGAGAAAACTCGGATCGAGAATATGAATGGAGGGGTCAGGATAACGCTCGTTGGTGCTTGTATGGCTCATTATCGTTCCCAATGTGTTTGATCTTTGTGCCTATTAAGCCGCACTGCGGGAGTTGTGGCAACCGGCATCAGTCGGAGAGAGCGCGTTGCTGCCTTGCATTCCTGTCAGGTGACGGCACGGCACTTCACGTTTATGTTGGCTCCATATTAAAAACATCACGATCGGGAAGAAGGAAACGCAAGATGAGTGACGATCAAAAAATTGTTCTGATTACGGGTGCAGGCTCTGGCGTCGGGCGCGCCACGGCTTTGGCAATGGCCAAAGAAGGTTATGTTGTCGTGATCACTGGACGGCGGGCCGATGCGCTGGAAGCCACGGCGGAAATGGGCAAGGACTTTGCCGGGCAGATTGTGCCGATGGCTGCCGATGTCTCCGATCCCGATCAGGTGGCGGGTTTGTTTGCCGATATCAAGAGCCGGTTCGGACGTCTCGACGTGCTGTTCAACAATGCCGGTGTCAACACGCCGCGCGGGACCCTATTGGAAGATCTCGATCCGAAAGACTGGCAACGGGTGGTCAACACCAATTTGTCCGCGGCATTTTATTGCACCCAGCAGGCTTTCAAAATGATGAAAACCCAAACGCCGCATGGTGGCCGCATCATCAACAACGGTTCGGTGTCCTCGCAGGCGCCGCGCCCCAATTCGATTGCCTATACCGCCACCAAACATGCCATTACAGGTCTGACCAAGACAACCTCGCTTGATGGCCGCAAATACGACATTGCCTGTGGCCAGATTGACATCGGTAATGCAGCATCAGAACTGACCGCTTCGATGCAGACCGGTGTTCCACAAGCCAATGGCACGATGGCACCTGAACCGTTGATGGATGTGAAACATGTGGCCAGCGCCGTCGTCTATATGGCCAGCCTGCCACTGGAGGCCAATGTGCAGACCATCACTGTAATGGCCAGCAAAATGCCGCTGGTCGGACGCGGCTAGGGCTGGTGAATGTCACAAAGCCAATAGGTCATAAGGCCTATGTGGAAAGGCCGCTGTAACAGGGCTTTAATGTGACAAGACTTGCATGATCGGGTAAAGCGGTTGATTGTTGGTTCAACGTGACCATCACGCTTTATTATCCAACATCTGGCGGAAACGAAACAATGACGATGAAGAAAAAACCACGCGGGCGGCTGTTTTTTGCCAATCCAGGCCCTACCAATATTCCGGACAGCATCTTGCATGCCCAAGCCCACTTTACTGTGGATTTTATGGATGCCGATTTTATCGAACTCTATAACCATTGTTTCGATGGCTTGAAGAAGGTGATTAAAACCAACCAGCATTTGTTCTTCTATGCTGGATCGGGCCATGCCGCATGGGAAGCCAGCCTTGTTAATCTGTTCTCGCCCAAGGACCGGATTTTGATCGTTGAAACGGGACATTTCTCGGATAAATGGGGCGAAATGGCCACAGCGCTTGGCTTGGATGTGGTCACTGTTGCTGCTGAATGGAACAAGGGTATCGATTATGCTGCTGTACAGGCAGCGCTGGTTGCAGACAGCGGCCATGCGATCAAAGCCGTATGCTGCGTGCATAACGAGACTTCAACGGGCATGGTGCTGGATATTCCCCGTGTCCGCGCGGCCATGGATGGCGCCAAACATCCGGCTTTGTTGCTGGCCGATACGATTTCCTCGCTCGGTTCACTCGATTTCCGGATGGATGAATGGGGCGTCGATTGCGCGGTTGGCGGTAGCCAGAAGGGCTTGATGCTGCCTACCGGCCTGTCCTTCACCGCTATTTCCGATAAGGCGCTTAAAGCGCACCAGGTTTCGACCTGCCCGAAACATTACTTCAACTGGACCGTGATGCTGGCACGTCCGCACAAAAGCTTTCTTGGCACGGTGCCAACCTCCTTCTTCTTCGGTTTGAAAGAATCACTCCGTCTTCTGCTGGAAGAGGAGGGGATGGCCAATGTCGTCTCTCGTCATGCCCGTCTGGGTGAGGCCGTGCGCCGTGCGGTCCAGCATTGGTCCGGCAATCAGGGGCCCCGCCTGTTCTGTACCGACCCGACCCGCTATTCGGACAGCGTGACAGCCGTTAAAATGCCCGAAGGGTTCAATGCCGAAGATGTGCGCAAAACCGCATTGAGCCGTTTCAATGTGTCGCTGGGTGGCGGATTGAGCAAATTGTCGGGGCAGGTGTTCCGTATCGGCCATATGGGCGATCTCAATGAGCCGATGATTCTGGGAACGCTCTCGGTTGTAGAAATGGCGCTCAAGATCAACGGCGTTCCCCATGCTTCAGGTGGCGTTGATGCAGCGATTTCCTATCTTGCAGAGCAGGGCTGAACCGGTTTAGCCCGCGATAAGGCATGAATTTTGGGCATCGGAACTTTCCGATGCCCTTTTTTTGCTCAAGTAGGGGCTGTTTTAGCGCTGGTCATGCATTTATTGCATGGCTGAAATCATCTTTTCATGCTTGCGCTGCATTGCAGCATAATTTTATATGCATTGCATCAAATGGCTATGGAGAACCATCTCCTGTCCGCCACAAGCATGAAGGATACTACAATGTTCGTTGTTCTGATTACAGTCGTTGCCTTGGTTTCCCGTGGTTTTGATTGGGTCCGCGAAACCGCTCTGTCGCGCTAACAACCTGTTGGTTCAAGCTGGTTGTCCGGGTTTTCCAGTCATCCGACCCGATAGCGCCCTATGACCGATTGGTCTGGTTCAAAACCCAAGCCGGGCGTGTCGGGGATGGAAATAAATCCGTTGGCAGGGATTGGCGGTGCCAACCCGCACCAAGCCTCTTGATTGACGTAGAGATATTCAAACAAGCTGAAGTGATCCAGAGCGGCAGCGAGCTGCAGGGATGCCCAGTAGCCCGGCCCGAAATAGGGTGAATGGGCAGCCATTCGTTTGCCGCTGGTCTTGATAGCCAGAGCAACCCGTAAAAATTCTGTCACTCCGCCCACCTTGGTTACGCTCGGCTGCACATAGGCCAGCGATGGAATGAGTGTGGCAAATCCCTCCAGTGTAGATACATTCTCGCCGGCCGCGATATTGATTCCCTGCGCGGCCAAGGCCTGCCAATGATGGGTGCCTTCTGGTGGAAAAGTCGGCTCTTCCAGCCATTCTATCCGTTGTTCTTTAAGGAAATCGACCATAGCCAGAGCCTTTTCAATGCTGATCTGGCAGTTGGCATCAACCGTAATTTCGGCATGGGGTGCCGCGCTGCGGGCCGCTGCAATGCAGGCCTCATCGACCTCATGCAACTTGATTGATGTATAGCCTTCTTGGCTGGCCTTTTCGGCGAAATGCCGGACCAGCTCCGGCGTGCCATAGCGGACCAGCGAGGCATAGGCTTGCACTTTGTCGCGCGTGCGCTCGCCGAGCAAACGGCTCAAAGAGAGGCCTTCGCGTTTGGCAGCTATATCCCACAAGGCAATATCGAGTGCCGAAATGGCAAACATCGTGATGCCGAAACGGCCAAACAGATGCAGCGCCAGCTGCGCATCGCGGTTAAGCTGGGCCGGATCGCGGCTGTCGCGTCCCATGGCAAAGGGGGCCACCATGTCCTTGACGGCGCGCGCTGTCACATGCTGGCACAGATAGCCGAAGCCTTCGCCCCAACCAACCAGTCCTGACGCGGTTTCAACCCGCAGCATCATGATATCCAGCGCATTCCAGCGAGTCGGCATAATGCCATGGCCTTTTCCGCCGTCATCGAATGGAATCCGCAGGACAATCGGCTCAATTTGGGTGATCGGATCGGGTTGGACGCTCATGAGAAAATCTTTCTGTCGGATAATCGGGGCAAGAGCCGCGCGGAGGAGCCTGCGAACTCATTGTCCGAGAAGGCGCCCCCTTTGGTCATCTCGGAGGGGGCATGCGCCTGCTCGCTTCCTGTGGCAGGAATCGGGTCATGTGCGAGCACTTCGGCCTCAAACGGTTCGGACCGGTCTTGCGGCCGATAGCCCAGGGCATAGGCGGCATCATTATGATAATCGCGGCCTGTCGCATCCGATATGCCGTAGACCACCTCGAAGCACAACGTCGGATGGGTGATGCCGATGGTGACGAGCTGGCCCAGATCGCGCCAGCTGATCCAGTTGCCCATCCGCCGCCGGTCGATAGGCTTGGTGTTGACATTGCCAATGCGGATCGCCAGCACACGCATGTCATATTTATAGGCCATCATGGCCCCGATGCTCTCGCCAAACGCTTTTCCGACTCCGTAGCGGCTATCGGGTTTGAGAACGGCATGCTCGTCCAATACAGAGGACCGCGGATGATAGCCAACCACATGATGCGAGCTGGCATAGATCACGCGCATCACACCGGCGGCGCGGGCGGCCTCAAACAGGCTGATCGAGCCTTCAATACTCAACGTCACCTGTTCTGACCACGGCGCATCGGTGGTGCAGGAGGCCAGATGCACCACAGCCTCACAGCCTGCCAAATGTCGCGTGACAGCAGCCTGATCGGTGATGTCGACCAGAAACGCCTGTTCGCCTTCGCTGCAATCAGTAATGGGTTTGCGGTCGAGAAGGACAAGCCGATAGCCATGCTCACGCAATTGCAACCTGAGGCCAGTGCCGACCAGTCCGGCAGCCCCCGTTATCGCGATAAGCCCGTTCGTCGACCCAGCCATACCGCACCTCCTTCCCCGTCGATGATGTTATTATTGGCTATCATGGCCGAGGATTGACAAAAACGATAGCCGATCTGTGTGCATTTTTGTCCATGCGGCTATGCTTTGGGACTTGAATGATTGCCCAAATGGTGCGGCAGAGTGTGATGAAAGAAACAAGTATAGCATGTATTGTGAATGGACGGCTTTACGGCCAATTCTTGCGCTTGATTAAAATGCCAAAATGGCTGATGCTTCAACTTAAGATGTATGCGGCCTGGAGGTTTTCATAAACCTCTTTAGGTCGGTATCTTGATGTGCTTTGTACCCCTTGGCCGATTGTCAGGGGGCATATTGTGCAAAACGATCAATAACGGGCAGACGGCTTGAGAGAATCATGTCGAATCTGGCTTGAGGGATGACCCCGGGAGGACGAGGACGATGATCACGAAAAGACCATTCATCACAGCCGCTTTGATGGGCGGCTTGATGGTGACAGGGATGGGGTTTGCATCCCCGCTCTTTGCGCAATCCAAATACAAGGAAGCCCCTGCGCTGGCCGATCAGGTCAAAGCGGGCAAATTGCCTGCGGTTGAAGCCCGTTTGCCAGAACAGCCTTTGCTGGTTCCGGTGACGGAGACAGTCGGGCAATATGGTGGTGTATGGCGCCGCGCTTTCTTGGGGCCGGCCGATGCCAACAATTATGTGCGTGTTGTGTTTGACTCGCTGTTCCGCTTCTCCCCCGATGGCGGCAAGATCGAACCCAAGATTGCCTCAAGTGCCGAACCGTCAGCCGATTTCAAGTCATGGACTGTGAATCTCCGCAAGGGTGCACGCTGGTCCGATGGCGCGCCGATGACGGCGGATGACATCCTGTTCTGGTACAAGGATGTCCTGCTCAACAAAGATTTGACTCCGACTTTGCCGGGCTGGATGCGCAATGCTGACGGCTCGCCTGCTCTGGTTGAAAAGATCAGTGATACGGCTGTCAAATTCAGTTTCCAGGCTCCTGCAACCATGTTTCTGACAGCCTTGGTTGCTGCCGATGGCGGTGACCGGACCTATGCGGCCTTTTTGCCAGCCCATTATCTGAAAAAGTTCCATGCCGCCTATGCCAGCAAGGACGAGCTCGATAAAGCCGTCGCTGCGGCAGGCTTCAAGACATGGACCGAACTGTTTGCCTCGCGTAATGCTCCGCCAGAAAATGCCGAGCGCCCAAGCATGGCCGCATGGATCCCAACCAGTCGTGTCAGTGACCCTGTCTTTACCCTTCGCCGTAACCCCTACTATATCGGTGTCGACAAGGACGGAAACCAGCTGCCTTATTTGGATGAAGTGCGCTTCACCTATTTTGCTGATGCACAGGCTCTGAATCTGGCTGCCATTGCCGGTGACTTCGATATTCAGGAACGCCATATCCAGATGAACAACTATCCGGTGTTCAAGGATCAGGAAAAGGCTGGAAAATACAAAGTGATCACATGGCCAACCTTTGGTGGTGCCGATGCGGTTGTGATGTTCAACCAGACTTACAAGGGCGATGCCGAAATGGGCAAGCTGATGGCCACCAAGGACTTCCGCATAGCGATGTCCCATGCCGTCAACCGTGATCAGATCAAGGAATCGGTGTTCCTCGGACTTGGTGAAGCCCGTCAGGGCGTGCCAGCCCCTTGGCACCCCTATTTCCCTGGTGATGAATATGCCAAGAAATACACGGCCTACGACCTCGCCAAAGCCAACAAGATGCTTGATGATCTCGGACTGAACAAGCGTGACGCGCAGGGTATCCGCCTGTTGCCGAGCGGCAAGCCTGCGACCCTCGAAATCTCTGTTGTTCCTGCATTCGGTGCTTGGCCGGATGTGGCGCAGCTGGTCGCCAAGGATTGGGAAAAGGCCGGTATCAAAACCATCGTTCAGATCCGCGAACGGGCCTTGCACTTCAAGATGCGCGATAGCAACGAACTGATGACCGAAATCTGGAACGATGACACCACGGCCTTCCCCTTTACCGGTAATGCCAAAGTTGACGTCCGCAATTCGGTGATTCTGGCTTTGGGCACCCTTTATGGCCAATGGTTCAATACCAAAGGCAAGGAAGGCCAAGAGCCGACAGCCGAAATCAAGAAGATCATCGAGCTGATCGACCATGCCCGCACGGTCGGAACCGAAGGCCAGATCAAGGATGCTCAGGAACTCTATAAAATCTGGGCTGATCAGATCTATGAAATCGGTATTGTCGGCCTGACACCGATGATTCAGGGTGTGGTTGTGGTCAATAACAAAATGAAGAACGTTCCTGCACAGTTGGGCAATGATTGGCCACTTCGCACGCCGGGCAATGCACGCCCTGAACAGTTCTATTATACCCGCTAAACCTGTTTTCTTTCCTGCACGCGCTGTGTTTATGACAGTGCGTGCAGCACCTTCTGGGATGCGAGAATTGTATGGCCCGTTTCATCATTCAACGATTGATGCTGTTGCCGCTGTTGATGGTGATCTTTTCGATCATGATTTTCGCGATTGTACAGGCACCGCCTGGTGATTTTCTGACCTCTTATGCCGCAACTTTGGCCTCGTCCGGCTCCTCGGTGAGCATGGAACAGCTGGATGCCCTGCGCCAGCAATACGGCCTCGATCAGCCGATCCCTGTGCAATATTACCGCTGGATGGTATCGCTGCTGCATGGCGATCTTGGCCTGTCGCTGGAATACCAGCGTCCCAATATCGAATTGATCGGCGAGCAATTATGGCTGACTTTGGCTCTTGCTGTTTTCAGTTTTGTGCTGACATGGCTGATTGCCATTCCGGCAGGCATTTATTCTGCAACCCATCAACGGTCTGTTCTCGATTATGTATTGACCGTTTTCAATTATGTTGGTGTCGCCACACCGAATTTCATGCTGGCCCTTGTGCTGTTGTGGGTGGCCTTTTCCTATTTTGATCTGAGCGTGACGGGGCTGTTTTCAGCCGACATGGCCGGGCAGCCATGGAGCTGGGCTAAATTTGTCGATCTGTTGAAACATGTCTGGCTGCCAGCCACCGTGCTAGCCATTGCTGGCACCGCGCGTTTGACGCGTGTGATGCGTGCCAATCTGCTGGATGAATTGAACAAGCCCTACGTGATGACGGCGCGGGCAAAAGGGATGTCGGAATGGCGCGTGGTGCTGCGCTATCCCGCGCGTCTGGCCTTCAACCCGCTGGTCAGCACGATTGGTTGGTATCTCCCGCAGCTGTTTTCAGGCAGTCTGATTGTTGCCACCGTGATGAACCTGCCCAATATCGGCCCATTATTGCTCCGTGCCCTGGTCAATCAGGACATGTATCTGGCCGGTGCGATTTTGCTGATCTACTGCTTCTTGACGATTATCGGCACTTTGTTGTCGGATATTTTGCTGGCGGTTCTCGATCCGCGCATCCGGATGGGGCAGTAACATGAGCAGCCCGCATCCAACACCAATCGAGCCGATCTTGGAGACCGAGTCGCTGGTCGAAGAACGGATTTCCGTGGCCTCGAACTGGACGCTTGTCTGGTGGCGGTTTCGCAAGCATCATCTGGCGATGGCCAGTGCGGCCATTTTGCTGGCACTTTATGCCATCGTGCTGTGCCCGGATTTCTTTTCGACCCAGGATCCTGAATTTACCGAAGCGCGGCAGGCTTTCATTCCTGTGCAGGGAGTGAATTTTATCGATGAGGGGCGGCTAGACCCATGGGTGCCTGCCATTGTCGGCAAGCGCAATCCCGTGACACTTCGAATGGAATGGCGAACTGATGCGTCGCAAAAGGTTCGTGTCGGCTTCTTTGTGGCCGGTACCGAATACAAGTTTCTTGGCCTGTTCAAAAGCAATCTGCATCTGATCGGGGCGCGGGACCAGAGCCAGCGGATTTTCCTGCTCGGCTCGGACCGGCTGGGCCGCGATCAATGGTCGCGCATCATGCATGGTACGCAGACATCCATGACGATTGGTCTGGTGGCGGTGACACTCAGCGTCATTCTCGGCATCGTGTTGGGCGGTATTTCCGGTTATTTCGGGGGCTGGATTGATCAATTTATCCAGCGCTTGATCGAATTGCTGCAGTCGGTGCCGACCATTCCGGTCTGGCTGGCCCTTTCGGCGGCTTTGCCTCGTGATTGGACGCCGATTCAGGTGTTTTTTGCGATCACCATCATCCTGTCGCTGATCGGCTGGACGACGTTGGGACGCGAGGTGCGGGGGCATTTTCTGGCATTGCGCGAGGAAGATTTTGTTCTGGCGGCAGAGCTTGCCGGCTGTTCGCGCGCGCGCATTATCATCCGTCATATGGTGCCGACCTTCCTGAGCCACATTATCGCGACCTCCTCCTTGGCAATCCCTGCGATGATCATCAACGAGACCTCGCTGTCCTTCCTCGGATTGGGCATCAGGCCACCTGCGATCAGTTGGGGCGTGTTGCTGCAAGAGGCGCAGAATATCCAGACCTTGGCACTTGCGCCTTGGTTGCTCATTCCGGGCCTGTTGGTCATCGTGGCTGTGCTGGCCTTTAATCTGGTCGGCGATGGTTTGCGTGACGCTTCTGATCCCTATAGCAAGTGAGATCATCATGACGGCTCCATTGCTCTCCGTGCGCGATCTGCATGTCACATTCGGCCTCGATGAGGGATCGGTGCGGGCCGTGGACGGCGTGAGTTTCGACGTGCTCCCCGGTCAGGTGGTTGGAATTGTGGGCGAAAGTGGCTGCGGTAAAAGCGTCACCATGCGCTCGATCCTGCAATTGGTGGATGAGCCGGGGCAGATCAAGAAAGGCGAAATACTCTATCGCATGCGCGCAGCCAACGGTCAGGGCGAGTCGGTCATCGACCTGACCAAGCTGGCCAAACGCGGCGCACAGATGCGCGCTATTCGCGGAGCCGAGATTGCGCTGATCCCGCAAGAGCCGATGGCGGCGTTCAGTCCGGTGCATACGGTCGGTGATCAGATCATCGAGGCGATCCAGTTGCACCACCGTCAATGGCGGCCCGATGGGAGCGGACTGAGCCGCGCGGAGGCCCGCGAGATTGTGGTGGACCTGTTCCGCGATGTCGGCATTTCGATGCCCGAACAGCGGGTTGATGCTTATTCATGGCAGTTGTCGGGCGGCTTGCGCCAGCGGGCGATGATTGCCATGGCGCTGTCATGCAAGCCCAGATTGCTGATTGCCGATGAGCCGACAACGGCCATTGATGTCACCACACAGGCGCAAGTGCTGGCTTTGTTGCGTGAGCTGCAACGCAAATATGGCACAGCCATTATCTTTATCACGCATGATCTGGGCGTGATCGCACAAATGGCCAATTCTGTTGTGGTGATGTATCTCGGCCGCGTGGCAGAGCAGGGTCCGGTGGATGCCATTTTCCACGCACCCAAACACCCCTATACCCGCGCATTGCTGCGCTCGATCCCGAGCATTGTCGGGCAGACGCAGGTGGCCTTGCCAACCATTGCGGGCACTTTGCCGCACCCGTTCAACCGCCCTTCGGGCTGCCCCTATCATCCGCGCTGCGATGAGCGGAAAGGTCCTGAATGTGCGGCCCGTGTGCCCAGTCTGGAACCTGTGGATCAGGGCCAGTCGGTCAGTTGTTTTCTTCATCATGATAGTTCGGACACACAATGACGGCTTCACATTCTGTGGATTCCAGACAGCCGCTTTTGCAGATACGCGATCTGCGGAAGTTTTTTCCGATAACGGCAGGCGTGTTCAACAAAACCGTCGGGCATGTCCGTGCGGTCGATGATGTCAGTTTTGATGTCTTCGAGGGCGAAACACTTGGACTGGTCGGGGAAAGCGGTTGCGGCAAAACCACAACCTCGCGCTGCATCTTGCGCGCTGTTGATCCTACTTCGGGACAGATCCTGTTCAGGCGCAAGAATGACGAGATCGTTGATCTTGCCAAATTGACACGCGATGAATTGCAGCCGTTACGGGCTGAGATCCAGATGATTTTTCAGGATCCGTTTGGCTCGCTCAATCCGCGCATGACCTTGTTTGACAATGTCGGTGAGCCATTGCTGGTCAATGGCATGACCAACCGTTCCGAACGGACCGATCGGGTGGCCGATTTGTTGAAACTGGTGGGATTGCGACCAGAATTCATGCATCGCTTTCCCCATGCGTTCAGCGGTGGGCAACGCCAACGGATCGGGATTGCCAGAGCCTTGTCGACCAATCCGCGTCTCGTTGTGGCCGACGAGCCAGTCTCCGCGCTTGACGTGTCGGTCCAGGCGCAGGTGCTTAATTTGTTGCTGGAATTACAATCGCGCCTTGGCTTGACCTTTTTGTTTGTTGCGCATGATCTCTCGGTCGTACGCCATATTTCTGATCGTGTGGCAGTTATGTATGTCGGTCAGCTGGTTGAGTTGGCACCGACCAAAACCCTGTTCAGTCGTCCTCGTCATCCCTATACCTCGGCCTTGATGCGGGCTGTGCCTGTCCCTGATCCGCGCATTCCGGTAGGCGAGGTCACCTTGAAGGGCGAAGTGCCAAGCCCCGCCAATCCGCCAAGCGGCTGCTATTTCCATCCGCGCTGCAGATTTGCCACCGACCGTTGCAAGGTCGAAACACCCGCTTTGCGCGAGCCGAGCCCCGGGCATTTCGTGCGCTGTCATTTTGCCGACGAGCTTGATTTGACCACCGCTTTCTAGCAAAGGAGCCAGTTGATGGGCTATAGGGAAGGTGATGCGCAGCGGGCTGTCTGGCGGAGAGTCTATGTCGCGGCCAATCGCGGGACGCTGGATTGGATGCTGGATCGTCCCCCTTTGCGCGGTGCCTTTCTCAATACCAAAATGAACCATATCACGGGGCACGATTTTACCCTTTCCGATGGCTGGAAAGGCCCCCAAACTGTACTGGGCTGGATTCAAGGACGGGGCCTTGAAGCTCTGGTCACCCATGCTTCGTTTTTCGATCATGAAGATGCCGGTTTCGCTTCGCGGCTTGACGAGGCTGGGAGGCGGCTGTTTGCGGCCCTGTCAAATCTCTATGCCCAAAACAGCAAAGGCTTTTTTGCCTATGACGAGGCATTCAGGCCCGTCTATCCCGATGCTGAAGGGCAGTTGCATGCGCAATCGCTAGAACCGGATATATCGACCTTTTCAGATATTTTTATGGTCAAAGGCTTGCTAGCCGCCGCATTACGGTATGATCGCTCGCAAGTTCCATTGTATCTGCAGGCTTTGCACAAGATTGTTGCCGATATCGAGGCCAAACGCTTTGTGAGCAATGAGCGCCAAAGGCTTGGTCCCGAGGCCGTAACCAACGAGCCCGGTGATTATGGCCCGCGCATGATCATGATCGGTGGGGCAGCGATGCTCAAACGCTTTGGTCTAGGCACAGAGGCCGGTTTTGGCCCTCGGTTTATAGCTCATATCCTGAGCACCCATCAGGCGATGAGTGCGGCCATTTCGGCCCCTGTTTTGCTTGATGTGCCCGATCATCCCATTTGCAACCCCGGGCATGCACTTGAATTTTCAGGTTTCGGGTTGGAATTTTTGGGTGATGACGCTGATCTGGTTACGCTTGCCAGCCTGAAGGACTTGTTGAAAAACCATTTTGCCCTCGGCTTCTCGCCTCCCGGTATCCGCTTGAAGGTGGATAGCGTGACAGGAGAGAGCGTCTCTCCCTATTTCCCGTGGTGGTCGGTCGCTGAAACCATCCGTGCCGCGGCCCTTGGTTTCGAGTACGGCCGTGACCCGTCAATTCTGGCGATATGGCAGCAGGCGCACGATTCCTTTTTCAACGGCTACTGGCGGACATCGCCTGCCATTGCCTATCAGACCAAAACCATTGACGGGCCTGTTGATTTTGTGCCCTCCACCCCTGACCTTGATCCTGGCTATCATACAGGCATGAGCCTTTTGACAGCGATTGAAGCCATTGACCGTATCTCAACGTCCGAAAAGGCCTGACTGTGACAAAACCACTTGGATTAGCCATTATCGGCTTGGGCATGGCGCATAAGCCGCATGTTGAAGCCTTGCGCAACCTGTCCGGCAAAGTGTCGATTCTGCATTGTTTCGCACCCTCTCAGGCCAGACGCGAGGCCTTTTCAAAACAGCATCCCGATCTTCCGATCGCCTCCTCACTGGATCAGGTGTTGGCTGATCCCAAAGTCGAGATGGTCTTGATCCTGACGCCGCCCTGGTCCCATCACGAGCTGGTGGCGGCCTGTGCCAAAGCAGGCAAACATGTGTTGCTGGAAAAGCCGCTCGATGTCACGGCCGAGCGTGCGCAGCAGTCTGTGGCATTGATGGAACAGGCCGGTTTGAATTTCGGGGTGGTGTTCCAGTTCCGTTTCAGAGCGGCATCAATCGCCTTGCGCGAGATGCTGGAGAGCGGTGCTCTGGGTGAACTGGTTTCCGGTTCGGCCTCGATCCGCTGGTGGCGGTCACCCGAATACTATGCAGAGCCGGGTCGTGGCATGAAGGCACGCGATGGCGGGGGTGTTTTGTTGACACAGGCCATCCATACGCTTGATTTATTCATGAGTTTGGCCGGTCCGATCACCAAGGTCTCTGCCATGGTCAAGACAACACCATTGCGCACGATTGACACCGAGGATCTGGTCGCCGCAGCGGTTGAATTCAAAAATGGCGCTATTGGAACAATCGACGCGACAACCGTGTCCTATCCAGGCCAACCCGAGCGGATCGAATTGGCTTGCACCGAGGCAACGGCGATATTGGCGGCCGAGGAATTGACCGTTTATTTTAAAAACGGGCAGGTCGTCACGACCGAGGGCGCATCGGGCAATGGGGGCGGTGCTGATCCAATGGCGTTTTCCTGTGCAGCGCATCAGGCACTGATCGAAGATTTTGTCGATGCAGTGCGCGAGGGACGTCCGTCGCGTTGCAGCGGTGCACAAGCCGCCAAGGTTCATACCCTGATCGAAGCCCTGCTGGAAAGCGGTGCAACCCACCAGCGGGTGATTATTCCCGCATAAAGCGGCGGCACCACTGGTCCTTCGAGGGCCAGTGGTGGGATGTCAGGCTTTGAGGCTGCGTTCGGCAACGGTGGCCAGAACGGCAGCCCCATAGGGGGTGCAGGCGTCGTTGAAATCATAGGCAGGATTGTGCAGTTGGGCGGAATCGCCATTGCCGACCTGAATATAGGCCCCCGGAACTTTTTCCATCATGAAGCTGAAGTCTTCCGAGCCCATGGAAGGCGGTTTTTTCCGATCGACATTGGCTTCGCCCACCAGCAAGGCCGCTGAATCGGCAATGAAGTTGGTGGGTTCGGCATCATTGATCAGGGGGGCGAAGATCACGCGAAAATCCACTTCCGCGCTCGCTCCGAACCCCTCGGCGATCCCTTTGGCAATCCGTTTCATATTGGCCTCGATTTTGGCCATGACATCGGAATTGAACGCGCGGGCGGTGCCGGCAATGCTGGCGGATTCCGGGATCACGTTATAGGCCTCACCCGCCACGATACGGGTTACGCTGAG
>CANGQA010000028.1 GCA_947455995.1 Hyphomicrobiales bacterium | reverse complement strand
CGGTTTCTGCATCGCGCACAGGCCGATCATGCCCGTCTGGTGCTGGTGGTAACCGGCAAAGGAGCCAGCCCAACCACGCGCCTTCATGATGGCGAACCGCAAGCAAAGGGCATCCTGCGCCGTTCGGTGCCTGAATGGCTGCGCATGCCTGATTTGCGCGCGGTCGTGATGGGATTTGAGGAAGCGGCCCCGCATCAGGGCGGTTCGGGTGCGCTTTATGTGCGATTGCGCCGCTGCAAGGCCGAGGCATGACACCCTTCGGCCTCAAATTGCGCGCCATGCGCAAGGAACGCGGCGTCTTGCTGAAAGATATGGCCGAGGAGATCGGGGTCAGTCCAACCTATCTTTCTGCGCTTGAACACGGTCGACGCGGAAGGCCTAACTGGGTGTTCGTCCAACGGGTCATCGCTTATTTCAATGTGATCTGGGATGATGCCGAGGAGCTGATGCGGCTGGCGGATTTATCGCATCCGCGCATTTCGATCATGACTGCCGGCCTCTCGCCGGAGGCCACCGCACTCGCCAACCGACTGGCCAAACGGATCGGCCAGCTTGACCAGTCCACCATCAATGCCCTGCTACAGATACTGGAGCAGACCGGCGGGCCGGATCGCTCCTGAAGCCGCTAACGCTTGACCTGACTGCCACGCAATGCGAAACGATGCCCCACACCGTGAAAAGCTGAGATAGGATCCAAGATGACCTCTGCCCGTTTTGATGTGCTTGGTATTGGCAACGCCATTATCGATGTGCTGGCCCGCACCGAAGATGACTTTCTGATCAAACGCGGACTCGCCAAGGGCTCGATGCAGCTGATCAGTGAAACGGAATCCGAGGCGCTCTATCAAGCTATGGGTCCGGCCACCCTGATTTCAGGTGGCTCGGCGGCCAATACCATCGTGGGCGTCTCTTCCTTTGGCGGCAAGGCGGCTTTTATCGGCAAAGTGCGCAATGATGCGGCAGGCGAGGCCTTTGCCCATGATATTCGCGCTGCCGGTGTGCATTTTCCCACACAGGCCGCCAACGAAGGCAAGGCCACTGCCAAATGCATGATTTTGATCACGCCTGACGGCGAGCGCACGATGAATACCTATCTCGGCACCTGTCAGGATCTCGGCCCGCAGGATGTTGATGCCGATTGCGTCAAAGCAGCGCAGATCACCTATCTGGAAGGCTATTTGTGGGATCCGCCGGCCGCCAAACAGGCCTTTATCAAAGCCGCGGAGATTGCCCATCAGGCCGGACGCAAAGTTGCACTCACACTGTCAGACAGTTTTTGTGTGGACCGCTATCGGGATGAATTTCTGGACCTTATCACCGGCGGTACGGTAGATATCTTGTTCGCCAATATGCACGAATTGCGCAGCCTCTACACCACGTCCGATCTGGATAGTGCCGTCGCCGCCCTGCGCCGCAAGGGGTTACTGGCAGTTGTCACCTGTTCTGAACAAGGGGCGCTGGTGGTCGAGGACGCGGGTGTGCAATCATGCCCTGCCGTGCCGGTCGAACGGGTCATCGACACCACGGGCGCTGGCGATCTCTATGCCGCGGGCTTTCTGTTCGGACTGTCGCAGGGTCGCGCGCCGTTGGACTGTGCACGTCTGGGAGCCCTGGCTGCGAGTGAGATCATCAGCCATATCGGTGCGCGTCCTGATCAGAACCTGCGCGATCTGGCTTCGGCCGAGGGCCTGCTTGGTCACTAAAACTCAGAGCTTGCGCAAAGCCACCTGCTCGATGCGGTGGCTGGCACCTTTTGTCAGGATCAATCCGGCGCGAGGGCGTGTCGGCAGGATATTCTCGTGCAGATTGGGCAGATTAATGCGCGACCAGATGCTGTGGGCGGTGGCCTCAGCCTCTTCGTCGGTCAATTCTGCATATTTTTTGAAATAGGAGCGCGGGTCACGGAATGCCGTTTGACGCAACCGCATGAACCGCTCGATATACCAGCGTTCGAGCTGTTCTTCCTCGGCATGCAGATAGATCGAGAAATCAAAAAAATCGGACACGACCGGAATCGCGACATCGCCCTTGCCGCTGCGGCCCGACAGCAAAACATTCAGGCCCTCAACAATCAAAATGTCGGGTCGGTCGACCGAAATCGTCTCGTTGGGCACCACATCATAGACCAGATGCGAATAGACCGGTGCCTCGACATGGCTTTTGCCTGCCTTGATATCCGACAGAAACCGCAACAAAGCGGCACCGTCATAGCTTTCTGGAAAGCCCTTGCGCTCCATCAAGCCCTGCGATTCCAGAATTTTGTTGGGATAGAGAAAACCATCGGTGGTGATCAATTCCACCTTGGGTGTATTGGGCCAGCGCGACAGCAGGGCCCGCAAGACGCGTGCGGTGGTGGACTTGCCAGCCGAAACCGAACCAGCCAGCCCGATCACGTAAGGCACCTTGCCATCAGCTGCCATGAGAAACCGTTGGGTGGCCTTGAACAACCCTTGGGTGGCCGCGACATAGAGCGACAACAAGCGCGACAAGGGCAGATAGATCGCCACAACTTCTTCAATGGAAATCGGATCATTGACCGACTGTAATTTCACGAGATCCTCGACCGTCAGGGTCAGGGGCGTATCGGCACGCAAAGCCGCCCACTCATCGCGGGTGAATACGCGATAGGCGGATAAATCGCTCTCAGACAGTTGGCTGTCCATGCTCGTCTCCAGACCAGATCATCCGATCATGTGTGATTGAGAGGTGAAAACAACGCTCAGTCTTTGGGACGCGCTGCTTTTTCGGCAAGGCCCGACTGGGCCGTTCGCCGCTGCAACTCCCCCATGACATCCTGCACCGATACGCCGCCAATGCGAAGCACGACCAAAAGATGATAGACAAGGTCAGCTGCTTCAAGTGTCAGAGCGCGGCGGTCTTTTTCAACGGCGGCAATCACGGTCTCGACGGCCTCCTCGCCCAGCTTTTTGGCGGCATAGGCTTGGCCCTTATGGACCAGCTTGGCAGTATAAGAATCAGCAGGAGAGGCTTTGGCGCGTTCGGCCAGATAGGCATCGAGCTGTTCGAGGGTAAAATCGGTCATGCATCCATCCTCACCGGCAATCCGGCATCGGCCAGCGCCTGTTTGGCCTCGTTGATCGTGTAGGTGCCGAAATGGAAAATAGAAGCCGCCAGAACCGCCGAGGCATGACCATCGCGGATTCCTTCGACCATATGCTCCAACGAGCCGACACCGCCAGAAGCAATCACCGGCACATGCACGGCATCGGCAATGGCACGGGTCAGCGCCACATCATACCCGACTTTGGTGCCGTCACGATCCATCGAGGTCAGCAACAATTCGCCCGCACCAAGTTCTGTTACCTCTTTGGCATAGGCAATCGCATCAAGCCCCGTCGGCTTGCGGCCACCATGGGTAAATATTTCCCACCGGTCAGGCTCGTGATCCTGCGAAACCTTTTTGGCATCAATGGCCACAACAATACATTGTCCGCCGAATTTTTCAGCGGCGCGGCTGACCAGCGAGCGATCATGCACCGCCGCCGTCATAATCGACACCTTGTCGGCCCCCGCCAGCAGCAAAGTGCGGATATCGTCGAGCGTGCGGACCCCGCCGCCCACCGTCAAAGGCATAAAACAGGCTTCAGCGGTCCGGGTCACCACATCAATCAGCGTGCCGCGATCCTCGTGGCTCGCGGTAATATCAAGAAAGCACAATTCATCAGCACCTGCTGCATCATAGGCAATGGCGCTTTCAACGGGATCACCGGCATCGCGCAATTCCATAAATTGCACGCCTTTGACGACGCGGCCATCCTTGACATCCAAACAGGGAATGACACGAACCTTAAGCACAGGCCTCTCCCTTCACGGAGCGGATCAGGCGCAAGGCCTGTTCAGGGTCCAGCCGGCCATCATAGAGTGCACGTCCGGTAATCGCCCCTTCCAACACCGCGCAATCAGGCTGCACCAGACGCTGGACATCATCTATGGACGCCAGACCGCCGGATGCGATCACCGGAATAGTCAGGCTGTTGGCCAAGTCCAGAGTAGCCTCGATATTGAGACCCTTCAAAATACCGTCCCGGGCAATGTCGGTATAGACAATGGCAGCGACACCGGCATCCTCGAAACGGTGTCCCAGCTCTACTGCAGAGATTTCCGACAATTCCGCCCAGCCGTCCACCGCCACGCGGCCATCACGCGCATCAATGCCGACAGCCACCTGACCGGGGAACAGCCGGGCTGCCTCACGCACAAAGGCCGGATCCTTGACCGCCGCAGTGCCTATAATGACACGGGCTACGCCATGTCTCAGCCAGCCTTCAACCGTCTTCATGGTCCGGATGCCCCCGCCAAGCTGCACGGGAAGCTTCACCCGATCCAGAATAGCCTGCACTGCCGCCGCGTTCATCGGTTTGCCGGCAAAAGCACCATCCAGATCAACCAGATGCAACCATTTAAATCCCTGTCTTTCGAAATCCGCTGCCTGTGCGGCAGGATCGTCATTGAAAACAGTTGCCTGCTCCATGTCACCCTGCACCAGACGCACGCAATGTCCTTCTTTCAAATCAATCGCCGGAAACAGGATCACGGTTGCCACCTCAGAAAATTCGCAATGAAAGCCAGACCGAGTTTCTGGCTCTTTTCGGGATGGAATTGCGTGCCAACAATGTTGTCACGGCCCACAATTGCGGTAATCGGCTGGCCATAATCAGTGGTGGCCAGCACGTCGGAAGGATGTTCGGCCTTCAGATGATAGGAATGGACAAAATATGCATTCCACCCCGCTACACCGGTCGGAATCCCCTCAAGCAACCGGTGCGAATGGGTATTGTTCAGCGTATTCCAGCCCATATGAGGGATTTTCAAAGCCGGATCGGACGGCTCGATCATCACGACTTCACCCGCAATCCAGCCCAAACCCTCACTGGTTTCATATTCACGGCCATAGCTCGCCAGCAATTGCATCCCAACACAAATCCCCAGAAAGGGACGTCCCTGCTTGAGAACAACCTCGTCCAGCACCTCATGCATCCCCGCCACCGCATCAAGCCCGCGACGACAGTCGGCAAATGCGCCCACACCGGGCAGCACGATCCTGTCGGCCTTTCGCACCACTTCGGCATCAGACGTCAGCGTGACGGTCATCCTGAGATCATGATCGCGCACGACCCGTTCAAAGGCTTTATGGGCCGAATGAAGATTGCCGGAGCCATAATCGATAATCGCGATATTCATCGGCGCGCCTCGGGAAAGAGGCCCAATATCGCCGAACGACGATAGGTCGGACTGGCCAGGTCCGCATTGAAGCCCTTCATCGCGGTCTGGATATCGCCGACCGACATATCCGGACGTTCCTTGCGCACAACGAACCCTTGTTCGAGATGGCGCAACAGGGCCGTATCCTCCTTGTCGGCGACCACAACATTGACGAGATCGAAACCCTGACGATGCAAGGCCGCTCCGCGCAGATCGGCCGCTGCAAGCCCAACAAACAAGGCGACCAACGCATCCATCACCAGCATCAAGAAGCTGTTGTTGAGCCCATAATCACTAAACAGAAATGCCAGCGCGGCACTGAGAATGACCAGCGCACCAAACGGCCGCCACGCCCGATGATACGCGCACCAGACCAGCGGCATCAAAAACGCCCAATATGAAAAGCCCTCGCGCACAACCACCGCTTCCGCCTGTTGCGAAAGTGACGGCCTGTCCGGCGAAGTCGCCGCATAAATGGCAAAAACAGCCATGGTGAAGCCCTTATAATGTGCCCTTGGTGGAGGGAACGCGTCCCCCCTCGCGCGGATCGACCGCCAAAGCCTCACGCAAACTCCGCGCCAGCCCCTTGAAGCAAGATTCGGCGATATGATGCGCATTGTCACCGTAAAGGGTTTCGACATGCAAAGTCAGACCAGCATTGATGGCAAAGGCCTGAAACCATTCACGCACCAGTTCGGTATCGAATGTCCCGATTTTAGCCGCAGGAAACGATGAGCGGAACACCAGAAACGGCCGACCGGACACATCGACGGCTACCCGGGTCAGCGTCTCGTCCATTGGCAAATGGACACAGGCATATCGCGCAATGCCTTTTTTATCACCAAGCGCCTGCAACAGGGCCTGCCCCATCGCAATGCCGATATCCTCAACGCTATGATGGTCGTCAATATGGGTGTCACCGTCACAACGGACCGTCAGATCAATCAGCGCATGGCGTGCGAACAGCTCCAGCATATGATCGAAAAAGCCAACACCGGTCTTGATGTTAGCCTTGCCCGTGCCATCAATATTCAATGAAACTTCGATCTTGGTTTCGGCGGTATTGCGCGCCAATTCTGCCTTACGCATCTGTCCGGTCCTTGATGGGCGGCCAACAGCACACCCGTTTTTTCTCTGGTTGAGAATGGCCTTCTATCAAGAAGCAAGCTTTTGCGCCACCTGAAAGAAAGCAGCACGCATGAAAGCCCTCTTTCATATCAGGATATCATATCTTACATGGAAGCAGAGAATGCGAGGGAACCGATCATGACACAAGACGAGTCCAAACGTTGGCGGGCAACCACTATCTTGATGGTTCGCAAGGGTGATACCGTGGTGATGGGTGGCGACGGGCAAGTGAGTCTCGGCCAGACGGTCATGAAGGCCAATGCAAAAAAAGTGCGCCGTTTGGGCAAAGGCGAAGTGATTTCAGGCTTTGCAGGCTCCACCGCCGATGCCTTTACCCTGTTTGAACGGCTGGAAGCCAAACTCGAACAATATCCCGGCCAGTTGACCCGGGCCTGTGTCGAACTCGCCAAGGACTGGCGAACTGACCGCTACCTGCGACGCCTTGAGGCAATGATGCTGGTAGCCGACCGTTCTGTCGGGCTGATCTTGTCGGGCACGGGCGATGTGCTGGAACCAGAGGGGGGCATCATGGGCATCGGTTCGGGGGGCACCTATGCGCTAGCCGCAGCCCGCGCCCTCATCGATACCGATGCGGATGCAGAAGCCATTGTCCGCAAATCATTGCATATTGCCGCCGATATTTGCGTCTACACCAATTCCAACATCGTGATTGAAACGCTATCGACACAAGAAGCAAAAGCATGACCCATTTCTCGCCGCGTGAAATTGTCTCCGAACTGGATCGCTTTATCGTTGGCCAAGGCGATGCCAAACGCGCCGTAGCGATCGCCCTGCGCAACCGATGGCGGCGGCAGCAACTAACCGGCTCGATGCGTGACGAGGTCATGCCGAAAAATATTCTGATGATTGGCCCGACAGGCTGCGGCAAAACCGAAATCGCGCGCCGCTTGGCACGGCTGGCCGGTGCACCTTTCCTGAAAATAGAGGCGACCAAATTCACCGAAGTCGGCTATGTCGGTCGCGATGTCGAACAGATCATCCGTGATCTTGTCGAGGTCGGGATCAGCATGATCAAGGACCGCAAACGCAAGGATGTCGAAGCACGCGCCCGTCTGGCCGCCGAGGACCGCGTGCTGGATGCGCTGGTCGGGGCGAGCGCAAGCGCATCGACACGCGACAGTTTCCGCAAAAAACTGCGCGCCGATCTGCTTGACGATAAGGAAATCGAGATCGAAGTGCAAAGCCCGCAAGGCGGCATGCCGATGTTCGATATTCCCGGCGCACCGGGTACGGCCATGGGTGCGATCAATTTGGGCGAACTGTTCGGCAAGGGCAATCGTACCACCACCCGCCGCACCACTGTCAAAGATGCCTATGCCCCGCTGGTGGCCGAAGAAAGCGACAAGCTGATTGACCAGGACGCCATTGTTCAGGAGGCCATCCGTGAGGTTGAGAACAACGGCATCGTATTTCTGGACGAGATCGACAAGATCTGTGTCCGCGAAGGCCGGAGTGGTGCCGATGTCTCGCGTGAAGGGGTACAGCGCGACCTGCTGCCGCTTATCGAAGGCACAACCGTAAACACCAAACACGGTTCTGTTAAAACCGACCATATCCTGTTCATCGCGTCAGGCGCGTTCCATGTTGCCAAACCGTCCGATCTGCTGCCGGAATTGCAGGGTCGTTTGCCAATCCGTGTCGAATTACAGCCTTTGAACGAGCATGATTTCAAACGGATTCTGGTCGATACCGAAGCCAGCCTGATCAAACAATATATTGCTTTGCTGCTAACCGAAGGCGTCGATCTGGTCTTTACCGACGATTCCATCGCGGAAGTGGCCAAGATCGCGGTTCAGGTCAATTCAACGGTCGAAAATATCGGCGCGCGCCGGTTGCAGACCGTGATGGAACGGATACTCGACGACATCTCCTTCACCGCTCCCGACCGTTCGGGCGAAACCATCACGATTGATGCCAATCATGTCACACAATCGGTAGGTGATCTGGCGAAGAATGCCGATCTGAGCCGGTTTATCCTCTGATGGAGCCAACCGGCGCGCGATCTTCCGTCAGGCCGGCCTCACTTGTCGTGGGTGCAGCGGCAGCGGTGTCGCGTCTGCTCGGTTTTGCCCGCGATGTCGGATTGGCGATTCTATTCGGGGCCGGCCCTGTCGGCGATGCTTTGTTGATCGCTCTTCGCCTGCCCAATATGGCGCGGCGGGTGCTCGGCGAAGGCGGGCTTCACACCGCCTTTGTGCCGATGATGCTGGGTCAGCAAGCCAGAGAAGGTGAACAAGCCGCCGGTCAATTTGCCGGTCAAATCGTGATGTTTCTTGTCCTGTTATTCGGCCTGCTTGCGGTTTTTGTTCAGGTTCTGGCTTTGCCGCTGGTCCTCTTGCTGGGTGCGCCCTCGCAAACGGCAGAGATCGCCTCGCAGGCGCTCGTTCTGGCGTTTCCGATGGTGGCTGGCAGTGGTCTGGCAGCCGTTGCCTCGGCCATTTTGTCAATCCAGCACCGGTTCGCACTGGCCGCATGGTCGGGCGTAATGGTCAATATAGTGCTGGTGCTGGCGCTGGTCTGGCTGAAAATCCATCCGCTCGAACCCGATGTGGCCGCGATCTGGCTGGCCGGCCTGTCAGGTGGATCAGGACTGGTCCAGGGGATTGTTCTCATGCTGGTGGTCCAGACCTCGCCTCATTCCCCACGCTGGACAAAACCACGCTGGACCCCTGCACTGACACGTTTCATAACACTGTGTGGACCAGGCATGGTGATTGCTGCAGGCAGTCAACTGGCTTTCCTGATCCTGATCAGTCAGTCCGGACAGCACAGCGGATTGGTGTCCCAGCTCTATTTTGCCGACCGTGTAACCCAATTACCATTCGGTTTCATTGCCGCCATTCTGGCTGTTGTCGTCCTGCCGGCCATTAGCCGTGATGCGCAGGCAGCGGATCAAACTGCTTTCAGGTGGGGAATGGATCATGCCATGCTGCTGTCGCTGGTACTGGCTTTGCCGGCCAGCAGCGGATTGATCCTGTTGGCCGATCCGATCAGCCATGTTCTGTTTGAACATGGCGCTTTTGATCATCATGCCCAGCAAGCAACCCACGAGGCGCTTGCTGGTTTTGCGCTGGCTTTGCCTGCCCTTGCGGTCGGACGCGTATGCGCGCATGGCTTTTTTGCTCATGGCCGGATCAAGGAACCCTTACTGGCCACTCTTGCCGGACTGGCAAGTGTATTGACGATTTGCCTCTTGTTGCAGCATGCAGGACAGCAGGATGCCCGTTCTTTTGCTCTGGCTCTCAGCGCGGGGGCCGGAATCGAAATGCTGGTGGGTCTCGGTTTTTTTGCTGTGCGGCTCGGCTGGCGTCCCGAACGGGCCATGCTGCGTGATCTCCTGTTGGCTCTGGTCGCCACCATATTTATGCTGGCCGGGATCATGATCATCTCATCAATCATCGACCCGTTTCTGACGGATCAGCCGTCTTTCGGCTTCGACATTCTGTCTTTAATGGCAAAATGCCTTGGTGGTTGTGGCATTTACGGCGTGTGCGCGCTGGGTTTCGGACTGCTTGGCAGACCTATGAAAGCGCAAAGGTGATGAGACGTATCCCTTTGTCTTTTGCATCAGACCTTGCAACAGACGAGCCTGCTTGTCATAAGCAGCGCGATAAGCATACATACCCTAAAATGCCGACCTCAAGGACGCTGACACCATGACCGAACAGACCATTGCAGAACCGAAGCCTGCATCCGCACCTGTGTTCAAAGATCTGGTCTTTTCCGGCGTCCAGCCGACCGGCAATCTGCATTTGGGTAATTATCTGGGTGCCATCACCAAATTCGTCGCCTTGCAACAATCTCATGATTGCATCTATTGCGTGGTCGACCTGCACGCCATCACCGTTCCACAAGATCCCTTGCAGTTGCGCAATAGCATTCGCGAAGTCACTGCTGCGTTTATCGCCTGCGGGATCGACCCGAACAAGCACATCGTATTCAACCAGTCACAAGTCAGCGAACACGCCGAACTGGCCTGGGTGTTCAACTGCACGGCACGGTTGGGCTGGCTCAACCGGATGACCCAATTCAAAGAAAAGGCCGGCAAGGACCGCGAAAACGCATCAGTTGGTCTGTATGCCTATCCGGCTTTGATGGCCGCCGATATTTTGGTCTATCGCGCCACCCATGTGCCGGTCGGCGATGACCAGAAGCAGCATCTGGAACTGGCGCGCGACATCGCACAGAAATTCAACAATGACTATGCCGTCTCGATTGCCGAACACGGCCATGGCGATGCCTTCTTCCCACTGCCCGAACCATTGATTCAGGGTCCGGCTACCCGCGTGATGAGCCTTCGTGACGGCACCAAGAAAATGTCGAAATCCGATCCATCCGATTATTCGCGTATCAACCTCAATGACGATGCCGATGCCATTGCCCAGAAAGTGCGTAAGGCCAAAACCGATCCCGAAGCGTTGCCAAGCGAGGAAGCAGGGCTGGCCAGCCGTCCCGAAGCGGATAATCTGGTCGGAATTTTTGCAGCCCTGTCGGAGACCGACAAAGCATCCGTGCTTCGCCAATTCGGCGGTGCACAATTCTCGACTTTCAAATCGGCGCTGGTTGATCTCTCGGTGGAAAAACTTGGTCCGATCGGCGCAGACATGAAACGCCTGATGGCTGATCCGGCCCATATCGATGCCATTCTGGTGGATGGATCGGACCGTGCCCGTGTGCAGGCCGCCCAAACCATGCGTTCGGTCAAGGATATTCTGGGCTTTGTCAGTCGGAACTGAAGGCTTTCATCTCAATGCCTTCCTCGCACAGCGTAGGAACAACCATGATGACAAGCGTCAAACGCAAGGCCTTTGAAGCCGGGCACCAGCCCAAATTACTGGTGATCATCGACGGCAAACCCGAAAGCAGCCGCTCGATCCGCTATGCCGCCAGACGGGCGAGCCGAACGGGATCAACCTTGATGATGCTGGCGGTGACCGGTGAAAGTGATTTCAATCATTGGCTCGGTGTCGGCGATGTCATGCGTATCGAAGCCACCGAACTGGCCGAACAGCATCTGGCCCGCGCTATCGCCTCAGTGCAGGCACTGACGCCGCTTGAGATCGAGACACTGGTGGTCGAAGGCGTGATGAGCGAACAAATTCTGGCGCTGATCCATCGGGACGAAGACATATCGTCGCTGATTCTGGCGGCTGGCACCGAAGCCGAAGGACCGGGCCCACTCGTTTCGCTGCTGGCAGGCCAAGCCGCCGGACATTTTCCTGTCCCGATCGTGATTGTGCCAGGCCATCTTGATGATCAGGCCATTGATGCCCTTTCATGAGCGGGATACATCGCATATTCGATTGAAATTATGGCGGTGATGGCCCACATAGGACTGTATAAGAAATTTGTCGCACTCACGCGCATAGCGCGGGCCCGATTGGCTGCTGAAGGAGCATCCGATGTTTATTGAAACCGAAACAACCCCGAATCCGGCCACGTTGAAATTTTTGCCCGGCCGTATGGTCATGCCGGAAGGCACACTGGAAATTCGTGACCGCCAAGCCGCCCAGCATTCACCGCTGGCCAGACGCCTCTTTGCCGTGCAGGGCGTATCGTCAGTATTTTATGGCGGAGATTTCGTCTCGGTGACCAAAACCGATGGGGAATGGCAGCATCTCAAGCCCGCCATTCTCGGCGGCATCATGGAGCATTTCCTGTCCGGCGAGCCTCTGTTTGATGGTGCTGAAGCCGAACAGGCGGCCCATCATGCGGCCCATGATGATGAGTTTTTTGATCCCAAGGACCAGCAAACCGTGTCCACCATCAAAGAGCTGATAGAAACCCGTGTCCGCCCTGCGGTGGCAGGCGATGGCGGCGATATCACATTCAGGGGTTTTCGTGACGGCGTGGTTTATCTTACCATGAAAGGCTCCTGTGCCGGTTGTCCGTCCTCAACCGCCACGCTGAAGCATGGCATCCAGAACCTGCTTCGGCACTTTCTGCCGGATGTCCGCGAGGTCGAAGCCTATTGAGCGACGACAATCGGGATCGAGACACAGCCTGCTCGATCCCGTCTTTTTAGCGATACATGATAGACAATGATGAGGGCCGTTGGTGCGGATCTTGGCGATTGATACGGCATTATCGGCCTGCGCAGTCTGTATTTATGATGCAGGCTCGGAATTTCCGTTGATCAGTGAAAGCCTGACAATGGAGCGTGGCCATGCCGAGGCCCTCGTGCCGCTGCTGCAACGTGTGCTCAAAGGCATTGATGGCGGCCTGTCATCCATCAATAAAGTGGCTGTTTCGGTCGGGCCGGGCAGTTTTACCGGACTTCGTGTCGGCCTGTCTGCTGCCCGCGCCATCGGTGTGGCCAGTGGCTTGCCTGTGGTCGGTGTCACCACCCTGTCGGCCTATGCGGCACCCCATATTATCGGCGGCACCACTTTGTCGATTGCCAGCCTGATCGATGCGCGTCACGGCAATGCCTATTGCCAATTTGTCAGCGCATCGGGCCATCCGCTGATCGAACCTGCACGAATTCCGCTGGAGGATATTGCCCGCGCGCTTGGCAATGGCGGGGTCAAAGTGATAGGTCCGGCCGCCAATCTGCTGTTGCCTTTTATCGACATTCTGGGTCCGCAAGTCTTTATCGAACCCTCACCCCCCGCCCCCGATATTGTCTGGATCGCGCGGCTTGGACTGGCAGCCGATCCGGCGAATTCGCCGCCGGAACCGCTCTATTTGCGCGGGGCCGATGCCAAACCACAAGATCACGCGCGGATTGCACGCCGTTAAAGGCACGGCATTAAGGGATTGTCTATGCGTTGGTGGCATTTATTCCGGTCTCTGTTCAAACGCCCCACGCCGAGTTTCCGTCTGATGAACGGCGCGGATGCTGTCCAGGCGACCTCCCTTCACGCTGCCAGTTTTGCACGCGGCTGGACCGAGGTTGAGATCAGCCGGCTGATTACCGATCCGAATGTCGAAGCCAATGCACTTGTCTCGCACCATCGACTGGCCGGTTTCATCCTGTCTCGGATTGCCGCCGATGAAGCCGAGGTGCTGACCATTGCCGTTGATCCGGCTTGGCGCAAGCAGGGATTGGGACGGCAATTGCTTGGCAATCACCTGGCGCGTCTGGCAGGCAGGCGCGTCACGGCCCTGTTTCTGGAAGTGGAGGATGAAAATAAAGCCGCACGCGCGCTTTATGCCCGTTCAGGCTTTGAGCAAGTGGGCGAAAGGCAAGCCTATTACGCCCGTCCCGATGGCACGCGCGGCCATGCGCTGGTGCTCAAGCGCGTGATTGATTAGACTGTTTTGTCATCATGCTGTCACGCAGTGATGATTGTTTTGACCCTGCCATTTTTCAGCACCTGATCGAGCTCCAATGCGCCGTCTTCGCCTGATAAGTTTTGCTTCAGCCTTTGCCCTGATCACCCTCTTCTTGGCCCCGCTTCAATGGCTGCTGATCACAATCAGACCTGTCTGGGCGCGGACATTGCCATTGTTTTACCACCGCATCCTATGCCGATTGCTGCGGGTTTCGGTGAAATCCGAAGGCACAATCTCCCATGGCCAACCGATGCTGATCCTTTCCAACCATGTGTCATGGATCGATATCGTTGTGCTGTCGGCTGTCCTGCCCTTATCCTTCATCGCCAAATCGGAAGTACGGGACTGGCCGGTTTTCGGCCTGCTCGCGCGTTTGCAGCGCACGGTTTTCGTTGACCGCGAACGCCGCATCAAAACCCGCCAGACCAATCTGGAACTAGGCCAGCGGCTAAGCGAGGGCGATGCCATTGTGCTGTTTGCCGAAGGCACGACCAGCGACGGTCTGCGTATCCTGCCCTTTCGCTCGCCCTTGGTCGGGGCGGCACGCGAAGCCTTGCTGGGGCGGCATCCTGACCATGAAATCATGATACAACCGGTCTGTCTGCTTTATACACACCGCAATGGGTTACGGCTGTCGCGCGCCGATATGCCGCATATCGGCTGGTATGGCGATATGGATCTGCTGCCGCATCTGGCAACTGTCATCACTGCCGGACCGCTGGATGTGTTGGTGGCCTTCGGCGAACCGATTGCCTTTTCGGTTGAATCCGACCGCAAACGCATCACCCAGCAAGCCGAAGCCGAGGTGCGCCGATTGTTTGATGCCTGTCGTGGTTATGCGCAATAGCTATTCTCCCCGCGCGCAGAACAGGCTAAGGAAGTGTGATGCAAAAGGTTTATATCAAATCCTACGGCTGCCAGATGAATGTCTATGATGCCCAACGCATGGCCGATGCGCTGGCACCAAACGGCTATGTCGAAACCAAAACCATCGAAGATGCCGAATTGGTGGTGCTCAATACCTGCCATATCCGCGAGAAGGCCGCCGACAAGGTTTATTCGGAATTGGGGCGTATTCGCCGCATGAAGCGTGATCGCAAGGCAGAGGGCCGCGCGATGCAAGTTGTGGTGGCGGGTTGTGTGGCGCAGGCCGAGGGTGCCGAGATTTTACGCCGCGAGACGGCGGTTGATCTGGTGATCGGTCCGCAAAGCTACCATCGCCTGCCCGAAATGCTCCAAGCTTCGCAGCTCAAGCCGTTGGTCGATACCGAATTTCCGGTCGAGGATAAGTTCTCTGCTCTGCCGGATCCGAGTCAGGCCAGTATCAAAAATCGGGGTGTCACTGCCTTTGTGACAGTGCAGGAAGGCTGCGACAAATTCTGCACCTTCTGCGTTGTGCCCTACACGCGCGGTGCCGAGCTCTCGCGTCCGCTCGACGCCGTACTGACCGAAATCCGCAAATTGGCGGCAGGCGGGGTCCGTGAGATTACGCTGCTGGGACAAAATGTAAATGCGTGGCACGGCCTTGATGCGCATGGCACCAGCCTGCCATTCGAGACCCTGCTGCAGCATGTGGCGGAGCTGGAGGGAATCGAACGCATTCGATACATGACCAGCCATCCGCGCGATATGACTTCGGCACTGGTTGAAGCCCACCGGGACATTGGCGAATTGATGCCTTATCTGCATCTGCCGGTCCAATCGGGTTCCGATCGCATTCTCGATATGATGAACCGCCAGCATGGCCGCGATGACTATTTCGCCATCATCGAGCAGATGCGCGCGATCCGGCCTGATGTGGCCCTGTCCTCGGACTTTATTGTCGGCTTCCCCGGCGAGACCGAGCGCGATTTTCTCGACACGATGGATCTGATCACCCGCGTCGGCTATGCTGCTGCCTATTCCTTCAAATACAGTCCGCGCCCCGGCACCCCTGCCGCCGACCTTGATAATCAGGTGCCTGAAGCGGCCAAAGATGAACGTCTGGCTGCCCTGCAATCCCTGATTGCAGAACAGCAGACCGCCTTCAATCAGTCGACTGTGGGCCGGACAATCCCCGTATTGGTTGAAAAGGCTGGACGCAAACCGGGCCAGATGGCTGGCAAATCCCCCTATCTGCAAGCCGTACAAATTGATGATGCAAAGGCACGAATCGGCGATATTGTAGAGGTGAATGTGACCGGACTCGGAACAAACAGCCTCTATGCCCGGGAGCTGTCATGAAGGAGAGCAAGGTTTGATCGCGCCGCAGCAACCACCGCGCTCCCCCCGCAACCTTTTGCGCAATGGCCGTGACGACCAGATCCCCGAAGGCCCGGTCGAGGTTGTGATCTCCCTTGACGATAATCGCCGTGCCAATATCGTCTTTGGACTCTATGATCAGAATATCGCCCATATCGAACGCCGCCTCGGCGTGATAGCCACTGTCAACGGCAATCGGGTGACATTGCGCGGCGATATGGTCAGTACCGATCAGGCCAAACGGGTCATCGACAGCCTTTATGAACTGGCGCGACGCCAGCTGGAACTTTCGACCGGCGATGTCGACGGCATGATCGCCGAAGCCCGCGCCCAAGGCATTCTCTTTCCACCCGAGCAGCTCAGCGCGGAAGAAACCGGCTTTGCGGAAATCAACACCCGCAAACGGCGTATCCGCGCCCGCAATGCCGCCCAAAACGATTATTTGCGGGCCTTGCGCAAGCACGAGCTCACCTTTGCAGAAGGGCCTGCGGGCACCGGCAAAACATGGCTGGCCGTTGGCCATGCCGTCAGCCTAATCGAACAAGGCGTGTGTGAACGGCTGATTCTCTCGCGTCCTGCGGTGGAAGCAGGCGAGCGGTTAGGGTTTTTGCCCGGCGACATGCGCGAAAAGGTCGATCCCTATCTGCGCCCTATTTATGATGCGCTGTATGACTTTATGGAAGCACGGCATGTCGAACGCGCGTTGCAGACCGGCATGATCGAAATCGCCC
Source organism: Hyphomicrobiales bacterium (assembly GCA_947455995.1). GTDB lineage: Bacteria > Pseudomonadota > Alphaproteobacteria > Rhizobiales > Beijerinckiaceae > CAIYZJ01. The sequence goes on along the minus strand of CANGQA010000028.1, from coordinate 14,687 downwards.
CGCTGGCTTTTATGCGCGGGCGCACGCTGACCAATGCCGTTGTGTTGCTGGATGAAGCACAAAACACGACTTCGATGCAGATGAAAATGGTGCTGACCCGACTGGGCGAGGGCTCTCGCATGATCATCACCGGTGATCCAAGCCAAATCGACCTTTTGCCCGGTCAAAAATCGGGTCTGGTCGAAGCTGCCCGCATTCTGGAAGGTGTGGAAGGCATTGCCCGAATCCGCTTTGCCGAACAGGACGTGGTGCGTCACGAGCTGGTTCGGCGGATTGTCGGGGCCTATGATGCCGAAGACAGGCGTTCACAGATCAGATCATGACGGCCAATCCTCCCAAACACAAACGCCGTCTGATGCTTGATCTTGTCTATACAAGCCCGCGCTGGACCCAACGGCGCGCCATTACCGCTTTGTTGCGCCAAGCGGGCGATGCCGTTCTTGCCGCCCATCCCGATATGACCCGTTCCCGCTATCAGGCAAGTGTCATGCTGGGCGACGATGCGGAAATGCGCCGTCTCAACGCACAATTCCGCAACAAGGACAAGGCCACCAATGTGTTGTCCTTTCCATCAGGGCAACCAGATGAGGAGCAAACCATAAAGGGACATGACACCCTTTTTCTTGGTGACATCGCCATCGGCTTTGAAACCGTGGTGATGGAAGCCGGGCGCGATGGCAAAAGCGTAGAACACCACCTTGCGCATCTGCTGGTGCACGGGCTGTTGCATTTGATTGGCTATGATCATCTGGTGCCCGAAGAAGCCGATGAAATGGAGGCTCTTGAAGTCGAAATTCTGGCTGCACTCGACATTCCGGATCCCTATTCCGAATTTGAGCTTGTGCCACACCCCCCTATCGACGCATAATCATCCCATCATGATGACGAACACACCATCGGCGGCACAGCCACAAGGCCATAAAGAACCTGGCCAGAACGAGTCAGGATCAAAAGACTCCTCTGGCAGTTCCAGCGAAAGCCCGCTCGAACGATTGAAAACGTGGATCGGCTTGAAACAGGCCCCGACCATCCGTGACGATCTCGAGGACGCCTTGGCTGAAGGCGGCGCTAATGGCGACTTTTCACCGCGCGAAAAGGAAATGCTCAAAAACGTGCTGGCCCTGCGTGGTCGACGCGTCGATGATGTGATGGTCCCGCGGGCTGATATTATCTCCATTTCAATGGACACGACACTGGGAGAATTGTTGCGGATTTTCCGTACAGCCGGCCATTCGCGCCTTCCCGTCCATGTCGATACACTCGATGATCCGCGCGGGATGGTGCATATCCGTGATTTTCTGGATTACCTTGCCGCGAGGGCCGAAACCGCGCCCCGCTCGAAACGCCGCTCCATCCCGACAGACACGCCTGATCTGGGGCGGGTTGATCTGACAGCATCCTTGTCTTCGGCGAAAATCCTGCGGCCTGTCCTCTATGCCCCGCCTTCGATGCCTGCGCTGGAATTGCTGGTAAAAATGCAGACCACGCGCACGCATATGGCGCTGATCATCGATGAATATGGTGGCACCCATGGCCTTGTTTCGATCGAGGATCTGGTTGAAATCGTCGTCGGCGACATCGAGGACGAACATGATCTAGCCGACGCGCCGATGATCACCCGCAACGAGGACGGCACCTTCTCGGCCGATGCCCGCGCCACGCTGGAGGAGGTGTCTGCCGCCATCGGCATTGCTTTGACCGATTCCGACATTGCCGAAGACATCGACACTTTGGGCGGTTTGATTGTCACGCTGATCGGGCGGGTGCCCGTCAGGGGTGAAATCATCGTCAGCTCCGGCGGTCTGGAATATGAGGTGCTGGATGCTGATCCGCGCCGGATCAAAAGACTGCGTTTGCACCTGCGCAATACCGAGGACAAGACCCGACCCAAGAGCGGGGCCAAGGATGACCATCAGGGCGAACCTAAAACTGCGCCTGTGCCCGTGCCAACCACGGCTCCGCACGACAAGTCCTGATTGATGCGGGCGTTGACATTGTCACTCGCCGGAAAAAGCGGATGGTCCCGTTATGCCCTTGCGGCGCTAAGCGGTGCTGTCGGTGCCCTTGCACTCGCACCCTTTGATTATGTGCCCGCTTTGATCATCCCGATGTCCTTCGCGGTTTTGCTGCTGGATGCGTGCCTATACAAGCCTTATCAAGGTTGGTGGATGGATATCCGCGCGGCCTGGCTGATCGGTTGGTGGCAGGGTTTTGGCTATTTTACCGCTGGTCTTTGGTGGCTTGGCAACGCGTTTCTGGTCGATGCGGATCAATTCGCCTGGGCTTTGCCGTTTGGCGTATTGGGGCTTCCTGCGCTATTGGCTGTTTTCAATGCTTGCGGATTTGCTTTGGCCCGCTGGCTATGGACCGCACATCCTGTCCGGATCATCACACTGGCGGCCGCATTAGCCTTGTCCGAATTGTTGCGCGGCGTAATGCTGTCGGGCTTTCCTTGGAATGCCTATGGCATGGCACTGTCTGGCATCCTGCCGCTAGCCCAGACCGCCGCACTGGTGGGTCTGCCCGGCCTGACCCTGATCATGGTCGGAGTGGCTGCCACCCCTGCCACGCTTTTCGACCAGACCACGACCGGACAGCGCCTCATTGCCCCTGTGATAGCCCTCATCGTGCTGGCTTGCATGGCGATTGGCGGGTTCATCCGGTTGGAACAGCCCACCGTGATGCGCGATCATGTTGTGTTGCGGGTGATCCAGCCTATCATTCCGCAAGACGACAAATTCAGCATGGCCAATGCCCATACCATCATGCAGACCTATATTGATCTGACTTTGGGTGACAAACATGCTGCATCCGATCCGATGGATGGGGTCACACATGTCATCTGGCCGGAATCCTCTTTCCCCTTCATTCTGGCACGGGAGCCTGTCGCCTTAAAGATGATTGCCGACATGCTCAAGCGGAAGGCCATTCTCATCACCGGTGCCGTACGCGAAGAACGCCGTGTCAGCGAAACCCCGCAGGGACCGGCGGAACAACGGCTTCAAGGGGAGCGTCTTTACTATAATTCCGCTCAGGTGGTCGGTGCTGACGGCTCTATTCTGGCCAGTGCCGACAAGGTGCATCTGGTACCCTTTGGAGAATATCTGCCATTGTCAGACCTGTTGACCCAATGGGGATTGCGGCGGTTTGTGACCGCACCCGGCTCTTTTTCCACCGGAGAGACACTGCGCCGCCTCGACCTGCCTGGCTTGTCCGGAGTCACTTTTCTGATCTGCTATGAGGCTATTTTTCCGGGCGCCGTGACCCCGCACGACAAAAGGCCTTCGGTGCTGATCAACCTCACCAGCGATGCATGGTTCGGATTCAGCCCCGGACCACATCAACATTTTGCCCAGGCCCGCTTGCGTACCATCGAGGAAGGCCTACCACTGGTGCGTTCTGCCAATGCAGGCATTTCGGCGGTAATCGATCCGTTCGGCCGTATCATCAAGGTGCTGCCCCTCGGGCAGGAGAATGCCCTGACGTCCCCGCTGCCACAAGCTCTGCCACCTACTGTCTTCGCCCGCACGGGTTTTGCACCGGTGATGGTGTTGATCACGTTGGGGTTGCTGGCGAGCCTTTGGATCAGACACAGACTGGCTCTTAAAAGACATGATACGGACTGACGCAATCCCGCTTTCAGATTGACAAATCGGCCCAAGTGTCGCTTTATACAACCCTTAATGTCAGTTGCATGTGTTGCGTTCCCGTTTTGAGAGCGTTTTGGCGTCCAGCCTTGGATGACGCCTGCCTTTTTGTATTTTGTTTTGTAAAAAATCAGTTATTTCAACAATTTATTGGAAAAATATAATGAGCAACTCACTATCCCTGTCTGTTCCCACCATTAAAAAAGCACCCAACCCGATTGATAAACATGTCGGGGCACGGGTTCGGATGCGCCGGATTCTCATTGGCATGAGTCAGGAAAAACTCGGCGATGCCCTGAGCCTGACGTTTCAGCAGGTGCAAAAATACGAAAAAGGCACCAACCGAATTGGCGCCAGTCGCCTGCAACAGATCGGGGCGATTTTGGGCGTGCCTGTCGAGTTCTTCTTTGACGGCGCTCCCAGCGGTGACGGCACCTCTGGCACAAACAGCGCAGGCGGCTTTCGAGACAGTGCCAACCCGCAATATGTCACAGATTTTCTGGCCACCAGTGAAGGCGTCCATCTCAATCGGTCCTTTATCAAAATCAAGGATCAGAAAATCCGCCGCCGGATCATCGAACTGGTTGATTCACTGGCCGACAATGATCTGGCGGTCTGAAACTTAATTCAGATCGTCAAGAAAATCGTTCGGTTTATAAAACAATATGCCTCCTTTTGCTTGACAAAAAGAACGACTGCTGGCACGAACCCGCTCAATCAACCCTGTGTGGTTTTTACATCAGCAAAAGGCAGGCGCCCATGTCGAGAAAAGAATATCTTTTCACCAGTGAATCTGTTTCCGAAGGTCATCCTGACAAGGTCTGTGACCGGATTTCCGATGAAATAGTCGATGCCTTTTTCCGTGCCGGTCTTGACGAAGGCTGGAACCCCAATGATATCCGCGTTGCCTGTGAAACACTGGCCACCACCAATCGGGTGGTGATCGCCGGTGAAACGCGTGGACCCAAAAGCCTGACCCATGATTTTCTGGCCCATACGGCCCGTATGGCGATCAAGGATATCGGCTATGAACAGGCCGGCTTCCATTGGGAAGATGCGGATATCGAAGTTCTACTCCATGCCCAGTCTGCCGATATTGCCCAAGGTGTCGATGCCTCCGGCAACAAGGACGAAGGCGCGGGTGACCAGGGCATCATGTTTGGCTATGCCTGCCGTGAAACGCCTGAATTCATGCCAGCTCCGCTCCATTATTCGCACCGCATCCTGCAAATTCTGGCCGATGCCCGCCGTGGCAAACAGGCTGGTATTCTCGGCCCCGATGCCAAGAGCCAAGTAACCTTGCGCTATGTTGACGGCAAGCCGGTGGAAGCCACCCAGATTGTGCTATCAACCCAGCATCTGGTTGACCTCAGCTCGGCCGATATCCGCAAGATCGTCGAACCCTATATCCGTGAAGCCCTTCCGGATGGCTGGATCACACCCGCAACCGTCTGGCACGTCAACCCGACAGGCCAGTTTTTGATCGGTGGCCCTGATGGCGATTCCGGCCTGACAGGACGCAAGATCATTGTCGACACTTACGGCGGCGCAGCCCCGCATGGTGGCGGTGCGTTCTCGGGTAAAGACCCCACCAAGGTTGACCGTTCAGCGGCCTATGCGGCCCGCTATCTGGCCAAAAACGTGGTTGCAGCCGGTTTTGCAGACCGTTGCACCATCCAGCTGTCTTATGCGATCGGTGTGGCCAAACCCTTGTCGATCTATGCCGATCTGCATGGCAAAGGCCATGTCGACGCTGCCAAGCTCGAAGGCGTACTGGCCGAGGTGATGGATCTGACCCCGCGCGGTATCCGGACCCATCTGCATCTCAACCAGCCGATCTATGCGCGCACCGCGGCCTATGGCCATTTCGGACGGACGCCGGACGCCGATGGCGGCTTCTCCTGGGAGAAGCTTGATCTGGTCGATGAATTGACCAAAAAATTGAAGTGAGTGCAGACACGAACCGCGGTTCTTTTTATGGTCGCAGGCAAGGAAAACGCCTGCGGCCCAAACAGGCTGCGGGCCTTTCCGGCACTCTCCCTGGTCTCCAGATCGATTGTTCCGGTCCAGTCAGGCCCGATGAACTGTTTGAATCAGCCAAAACCGGGTTCTGGCTTGAAATTGGCTTTGGGGGCGGGGAACATCTGATCAGGAATGCCCGCCTGCATCCCGAAATCGGCCATTTAGGCTGCGAGCCCTTCATCAACGGCATGGCCAAACTGGTTTTGCTGATTGAACAAGACGGTATAGAAGCCATCCGTCTGCATAATGACGACGCCGTGCAATTGCTGGATCAGCTTCCCGATGCCTCGCTGGATCGTGTATACCTGCTCTATCCAGACCCATGGCCAAAACGGCGGCATTACAAGCGGCGGTTTGTTTCGGATGAAAATTTAGCCCGCATCGCCCGTGTCTTAAAGTCAGGCGGTGAATTCCGCTTTGCAAGCGATATTGATCATTATGTCGGATGGACGCTGGCGCGTATCCTGCGCTCACCCGATTTTGTCTGGACCGCGCAACAGCCTGATGAATGGCGCCTGCCATGGGACAATTGGCAAAGCACCCGCTATGAGGCCAAAGCAATGCGCGAAGGGCGTATTTCAAGCTATATTATTGCCAAAAAGCGCTGATTAATCGCCTGTCTGGCGCGAGCGCCTGACCAAAAATTCATGAACCATGCAGGCCTGTTGCCGATCGATCGCATGATAATAGAGTTGTGTTTCAGCCATATCAACAACCGGCCCACCCCAATTGCTCCGCACGCCCAGCAAGGTTTCGACGAAAGGCCAGGTCCAATCCATTGCACGTGCCAGCTGCAACAGCGGTCTGATATCAGGCCCCAACATCGAGCGGACGATGGCACCGGCTGACAGGTCGGTTTTAATCGCCAGTACGGCCAGCAATTCAGGCCAGTTCTGGTGGTTGATCAGGGTTGCAATTCTGGTCTCGACCGATTGGTCGCGCTCACGGTCGGGCTGCGCGATGCCAACCATGGTAAACCGGGTCTGTAAAATCAATGACGCGTAAGAGAAATCAGCATGGCCGGTATTTCGGCTGCGTGCGTCCTCAAGAAGCTGCAAACCTGTCTTGGAAATCTGCGCTGTCGGATTGGCCCCGACAACAGCACGCACTTCGGCACTCCCGAAGGCAATCAGATAATCGCTGGCCAGTACCGGCAAATGGGCGCGTGTCGCCAGTACCAACTGTTGCGCCTCATTCGCCTGCTTGGCAATCTGCCAGAGATCCTGCTCGTCAAATGCTTGGGCATGGACAAGCACCGGGATAGAAAATTCCAGCGAGGAATGCAGCGCCAGCCGGATGAGGGTCTGTTTTGGTGCAAAAACTGATCTGGCCCAACAAAGGGTCTGGGTCAAAAGAGTGTCATGGTCGCAACCGGGCAGAAGCCGGACAAAAACATCATCGAAAACAGCCAGTTGATCCTGATCGGCCTTCAGCGAGAAGTCCTGATAAAGATTGGCAAGACGCTGGAACAAGCGACCGCATTCTGCCGGATTACGGGCAGTAACCATCGTGTCGATATCGCGCAGAAGGTGTCGTGCTTGTGACATGTCTCGGCCTTTTGATCAGCCGGGATCATCCCTGAAAGCCATGACCAAAAGGTTTATGGTGCCATTTACCTGCCAATAGGGTTAAAAAAGCCTTGCATGGAATATGCTTGCAATTTTCAGCAATTTGCTTAGAGTAATGACAGTAAATATCTCAGGGTGATCATCTGATCACATTTTTGAGAGTGGGTCCCCACCGGGTCCCGCTCTTTTTTATTGGCTGAAGCAGTGACTCAAACGATCGAACCCCGTCTGATTGAAGAAACCGGCGTTGCCGCCCGTGTGGCACGGGTGGTTGAGCCGACCATTGAAGGCATCGGCTTCCGGCTGGTCCGTGTCAAAGTCTCGGCACAAAACGGCTGCACCGTACAAATCATGGCCGAACGTCCGGACGGCACCATGACGGTGGATGATTGCGAGAAAATCAGCCGTGCTCTGTCGCCGGTGCTGGATGTCGATGATCCGGTCGGTGTCGCCTATCACCTTGAAATTTCCTCGCCCGGCATAGACCGTCCGCTGGTGCGCAAATCCGACTTCGACCGTTGGGCCGGCCATGAGGCCAAGATCGAACTGCGTCAAATGCTGGCGGGCCGCAAACGCGGCCGTGGGATTCTGACCGGTACGCAAGGCGATGATGTCATCATCCGCCGCACCGATCTGAAGCCGGAAGACGATCCCGAATTGCGTTTCCCTATCCGCAGCATAGAGGCAGCATGGCTGGTCCTCACTGACGAGCTGATCCGTGAATCCTTGCGTCGTGAAAAAGCCATCCGAGAAGCCGGTGGCGAATTCGACGAGGATGACGAGACCGGATTTTCTGATGACGCCCTTGACGACGCCAAACCCGTCGAGGCTGTCGCACCCCGTTTTAAACCCTCACACCCAAAAAAGCCCGTCCCCCGTAAGAAGGGTCCGGGACGCTTTGCCAAATCGAAGGAGTGACGCCTATGGCTGTGTCCGCCAACCGGCTTGAACTGTTGCAGATTGCCGATGCTGTGGCCCGCGAAAAGGTCATCGACCGCCAAATCGTGCTGGCTGCGATGGAAGATGCCATCGCCAAAGCCGCCCGCTCGCGCTATGGCACCGAAACCGATGTCCATGCCCGTATTGATCCGCGCACCGGTGAATTAAATATTTCACGGCATTTGCTGATTGTCGAACAGATCGACAATCCGGCCACCGAAATCCTGCTGGAAGATGCCCGCCGCAAAAATCCTGCCGCGCAACCCGGTGATACCATTGCCGATACGCTGCCTCCGTTCGATTTTGGCCGTATTGCCGCCCAATCCGCCAAACAGGTGATCGTGCAAAAGGTCCGCGAAGCCGAGCGTGACCGCCAGTTCGACGAATTCAAGGATCGCATCGGCACCATTGTCAACGGTCTGGTCAAGCGCGTCGAATATGGCAATGTTATTGTCGATCTGGGTCGGGGCGAAGCCGTATTGCGCCGTGATGATCTGATACCGCGCGAAATGTTCCGCCCCGGTGACCGTATCCGGGCCTATCTGTTCGATGTCCGCCGCGAACAGCGCGGCCCGCAGATTTTCCTGTCGCGGACACATCCGCAATTTATGGCGAAATTGTTCACGCAGGAAGTGCCTGAAATCTATGACGGCATTATCGAGGTGAAAGCCGTAGCCCGTGATCCCGGTTCGCGCGCCAAGATTGCCGTGATTTCACGCGATAGTTCGATTGATCCGGTCGGCGCTTGCGTCGGGATGCGCGGTTCGCGCGTCCAGGCCGTTGTCGGAGAATTGCAGGGTGAAAAAATCGACATCATTCCATGGTCGCCTGATGTTGCCACCTTCATCGTCAATGCCTTGCAGCCTGCGGAAGTGGCCAAGGTGGTTCTTGATGAAGATGCAGAGCGCATCGAGGTTGTCGTTCCCGACGAGCAATTGTCACTGGCCATCGGCCGTCGTGGCCAGAACGTCCGTCTGGCTTCGCAACTGACCGGTTGGGACATCGATATTTTGACGGAGGCCGAAGAATCCGAGCGTCGTCAGAAGGAATTCCTCGAGCGGACCAATGTGTTCATGAATGCCTTGGATGTGGACGAAACCGTTGGCCAGTTGCTGGCCTCCGAAGGGTTCCGATCGGTTGAGGAACTGGCTTTTGTCGCGATTGAAGAACTCGCCTCGATTGAGGGTTTCGATGAAGACACAGCCCAGGAAATACAACGTCGTGCCAACGATCATCTGGGCGCGATCGAAGCCGAATTCGATGCCAAGCGTCGTGCTTTGGGCGTTGAAGATGCGCTGAAGTCAGTGGCCGGTATCACTACGGCGATGCTGGTTTCGCTCGGCGAGAACGATGTAAAAACCGTAGAGGATCTGGCAGGTTGTGCCACCGACGATCTGGTCGGCTGGAGCGAGCGCCAGAACAATGAAACAGTCCGCCATTCCGGCTTTCTGGATGGTTTTGAATTGTCCCGCGAAGATGCCGAGTCCATCATCATGGATGCCCGCATCAAGGCAGGATGGATCGAAGCCCCCGTTCCAGCCGAAGCGGATGCTGTGACAGAACACTAAAATTCGGGACCGCCATTGTTTGCACTAAGGGAACCTTACGCCATGCCAGGGGCTTTTGCTGCCTCCAAGCATATTGATGATGAAGAAGGTGGTTCGGAACGCCGCTGCATTGTCACGCGTCAATCGCACCCGCCTGCAGACCTGATGCGGTTTGTGCGGGCTCCCGATGGATCCGTGGTGCCGGATCTGAAAGGAAATCTGCCGGGGCGCGGGGCGTGGGTTACGCCGCGCCGCGCCATGCTGGTTCAGGCGGTCAAAAAGGGCCTGTTTGCAAAAGCCCTCAAGGCCGAGGTCAAGGTATCCAGCTCGCTGGATGCCGAGGTTGAAGATCTGTTGCGGCTCAGGGCGCGCGAATCACTCAGCCTTGCCAACAAAGCGGGACTGGTGGTTTACGGCTATACCCGCGTCGAAGCGGCGATCCGCGAAGGAATTGTGATCGGACTGGTTGAGGCAATGGATGGCTCGGAATCGGGCCGTCGCAAGCTGGAGAGCCAGCTTGATTATGCCTCGGTCGACCTTAAAAAACCCATTCAACGGGTCTTTGGACTCGATTCATCTGATTTGGGTTTGGCATTAGGCCGGTCACATGTGATACATGCTGCACTCATAGAAGGGCCAGCAGCCCGTGCATCGCTTGCGCGGCTCAGCCTTTTGGACCATTACAGGACTGCAGAACCGATAGCAGACCTGACAAAATTAGATTCTAGACTGACCATTCATGACTGAACGAACCGCAAGGACGCGCGCGGAATGACCGACGATAAAAATACTGGCGATAAGACGCTACATGCCCCTTCAAAGACGCTGTCGTTGAAACGACCCGTCGAAGCGGGGGTCGTGCGTCAAAGTTTCTCACATGGACGGTCGAAAGCCGTTGTGGTCGAGAAGGTGAAACGCCGCACTCTCGGTCCCGGTGAGCAACGCCCCGAGGTCAAGATTGAACCCAAGGTCGAAGCGCCGGCTCCTGTTGCCGCTGCTCCTGTTGCAGCCCCTGCGGCGCCCGTTGCTAAAGTGGCGGCACCTGCAGCACCTGCTGCGAGAGCTCCTGCCTCAGGGCGGGGCGCACCGCAGCGTCCGTCACAGGGAAACCGTCCCTCCTCGGGCTCCGGTGTGGTTCTCCGCACACTGACCGAAGACGAGCGCGATGCCAGAACGCAAGCATTGGTCGAGGCCCGCAAGCGCGAAATCGATGAACGTGCAACAGCTGAAATCGAAGCAAAAGCCCGGAACGACCGCGAAGAAATTGAAAGAGTCGAACGCGAAGCGGCTGCTATCCGTCAGAAAGAAGAAGACCAGCGCCTCAAGCGCGAAGAAGAATTGCGCCGCAAGTCCGAGGAAGCAGCACAGCGTCTGCTCGGTGATGCGGCTCCGGCTGTCGATGCTCCCGCTGCCAACAAGGCGGCACCTGCCGGCCCGCAATCGACCAAGCCTTTGGCCGATACCGGTCTGACGACTGTTCGGCGTCCTCTGCCTGCTCCCGGTGTTGCCGGTCGTTTGCGCAATGACGAAGAAGAAGAAGCCCGTCCGGTGCGTCGTCCCGGTGGTGTGGTCCGTCCGGCTGTGGCTCCCAAGCCTGAACGCACCCGTGGGACCGATGATCGTCGTCGTGGCAGACTGACCGTCACGGCCGCAACAGGTGGCGGTGACGAAGAACGTACCCGCTCGCTTGCTGCATTCCGCCGCCGCGTGCAGCGTCTGAAGGGCCATCAAGCCGACGAGCCAAAAGAAAAAATTTCGCGCGAAGTGATTGTTCCTGAAACCATTACCATTCAGGAACTGGCGAACCGTATGGCAGAACGCGCGGTCGACGTGATCCGTTTCCTGATGAAACAGGGTCAAATGGTCAAAATTACCGATGTGATTGATGCCGACACCGCCCAGCTGGTGGCCGAAGAACTCGGCCATACCGTGAAGCGTGTGGCTGAATCGGATGTGGAAGAAGGCCTGTTCGACGAAGCCGATGCCGACACCACGATGGAAAACCGTTCACCGGTTGTCACGATCATGGGTCACGTCGATCACGGCAAGACGTCATTGCTCGATGCCTTGCGCAAAACAAATGTGGTCAGCGGTGAAGCCGGTGGCATTACCCAGCATATCGGTGCCTATCAGGTTGTCTCACCGCTTGGCGGCAAGATCACTTTCATCGATACGCCCGGCCATGCCGCCTTTACCGCCATGCGTGCGCGTGGTGCAAAAGTCACCGATATCGTCATTCTGGTGGTCGCCGCCGATGACGGGGTGATGCCTCAGACGATCGAAGCGATCAACCACGCCAAAGCTGCAGGCGTGCCGATGATTGTCGCGATCAACAAGATCGACAAGCCAGCCGCCAAGCCCGAACGGGTCCGGACCGAATTGCTTCAATATGAAGTGCAGGTCGAGTCCATGGGTGGTGAAACCATCGAAGTCGAGGTTTCGGCCAAGGAACGCACCAATCTCGACAAACTGCTGGAAATGATCACCCTGCAGGCTGAAGTGTTGGATTTGAAGGCCAATCCGCATCGTCCTGCGGAAGGCACCGTGATTGAAGCCAAGCTTGATCGCGGTCGTGGTCCTGTTGCAACTGTTCTGGTCCAGCGCGGCACACTGCATCCCGGTGATATCGTGGTTGCCGGTTCCGAATGGGGCCGTGTCCGCGCGCTTCTTTCCGAAAACGGTGCACCGGTAACCGATGCAGGTCCTTCGGTTCCGGTTGAGATTCTCGGCTTTAACGGTGCTCCAGAAGCCGGCGACCGTGTCGCGGTTGTCGAAAACGAAGCCCGTGCCCGTGAAATCTCGGCCTATCGCCAGCGCCAGAAGCGCGAACGCTCCGCTGCCCGTCAGGGCACGGCACGTGGCACACTGGCCGATATGATGAGCCAGCTCAAAACTGCTGGCCGCAAGGAATTCACCTTGCTGGTCAAGGGTGACGTGCAGGGTTCGGTCGAAGCCATCATCGGTGCACTGGATAAAGCCGGTAACGAGGAAGTGATGGCGCGGGTGATGCATGCCGGTGTCGGCGGCATCAACGAAAGCGATATCACGCTGGCGGAAGCCTCGCATGCCGTCGTGATCGGCTTCAACGTGCGCGCCAACAAGGAAGCACGTGAAGCAGCCGAACGTGCTGGCATCGAAATCCGCTATTACAACATCATCTATGATCTGGTTGATGACATCAAAAAGGCCATGTCCGGCCTGTTGGCGCCGACTTTGCGCGAAGAGCGTCTGGGCGAAGCCCGTATCTTGCAGGTGTTCGGTGTCTCGAAAATCGGCAAGGTCGCCGGTTGTCTTATCCAGGACGGCCGCGTGGAACGTGGGGCCAGCGTGCGCCTGATCCGCGACAATGTGGTGATCCACGAAGGCAAGCTGTCGACTCTGAAACGCTTCAAGGACGAAGTCAAAGAAGTCGGTTCGGGTCAGGAATGCGGTATGGCCTTCGAGAATTATCAGGACATGCGCGAGGGTGACATCATCGAATGTTACCGCGTTGAAGAAATCCGGCGGTCGCTGTAAGCGGCCGTTGTCTACCCCGTCTTGCTGTTGCGGGACGGGTTATTCCCTCCATCAGCCGGTCCGATCCCGGCAGAGGTTGAAACCATGGCTGTTCGTAAAGACAAGGGTCAAGCTGGCCCCTCCCAAAGACAATTACGCGTCGGCGAATTGGTGCGACATGCGCTGACCAGCCTGATTTCGCGCGGCGATATTCCCGAAGATGTTCTGACCCGTGCCTTCATCACCATTCCCGAAGTGCGGATGAGCCCCGATCTCAAGCTCGCCACTGCCTATCTGGTGCTGCACGACAAGAGCCTTGAAAAGGGCGTTCTGGAAGCCTTGAAGCGCCATCACAAATATCTGCGCTCCAATGTGGCACAACGGGTCAATCTGAAATTCGCGCCAGATCTGCGTTTCCGCCTCGATTACCGGCTCGACAGCGCCTCCAAGATCGACCAATTGCTGCGCCGTCCCGAAGTGCAGCGCGATCTGATGGTCGACGAACCCGACCAAGACCAAGATCATGATCATGACGATCTTCCGGACCACCAGCACTAACAGCGGAAATGCAGGATGAGCGCACCGCGCAAACATCGCCTTGATATTCATGGCTGGATCATTCTCGACAAGCCGATCGGCATGACCTCCACTTTGGCGGTGGCCGCATTGCGCCGCTTGCTGAATGCCAAAAAGGCCGGACATGCCGGCACGCTCGATCCCTTAGCCTCCGGCATTCTGCCGCTGGCCTTCGGCGAGGCCACCAAAACCGTGCCCTATGTGGTTGACGGCGAAAAAGCCTACCGCTTCACCGTCCGCTGGGGCATTGAAACCAATACCGACGATACCGAAGGCGAGCCCGTCGCTACCAGCGACAACAGACCAAGCCAGACCGATATAGAGGCCATTCTGCCGCAATTTATCGGGGTGATTGCACAGGTGCCGCCGCAATTCTCGGCAATCAAAATCCAGGGCGAGCGCGCCTATGATCTGGCACGCGACGGCGAAACCGTCGATCTGGTTGCCCGCAATGTCGAAATCCACGCCTTACGCCTGCTCTCGATGACGGCCGATGAAAGCGTATTCGAGGCCGAATGCGGCAAAGGCACCTATATCCGCGCCATTGCCCGCGATATGGGGCGGATTCTGGGGTGTTACGGCCATATCACCGCTCTGCGCCGGACCCGCGTCGGCCCCTTTATCGAAATGGATTCAACCCCGTTTCACGAATTGGAGCCAGACGGCGCAGCCAGCCATGCCTTGCGCAGCGTCGAATCCGGCCTGACAGAACTTGATTGCATCGTCATGAGCCGCGATCAGGCTTTGCGCATCCGCCGTGGCCAATCGGTCATCCTGCGCGGCCGCGACGCCCCCGCCGAGGGCGGACCCTACTACACCACCTGCGACGGCACCGTACTGGCCATCGGCATGGTCGAACGCGGCGAATTCGTCCCGCATCGGGTGTTTAATTT
>CANGQA010000027.1 GCA_947455995.1 Hyphomicrobiales bacterium | reverse complement strand
TCAAGATCATGCGGCGCGAAATCAACGATCAACAAATGGCCATTGGGCGCCAAAGTCACGGCCGCCTCTTTGATCGCTCGCGCGGGATCATCAAGAAAATGAAGCACCTGATGCAGGATCACCAGATCGAAAGCCTGACGGTCAACCGGCAAGGCATAAAGATCGGCCTGACGCAATTCGGCCCTCAGCAAACCAGCTTCCGACAGATTGGCACGGGCGACGGCCAACATCGATGTGTTGGCATCAACCCCCACCAAACGGTCTGCATGCGGGGCCACGAGTTTCAGCATCTCACCGGTACCAGTTCCAAGATCCAGCACAGCCTTGAAACGTCGATCCCCCAGAGCATCGCGAATCGCATCCTCGACCCGATTATCGGAGGCATGGAGCAAACGGATACGGTCCCATTCTGCTGCATGGCGGGCGAAATAGGCCTGCGCCACCTCCCCGCGAGCCGCGCGAACCGCCAGCAAACGCTGCCCGTCACTGGCAATGACCGGATCGGCACGGTCCAACTGTCCGGCCAGCCATTGCCCCAAAACCGCCCCCTCGCCCGATTGAGCCAGACGGAAAAACGCCCACGCCCCCTCTCGGTGGCGACTGACCAATCCGGCATCGACCATAAGCTTGAGGTGACGTGAAATACGGGGTTGCGACTGGCCTAGAATATCGGTGAGATCGGAGACTGTCAGATCGCCCTCGCTCAGCAAAGCCAGCAAACGCAGGCGCGTATCCTCCCCCGCAGCCCGCAGACCGGCAAGGACGGAATTTAACCTCAGAGCGGAGTGAGCAGTGAAGGACATCAGAGCTTTCGGCGAGGGAAGGAGACAGAAAAATAGACCAAAATCTAATCACATAAAGATATGTTTATATGATTAAGTCAATGGTTTTTCTGCACCGTGTCCGACAAAACTGCTTTTTCAACACGCATCCGGCGGCCCAATAGCACCAATCCGACCACCACCAAGGCCACCAGCCATGTGGAAAGGCCGACGCTTTCACCATTGATCAGGGCGGCAAAAGCCAACGTGACAAAGGTTTGCAGCAATTGGACTTGCGAGACCTTGGCCACCCCGCCAAGCGCCAGCCCGGCATTCCAGAAGAAAAATCCGAAATATTGGCTAAACAAGCCCAAATACAAAAACGCACCCCAATGCAGGGGTGAAACCGTCGAAAGATCGGAAGGAGATGACCACAGCGCGACAGGCAGAGTGACCGGCAAGGCCAGCAAGACAATCCACGAAATGACCTCCCAGCCCGACAGTCTGGTCGAGACATCGGCGGCCAGACTGTATCCGATGGCCGCACTCAGCACTGAACCGAGCAGCAGCAGATCTCCAAGTTGAATGGCCCCGCCGCTGGCCTGCATAGAAAAACCGACAACAATAGCCGCACCCAGCAAAGCCGTAACCCAGAAGCCGCGGGAGGGACGTTGATGACTGATCACCGATCCGGCCATAGCGGTCGCCAGAGGAATGATCCCCAGCACCACCCCGCCATGAGAGGCATCGACATGCTGCATGGCGTAGCCGGTAAAACCCGGGAAGCCCGCACAAAGGCAAATGGCCGCACACATCAGCAAAACGCGGTCACGGTACACAGGAAAAGGCTTCTTGCTGATCAGCAGCACAAAACAGGCTACCAGACCCGCCAAAGCGGCGCGGCCAGTTGTCACAAACAGCGGATCCAGCACTTCCACGGCCAGCCTCGTCATCGGCAGGGTGATCCCGAAAATCACCACACCGACAAAACCGAGCAACAATCCTGCCGTTTCCCTCCTGATGGCTTTGGAGCCAGCCACCATTAGCGGGTCAGCTTTTTATATTTAATGCGTCTTGGAATGGTGGAATCGATGCCCAGACGGCGCTTCTTGTCTTCCTCATAGTCCTGGAAATTGCCTTCGAACCATTCGACATGGCTGTCACCCTCAAAGGCGAGCATATGGGTGGCGATACGATCGAGGAAGAAGCGATCATGCGAGATGATCACAGCGCAACCGGCGAAATCTTCCAGTGCCTCTTCGAGAGCACGCAGGGTTTCAACGTCAAGATCGTTGGTCGGCTCATCGAGCAGCAGCACATTGGCCCCTGATTTCAGCATTTTCGCCAGATGGACGCGGTTACGCTCCCCGCCAGACAGCGAGCCTACCTTTTTCTGCTGGTCACCACCCTTGAAGTTGAAGGTGGAGCAATAGCCGCGCGAATTGATTTCCCGCTTGCCAAGATAGATGACTTCATTGCCGCCCGAAATTTCTTCCCAGACATTCTTGTTGGGATCAAGCGAGTCACGCGACTGGTCCACATAGCCAAGCTGAACCGATTCACCGATAGCGATTGTGCCGCTATCGGGCTGTTCCGAGCCGGTAATCATCCGGAACAAGGTGGTTTTACCTGCACCGTTCGGACCAATGACACCAACGATGCCACCTGGTGGCAGTTTGAAAGTCAGATTGTCGATCAATAGACGGTCGCCATAGCCTTTGGAGAGGCCTTCAAAATCGATCACGTTATTGCCGAGACGTTCAGCCACCGGAATGATGATCTGGGCAGTGCTTGGTCCCTTGTCATTCTGCTTTTGAACCAATTCGTCATAACGCTGGATACGTGCCTTCGACTTGGCCTGACGGGCTTTCGGGCTTTGCTGCATCCATTCCTGTTCACGCTGCAATGTGCGCTGATGGGCCTCGGATTCGCGGCCTTCCTGGACAAGACGTTTCTGCTTGGCTGCCAGCCAGGTGGTATAGTTGCCCTCATAAGGGATGCCACGACCGCGATCGAGCTCCAGGATCCAGCCCGTGACATTGTCGAGGAAGTAGCGGTCATGGGTCACGATCAAAATCGCACCCGGATAGGAACGCAAATGGCCTTCAAGCCAAGCCACCGTTTCAGCGTCGAGATGGTTGGTCGGTTCATCGAGCAGCAACAGATCGGGCTGCGACAGCAGCAACTGGCACAGAGCGATGCGCCGGCGCTCGCCGCCCGACAGTTTCGACACATCTGCATCATCTGGCGGACAACGCAATGAGTCCATTGCCTGATCCACCTTACTGTCGAGATCCCAAAGGCCTTTTGCCTCGATCTCGTCCTGCAAGCGGGTCATTTCATCTGCAGTTTCATCCGAATAATTCATCGCCAGTTCGTTGTAACGGTCCAGCACCGCCTTTTGCGGGGCTACGCCATCCATCACATTGTCACGCACCGAGCGGGTCGGATCAAGCTGCGGCTCTTGCGCCAGGTAACCGACACGCGCCCCTTCGGCGACCCAACCCTCGCCGGTAAATTCCTTGTCAATACCCGCCATGATACGCAGCAGCGTCGATTTACCGGAGCCGTTGACACCCAAAACCCCGATTTTGGCATCGGGATAGAAGGACAAATGGACATTGTCCAAAATCTTCTTGCCACCGGTATAGGTCTTGGTCAGACCCTGCATGTGATAGATGAACTGATGAGCGGCCATGATGGACCCTTATGAGCTTGAGACAACACCTGAGGGACAGATCGCCCTGTTGCCCCGTGTCTATACCGTCCGCCTGTCATGCGGCAAGCCTCTTGTGAACAAGCGAGCTAAACTTGTGATCATCGGCTGGCCTGACAGCTTATGCCGCACTGCCCCGTTGCACTCCTGCCAAAAATCGGATTAAGAATAATCCATATATTGCGGGGCGATCATCCGACCGCAATGTGGGCCTGTAGCTCAATGGTTAGAGCCGTCCGCTCATAACGGACTGGTTGCAGGTTCGAGTCCTGCCGGGCCCACCACCTTCATCGCTCCATCTGGACGATGAGGCAAAGAGTGTTGCTAAATAGTAGTTTGTTCAAACTTGTATTTGATCCACCCTGACATTTCTTAAATCTTTAAATTAAAGCGATTATCATGGCTGAAATCCAATTGTCCCAAAGCGAAGCCGATCTTCTTTTCGCTATGCAAAAAATAAAAGTTGATGACACCTTATGGAATTTGCCTGATTTCGGTGGAAAATTATCTATACCATTGATTTCATACGACAAAAAAGAGCGTTTTTCTTTGGATATCTGAAGAGGTGGCATTGACCTCAAACGCCAGAAATATCAATCACGCTCGCGTGACGCAGTTGTGTTAGCTAGACTTGATATTGGCAGCCCGCACAGAAATCCAGATGGCTTAGAGGTTGGCGTTCCGCATTTACACCTTTATAGAGAAGGATACGGTGATAAATGGGCTTTTGAAATACCAGAGGGTATATTTGCCGATATTAATAACAGATGGCAGACCCTTGCTGATTTCATGAAATATTGCAATATTACTCAGTCACCCCAATTTAGGCGGGATCTACTCACATGAGCATGAATGTTGAAAGCCTCATTGATGGATACTACAGCTGGTTAAAGGACAAAACTGCTTGGAAACAAGCCAAAGATTTTGTTGAAATTACGACACCCTATCTTGATCATCACAATGATTACATTCAGATCTATCTTAAACAAGATGGAAACGAATATTATTTAACGGACGATAGCTACACTATTTCCGATCTAATTCAGTCTGGGTGCTCACTAGATACGCCAAAGCGTCAAAAGCTGTTAGACATGACCCTTAATGGTTTTGGTGTACACAGAAAAATGGATGAAATTTACGTTAAAGCTAATCAGGACAATTTTTCTATAAGCAAACATAACCTTGTCCAATCTATACTTTCAGTAAACGATATGTTTTATTTGGCAAGATCAAATGTATCAAATTTATTTTTTGAAGATGTAAAAACATGGCTGGAAAAATCTGAAATCCGATTTCTCGAACAAGTTCCCTTTGTAGGTAAATCTGGATACATGCGACACTATGACTTTGTCATTCCAAAATTCAAACACGCACCAGAACGAATGATACAAATAATAAATAATCCCAGCAAGAGCAAGGCTGAGGAAATTGCTTTTGGCTGGCTCGACACAAAAGATGTCCGAAATGAGCATGCGCAAGCCTATGCGTTTGTGAATGATAATGAAAAGGAGGTTCCTGAAAATTTC
Organism: Hyphomicrobiales bacterium; assembly: GCA_947455995.1. GTDB lineage: Bacteria > Pseudomonadota > Alphaproteobacteria > Rhizobiales > Beijerinckiaceae > CAIYZJ01. The sequence continues at coordinate 26,430 of CANGQA010000027.1, read as the reverse complement.
AAAGATGCACTCAATAATTACGATATTAAAATTATCGCTTGGAGTGATCGATCCCAATTTGTAGATGAACTTGTTGCCTGAGGTATGATGATCAATGAACAACGCCACTGCCACTGCTTCCCCTTACAGCTGTGGGAGATCACGTTGACAGTCCGGCCCGATTGGTTTAGCTGATACCGCAAATATGATGATGGTTAATCGGTTATTTCATTGATATTATTGATTAACTTATCAGTTTTCAGGTGAATTTGATGCTTATCAAGATCGGTACCCGGCGTAGTCCTCTTGCTTTGGCACAGACCAACTACGTCATCCATTTGATCAAGCAAAAATATCCCGAAGCCGAATTCTCGCTCCATTCCATCACCACCATCGCCGACAAAGACCGCGTATCCGAATTCCATCAATTCGGTATTGTCGGGGTGTTTTCGACCGAGCACGAACAGCAATTGACCTCTCACGAGGTGGATATTGTCGTGCATTCGCTCAAAGATCTGCCGACCAATCTGGCCGAAGGTCTGGTTCTGGCTGCTGTGCCGGAGCGCAAGGATGCGCGCGATATTCTGTGCGGCACAACCCTGGCCGATCTGCGGCACGGAGCGACAATCGGCACCGGCTCCTTGCGGCGGAAGGCCCAAATTCTCAGACTGCGGCCCGATGTCACGGTTGTCCCTATCCGCGGCAATATCGGCCCGCGTCTGGCGCGTATCGATGGCGAAGACGGGCTTGATGCGGTGATTCTGGCCCATGCAGGTCTGCAACGCCTGAATATGGCAGCCAACAAGGCCGAAGTGATGGCCCCTGAAATGTTCCCCTATGCGGTGGGACAAGGCGCGCTGGGTATCGAGGCCCGTGCCGATGACAGCCATATCCTCGCCATGCTCAAGGGCATCGAATGCCCGAAAGCGCGGGCCGAGGTCGATTGCGAACGCGCCATGCTGCACGCTTTGGGGGCTGGCTGCAGCCTGCCGGTCGGCGTCAACGCGGAATGGAAAGACGGTAACCTGGTGCTGACCGGACAGGTGACCTCGCTGAATGGCGAAGAGTGTGTCACAGCGGTTGAAACCGCCGACCCCGCCGATGCCACGAGCCTTGGCACCCGCACCGCAGAGGTTATCCGGCAGCGTGGCGGCGTAAAAATCCTCGAACACTCTTACAAAAATTTCTGTGGGCACTATAAATTTATCAACTAAAACAATAATTTGACCTCAGCGATTGGCATGCAGACCTTGCATGAAATGGTCGATCGCTGTCGAGATCGCCTGTTTTGTGAAGGCCAAATCATCATCGGTATGGACAGACGATACATACATCAGGCCGCGCGGCAGGGTGTAGATACCCTGTTGCAGCAATTTCGAGGTCAGACACAGGATTAAAGACCGGTCGATCTTTGGCAGACCGGCCATGCCGTCCATGTGCGTCACTCCTGCAAACAGTTGCACGCAGGGTCCCACATTCTGGGCAAAAATCGGGGCACCATGCGCTTTGGCCTCGGCATTGACATGAACAGCTATGGCACTGCCGATCCGGTCGATGCGCGGATAAAGCGTGGCCTGTTCTGCCTTCAGTGTTTCAAGACAGGCAATACCCGCACCGATCGAAACCGGATTGCCGTTAAATGTACCACGATGCAACAAGCGGCCCGAAGCGATGACTTGCATGACTTCGCGATGGCCAGAGACCGCACCGATTGGCAAACCAGCCCCCAAGGCTTTGCCGAGCACGCTCAGATCGGGCGTTACGCCATAGCGTTGTTGGGCGCCGCCGAGCGCGAGCCGGAATCCCGTGATCACCTCGTCAAAGATCAGCACGATACCCAAACGACTGGTGATGTCGCGCAAGGCCTGCAAAAAACCGTCCGGTGGACCGAAGCATCCAGCATTGATGGCAGCAGGCTCAACAATCACCGCCGCAAAGCGTGTATCGAGACGGTCTGCTAGACCGTCCACGCAACCCCAATCGAACAGCACAACGGACTGGGAGGCATCGGGATCTTGACCGATGGTCGCGGCCCCATCATTGCCGATGGTGTTGGCGACGTGCAGATTGTCGAACCAGCCATGATAATTGGCGCGGAATTTAGCGATGGTGTTGCGCCCGGTGGCCGCCCGCGCAATCCTCAGAGCCAGCTGGATCGCCTCCGATCCTGAACTGACAAAAGCGCTTTGCGCCCCCGATGGCACCAGTTCGGCAATCAGATCGGCCAGACGGGCTTCCCCGCGATGGATGGAGGCCGTGCGCAACCCCTTGGATAACTCGTGCTGGAGTGCCTCAAGCACAGGCTTCGGCGTGTGCCCTAATAGCAAAGGGCCATATCCCAAACCGTAATCCAGATAGGTATTGCCATCAACATCGGTGATGTGCACGCCCTCGGCACGGTCAACGACGACCGGAAACGGCATTTGCGTCGCACGCGGTGTCGAGGACACGCCGTAGGCAAGATGGTTCACAGCATGGGCACGATAGACTCTGGACTGAGAAAAAACGTGTCTGTCATAAATTTCAAGAGGCTGTGATGATTGCTGTTTGACGTCCACTGCAATGCCCTTCTCAAGCCAGCTCCGGGCGAGACAAATCATCGACTTGCCTCACAATAGGCTGATGTTGTATCAAAGGTCTAATAATAATACAAATGAGGAAACAGACTCTTTTCAAAGGATTCTTTGCAGGAGTTTACCAAAGGATATTGCGCCTCATAGTGCTCCTCTCGGCAAACGGTGCATTACGGACCATGACAAGGCCTATCCCCTTGATAGGATTGAGCAACCCTTGAAAGGATTGAGCCAGGTATGGAATTGTATTGATCCTTGTTTATCGCAACAGATAAAGTCGGGTCGGATTGGATAAGACCAAACGGATGGTGCATCGTCGAAACGGAACATCCAACCGGGACTGAACATGCTGACAAACCAATCAGATAAACAATTTTCGAGAACAGATTTCAGGACATGATCAACAAAACAATTGAACATCATTCAGCTTCTAAGATCGTAGCGACAAGCTATGTGCGTGGATCGAATGTTGTTCCACTCTATCACCGTGTCTATGTGATTTTGTTACAGAAATTGACCGACGGCTCATATGCTCTTGGATCGGCCCTGCCAAGCGAGGGTGAGTTGGCCGTGGGTTTCAGTGTCTCGCGCGTGACCATACGCAAGGCGATGGAGCGGCTCGAACATGAAGGCCGGATCATTCGGCAGCGCGGCCGCGGCACATTCCCGCTTGCCCAGCAACCAACCACCCAAGAGCACGAAAACCGCTTCATGCGCAGCCAGATTTCACTGGCCCAGAAAACCAATATCACCCTGCTCGATTACACGGTGACCAAATGTCCCCCGCCATGGCACAGCAAGTTCGGCATTGAACCCGACCAAAATGTCTTGCGGATCACCCGCATCCGCTTTGATGGGCGTTCGCCCATCTCCAAAACCGTATGCTATCTACCACAGGAGTTTACCGCTTATCTGCCCAGAGAAAACATCTCATCCCTGCCGATTTCAGCCAACCTGACAGAAGCCGGCATCACGCTTTCGCACTTCAAGGAGCATATCACGGCCGTACTGGCGGATTCCGAAACCGCCCAACAGCTCGAAGTCGATGTCGGCTCGGCTTTGTTGATGATGACGCGCTGGATCGAGGATGAAAGCGGTCGCACAGTGGAATTGCTCCAGGCACTTTACCGCCCCGATCGCTATGAATATCGCGTCGAATATCAGGGCAAAGACCAGAAAGACGGCGCCGAATGGAAGGCGATGATTACCGACAGCCATTCCTGAAGCATAGAACCGGAATCACAATGACAATAAACAACTGCACTTTCACATGAACGAGGGGACTATGATGAAAAGTAATTTTTTTGTTTCTACAGTGACATCGCTCCTACTGGCCTGTGCACTGCCATCTCTCGCCTCGGCACGAGATCTGATGGTCGTCGGTTTTGGCGGCGGATTTCAGGACAATGCGCGCAAACATCTGTTTCAGGGCTATGCCACCGACAAAGGCGTAAAGGTCACCGATGATGTCTATAACGGCGAAATGGCCAAGCTTTATTCGATGGTCAAATCCGGTGACATTACTTTTGACGTGATGATGGTCGAAGCACCCGAAATGGTACGCGCCTGTGAAGACGGCGTGCTGGAAAAGCTCGACTGGAGCCTGATCAACAAGGACAAATTCATCCCCGGAGGCACCAGCGCCTGCGGCGCGGGTGCGGTGGGCTGGGGCGTCAGCCTCTTCTACGATCAGGCCCGCAACCCGCAAGGACCGGCCAATTATGCCGATTTGTGGAATGTCCAAAAATTCCCCGGCAAACGCTCCTTGCGCTCCGGCGCCAAGATGACAATGGAAATCGCGCTGATGGCCGATGGTGTGCCGATGGCCGATGTCTATAAGGTGCTGGCCACACCAGAGGGCCAGAAACGCGCCTTTGCCAAGCTCGACGAATTGAAGCCGCATATCGTGTGGTGGAAATCGGGTGCCCAGCCTTTGCAGCTGGTTGGAAGCGGCGAAGTTGCCTATGCGGTCGGCTATGTCGGTCGCACCATCAAGGCCACGGAAGGCGGCGCGAAATACCCGATCCAGTGGAACACGCTGCTGTTCTCCTTCGATTACTGGTCTGTCGTGCGCAACAGCCCCAACAAGACTGAAGCCATGAAGCTGGTCAATTACATGACCGATGAGAAACCACTGATGAACCTGGCTCAGGATTGGGCGGTATCACCCGCGACGGCGGCTGTGGCCAACAATCCGGAAGTGATCAAGAAAAATCCCGGCATGGTGGCAAGCCACGCCAAGGAAGGGCTCTTCATCAGCACCGATTTCTGGGTCGAGAACGGGGCTGATCTCGAAGCCAAGTTCAACGCATGGGTTGCCAAATAAGCAATAGCACAAACGATTGCCCGTTGTGATGATGACGAGACGAAACCTGCTGGCAGCGGCCTTGATTGCGCCGCTGTTGCTTCTGGTGTTTGTCAGCTTCATCGTGCCATTGGGCGCCACACTCTATCGGGCGGTGGAGGACGCGGAAATTTCCACAATCCTGCCAAAAACCACCGCCTTGCTCGAACAATGGAATGGTGAGGGTGTACCGTCCGAACAGACCTACCTGAGCCTGATGAATGAACTGCGCGAGGCACAGGAGCAGCAAAAAGCCGGTCCGGTGCTCAACCGCCTGAATTTTGAAGAAACAGGCTTGCGCTCAATGCTCTTGCAGGGTCTGCGCGCATCCGGTCAGTTTTCAGGCTCGTACAAACAAAACCTGATCGCACTCAATCCCCGCTGGGGTGATCCGCATTTCTGGGGGCTGGTCAAACGCAGCACCGGGCCATGGACACCACTCTATTTTCTGCGCTCGGTCGATTTGAAACTTGGCCCGAACGGGGCGGTTGTTCCGACAGCGGATGAGGAAGCCGTTTTTATCAAGCTGTTTATCCGCACGTTTGAAATCAGTCTCGTCGTGACCCTGATTTGCGCAGTTCTGGCCTATCCGATGGCCTATACGCTGTCGATCCTGCCGCAGGCCTGGACCAATATAGGCATCATGCTTGTGCTGATCCCGTTCTGGACATCGATTTTAGTCCGTACCACAGCATGGTTCATCATTCTGCAGCGCGAAGGCCCAATCAATGCTCTGCTGCTGTCGCTGCATCTGGTGGAACAGCCTGTGACGATGATTTTCACACGCTTTGCTGTCTATCTCGCAATGGTGCATGTGTTGCTGCCCTTTGCGATTTTGCCGCTCTACAGCGTGATGAAAGGCATAAAGCCGGATTACATGCGGGCCGCAGCTTCGCTGGGCGCACCAGGCTGGCGGCGTTTTTTACGCATCTATCTGCCCCTCAGCATGCCCGGTGTCGCATCGGGCGCCTTGATGGTCTTCATGCTGTCGGTTGGCTTCTACATCACTCCGGCTTTGGTCGGCGGATCGGGCGACCAAATGATCAGCTATTTCATCGCTTTTTTCACCAATACATCGGTTAATTGGGGCATTGCTGCCGCTTTAGCAGCCTTATTGATGGGCATGACAGGAATCCTTGTGGCTATTGCCTGGCTGCTGGTCCCCGGCTTCCGGTCGGGCGGGGTCAGGGTTTAGCCATGGGCACAGCGTCCATCCCCCTCTCAAGACAACGACCATCCACAGGGCGGTTGCTCCTCTATGCCGTCACTGGCGTGCTTCTGGTCTTTCTTGTCGCACCTATCGCGGTGGTTTTTCCGCTGTCGCTGTCGGCAGGCGAATTGCTGGTCTTACCGACACCGGGCTATTCTTGGCGTTGGTATGCGGATTTTTTCAACTCGCAACGCTGGCTACTGGCCACCTATAACAGCTTTGTTGTCGGAATTCTGACCACCCTGATCGCCACCACACTCGGCACATTGGCCGCAATCGGGCTATATCTCGGGCGGTTTCGTGGCAAGGCCTTGATCCTGGCCCTGCTATCGCTGCCAATGGTGACGCCAGTGATTGTCACCGCCATTGCGTTGTATTTCTCGCTCTCGGCTGTCGGACTGGGCAGCACCTTGACGGGGTTGGTGCTGGCCCACACGGTGCTGTCTGTACCCTATGTGCTGCTGACCGTGCTGGCCTCCTTGCAGGCATTTGATCCCAATCTGTTACGGGCGGCAGCCAGCCTGGGGGCCAATCCGGTCCAGAGTTTTTATCGGGTCGTGCTGCCGCTTATCACCCCTGCGGTGGCCACCGGTGCGCTGTTTGCCTTTGCCACTTCGTTTGACGAGCTGATCGTAGCGCTCTTTATCGCCAGCCCCGATCAATTTACCCTCCCGCGCCAGATGTATGCGGGTATTCGAGAATTTTTAAGCCCGACAATTGCGGCAGCAGCCGTTTTGATCATCCTGCTATCGGTCTTTCTGCTCATGATCAATGAAGCCATCCGCAAACATGCCATAAGACACATCCTCCCCCCCACAGACCGCATGCCATGAGGAGCACGATGTCCGACCCGATTGTCGTCTTTGACTCGATCACCAAAAGCTATGACGGCATCAACACTGTCTTGCATGGACTGGATTTAACCATCGAGCGCGGTGAATTTGTCACGCTGCTTGGCCCATCGGGTTCGGGAAAAACCACAACTTTGATGATCCTGGCGGGCTTCGAGGACCCATCGGGCGGCACAATCAGTCTCGATGGCCGCCTGCTGAACCATGTCCCTGCCCATCAACGCGGCATCGGAGTGGTGTTTCAGAATTATGCCTTATTTCCGCATATGAGTGTGGCGGGCAACCTGTCCTTTCCGCTGGAGATGCAGGGAATCGGACGTGCCGAGCGCGACCAGCGCATCAAGGCTGCGCTCGACATGGTCAAACTCGGACCTCTGGGTGAGCGCAGACCTTCGGAATTGTCGGGTGGCCAGCAACAGCGCGTTGCCTTGGCGCGCGCTTTGGTGTTCCAGCCCAAACTGGTGCTGATGGACGAGCCACTGGGGGCTCTGGACAAGCAATTACGCGAGCACATGCAGATCGAGATCAAGCATATCCACGAGCAGCTTGGTGTCACACTCGTCTATGTAACCCATGACCAGAGCGAGGCACTGACCATGTCGGACAGGGTAGCGGTATTCAATCATGGTCGCATCCAGCAATTGGCCTCGCCCGCTACCATTTACGAAGAACCCGCAAATGCCTTCGTCGCCTCTTTCATCGGCGAGAACAACCGGCTCGTCGGCACCATCGCGACACGCGATGCCACCTATTGCCGGATGGCGCTTGAGGACGGCACACAAATCGAGGCCCGGTTGACGGGCGATCTGGCTATCGGATCAAAAGCGGTGCTGTCTTTGCGTCCCGAACGGGTGATGGTGGGGGACAGCGGGCCAAATGCCAATACATTTAACGCCCGGATCGAGGAACTCATCTATTTCGGCGACCACACAAAGCTGCGGCTGTCGCTGGGCGGCTCATCGGGTTTCATGGCGCGTACCAGCTTCAAGGATGGTTTGCGGGATTTGCAACGTGGCGCATCCATTCCGGTTTCATGGAGCCGAGATTGCGGCCGTGTATTGCCTTTCATGGAACAAGAATAAATTGCAGGAAGGATATGACCGTGAGCACCCCAAACAGCACCAGCATCTCGACACAGGTCATTGTTGCCGGAGCGGGACCGGTCGGGCTGGTTGCCGCCCTGACCCTCGCGCAAGCGGGCATTGAGGTCGTGTTGCTGGAAAAGCGCAACAGCCTCAACACCGCGTCAAAAGCTTCGACCTTCCATCCCCCAACCCTCGAAATCATCGACGATCTGGGAGCCATCGAGCCATTGTTGAGCCAAGGGCAGCTTGTCCACCGCATCCAGTACCGGACCAATGAGGGGCCATTCGCTGAGTTTGCGCTGGCTGATCTGGCCGATCGCACCCGCTACCCATTTCGCCTGCATCTCGAACAATCCAAGCTGACACCCACCTTGCTTGCCCAATTTCAGGCTTTGCCGAATACCACCACGCTTTTTGATACCGATGTTTATGAAATAGAGCAGACAGCCGACAGCATAACAGCGATTGCAAACCGTCATGGTCAGGAATACCGCGTCACTGGCAGCTATTTACTGGGCACCGACGGGGCCAACAGTGCGGTGCGGCAGGCATTGGGCCTTGCCTTTGAAGGCACGGTCTACCCCACCAAAATCCTGCGGGTGATGACCACCGACGATCTTGATGCAATCCTGCCCAATATCGCCCCGATCACCTATCTGTTCAACGGTTCAAAATCGCTGAGCTTTCTCAAAATGCCCGATTGCTGGCGCATCATCATCCGCGTTCCAGAAACGGCTCCCGACGAGACCGCCTTGCAAGATGCGTGGGTCAGCGAGCAAATTCAGGCCGTCATGCCGACATGGACACACTTGCCGACCATTATCGGGCGCGATGTCTATGGTGCAAGCCGCCGCGTCGCTTCGCGCAATGCTGTCGGTCGTGCCTTTCTGGCAGGTGACAGCGCGCATGTCACCAATACAAGAGGAGGCATGAACATGAATTGCGGGATTCATGATGCCGATTGCCTTGCAAGGGCCATGATCATTGCCTTGCGCGAAGACCAGCCCGCACTTGTGCACAAAGCCTCCAGCGAACGCCAGCGGGTCGCCGAGGATATGCTAATACCGCGGACCGACAGAAACATCTCCGGGGGAGAAGGCTGGCTCGACACCATTCGGCAAATCGCGGCAGACAAACAGGCCGCCACCGATTATCTCGCCACTGCCGCCATGCTCGACATGCTCGACAGGCCCCAACAGCAGGGACATCAGCCATGAGTGATCTTGATCAGTTAACCGACCAGCCTGCCCTTGGACTGATTGTGCCTTCGGCTAATCCCACCGTGGAACCGGAAATGGCCCGCCTGATTCCTGAAGGGGCCCGCCTGTTCGGAACCCGACTTCCGGTTATGCCCGATACCACTCTGGAGCAGCGCAACCGCGCCTATCTCGACACCTATCTGCCTGCCGCCCTGTCCTTCGGCACGCTGGCAATCAAGGCGATGATTGTGGCTTTGACCGGCCCCAGCTATCGTCTCGGCCCGCAGGGCGATGAGGTTTTCACACAGCAATTAAGCCAGCAGGTTGGCGTGCCGGTTGAAACGGCCAGCAATGCCATCCGCAAGAGTTTGCAGTGTCTGCAAGCCAAACGTATCTGCCTGTTTTCTCCCTATCCGCAATGGCTGACCGATGAAGCAGCGCATTATTGGCGGGAGGCAGGCTATCAGATCATCCAGATCGTCAAGGTTTCGGAGACATTCCGCGCCTATGAATTGAGCACCGAGGAGGTCGAACAATCCTTGAGCGAGGTCGATATGGACTCCATTGACGCCATTGTGATGAGTGGCACCGGCATGATCACCCTGCCTGCCATTGCCAAGCGGGCGAGCATATCTGTCCCGCCATTCCTGTCGTCCAACATTTGCTGCGCGTGGTGGCTCATGCGTGAACAGGGGATCGCGCCCGGCTCTCTCTTTACCCAAGCTGCACCGCAACTGGCAGCTCACCTCAAACAAAGCAGAGGTTAAACCGTCCATATATCGCGCATTGGGACGCTAAGTTCGGCAGAAAGAACTCGTTGCGCCAGAAGTCGGCTTGCTGCCTCGCCCAGACTCGGGGAGGCATAGGCCATGAATTTATCCTCGACCTGTTGCTGTGTCAGCGGGCAAGCCTGATCGCCCCAGACGGCATCAACCGTTTCGCTGTGCCATTGGCCTTGGACCAGAACCGACAGTGTCGCACCACGGGTCTTAAGGCGGGTACGCTCGGGATCGATCCTGATCTCGACCAACGTTTCGAGATGGCGCAAAAGCGGATCGTCAAACTGCCCGGTACGATAGACGTCTGCATCAAGGCGATCGAGAGCCAGTGCTGCAGCCACGCCGAAACTCAGCGAAAATTGCGCCTGGATCGGGGTGGCTGGTTGGCGATTGCCACAATAGATGGTCGCCTCTTCGTAAATCTCGAGGGTGATGCGCTCGATCTGCTTTGGATCAAACCTGCGGCGCAGATTTTGGGCGGCACTGGCCCCATAATGCACATGCCTGACTGCCGCATAGGGCTTGAGATAACCGTTCAGGATTTCATAGGTGCCAGCCCCAACCCAATCGACCGTCTCGCGCGACAGACCGATGCGGGCATAATCCATCAAGGCACCAGCAGGCGCTGTGACACCGGCTGAGGCAGACCACGTGCTTTGCACTGCCAAAACAGCGGCATGTCCAAGATAGGCATTCCGGCTGGTGGCGCCTGCCCGAACCGGAAGATAGAGACTTAGCGGCACCTGACACGCCACGATCTCGACCGCTTGAATGATCTGGTCTTGGGTCAAACCGAGACAATGGCCGACAGCCACAGCTGCTCCCAAAGCGGGCCAATTGCCATCAACATGCATGCCCGGCTTGATTCGCAAGGCATGGCCCAACCGCGCCCCCAATTCATAACCAATAATCAGGGCCTCCAGCATCTGCCCCAAAGTCTTGTCCCGGCACACGGGAAACAGGGCCGCCAATGCCGCCAGAGCTGGGCGTCCATGGGCGCCCGCATGGCCTTCGCAGGCCTCATCCCAACAGGACGCATAAGCGAATAATTGCGCCGCTGACAGGACCGACAGTCCCGCCACATCCCCCAACTGCACGGGTCCGGGGTCTTGGGCAGCGAATATCCGGCCTATGTCGCGCACAATATCGGCCCGCAAACCAGCCAGCACGCATCCATAGGTATCCAGCACGATCCATCGGGCGCGTTGCTGCACGCGTTGATCGGACAAAGGGCGGGCCTGTTCCAGCCACGCCAGCACATCGCGCAAATGGCCCGATGACAGCTCGATCATGATCATCCCCCTGACGAAAAACGCCTGCCGAGTGTGGGCCACCAATGCATGTGGATGCAAGCCATCAAAAAAGCGGGGGCCCATCGGCTCCCCGCTTCAACAGGAATTGGCACTATTATTGGGCTGTCATACCGCCATCAATGGTCAGAATCGAGCCCGTCGCAAACGCACTTTCATCGGATGCCAGAAACAAGATGCCATTGGCAATCTCTTCCGGCGTGCCAAGACGGCCCATCGGCTGACGTGCTTCCAACCCCTTGCGGATCGCGACCGGATCAGCCGCCTTGGCGAGAATTTCGGTATAATAGGGCGTGTCGATTGTGCCGGGCGCAATTGCATTGCAACGGATATGGCTTGCGACATAATCGAGCGCGATAGAGCGGGTCATCGCCGCCACGGCTCCCTTGGAGGCTACATAGGCCGCGCGATTGCGGATGCCGACGGCTGCAACCACCGAAGCCACATTGACAATGGTGCCACCGCCATTTTTCTGCATCTGCTTGATCGCGTGCTTGCAGCACAAAAACACACCACGCACATTCACACCCATCAGGGCTTCCCAATCCTCATCCGAGGTCTCGGACAGGGAACCGGCTATGCCATACCCGGCATTGTTGACGATCACATCCAAGCGGCCATGGGCCGCAACAGTGGCTTGAACCATTCCTGCCACACTATCGGCATTGGATACGTCGCATTGCACCGACATCGCCTGCCCCCCCTTCTGGGTAAGCGCAGCTACAGCCTTGTCGGCCGCGGCAAGATCGCGATCTGCAATCACAACTTTGGCCCCCTCGCGGACAAAGACTTCACACGTGGCCAGACCGATGCCCGATGCACCCCCTGTGACGATACAGACTTTATTGGAAAGACGCATGGCTATCCTCGTTTATGCTATGGGATCAGAGAACGGAAAGTGAAAGCGGATCAGGGATTTTTTACCCAACGCAGGATGTGTTGGGCCACTGCCACCATCACACCATGCTGGTTTTTGACCTCGATATTGGCCACGGACCGCCGCTTTACCGGATCGATCTCGGCAATCGTATAGGTAAGAAACACCGTATCCCCGAAGGGTACGCCTGCCAGCATCCTGATGCGGTCATAGCCTGCTGACACGGGCGTTTCCCCACCCTCAGTCCCGTTGCATTGTTCGATCATTTTGGTCGAGCAGGTCGACATGAAGCCGATCATCAACGCACCATGGGCAATGCGGCGGCCATAGGCCGACTTTTTCATAAATTCCTCGTCAACGTGATTGCCGGAAAAATCCCCGGTAATGCCGGCAAATCCGTAGACATCTGACTCGCTGACCGTCTTGGAGAACGACACGCTATCGCCCACCTTCACATAGAAATCACTCATGGTCTTTCTCCCGCTTCATTGAAATATCTGATTGATTAAGCGATCACTTTACTGTCTTTCAAAGCGGCAATTCGCTGCTGCGAGAAACCAAGATCGTGCAAAATTGTCTCTGTCTGTGCGCCCAATGGCTGTGGCGGCAGAACGATTTCGGCCGCTTGGCCGTCATAACGCAAGGGATGATTGAGAAAGGTCAGGCTATCCTTGTTCGGACCGGCACCTTCTACGGTCACAAAACAATCCTGATGGATCACCTGCGGATCATTGAGAATGTCTTCATAATCGTTGACAGGAGCATGCCAAACGCCCCGCGGTTCCATCACCGCCATCCATTCGGCATTGGTTTTTTTGGCTACAGCCACGCTGACAATGGCGGCCAGTTCGGCCTTGCGTGTCCAGGGGTCATCGCCGGTAAAGCCAGCGATCAGCGGCTCCTCCAGCACATCGGCGAGCAAATCCGCTGCCGAAAGCGAAATCGCCAGATGACCGTCACGCGTTGCATAGACACCATACGGGGCTGGGTAATACCAGCCGGCAACATGACCGGGCGCCCGGATCGACTCCGGCTTTTTAGGCATATTGAGCCAGGCGGTGAGCGGTTCAGCCTGCAAATCCAATACGGACTGCATCAGATTGGCATCGACGCGGCACCCTTCGCCTGTCCTGCCCCGCCTCACGAGCGCTGCAAGGATACCCATCGCAAACAAGGCCGCCCCGTGATGGTCACCGGCCGACACCCCGACAGGACGCGGACCTGTTTCCTCGCCGCCGGTAATGGCCATCAGGCCAAACAGCGCCTGAACCAGCAAATCCTGCCCCGGTTTTTCCAAATAGGGACCATCCGGCCCATAACCGGTGGCAGAACCGTAAATCAACGATGGCTTGCGCTTGCGCAAAGCATCACAGCCCAGACCCAGCCGTTCCATGACACCGGGACGAAAATTCTCCATCACCACATCGGCAGTATCAATCAGTTGCAAGGCGATCTCGCGTGCCTCGTCCTGCCGCAAATCCAGTGCGATAGAGCGTTTGTTGCGGTTTCCGCACAAGAACAACATACTCTGCTCATCACGAAAGGCATTGGCGCCGCTCCAATGGCGTTGCCACGCACCGCCAACAGTTTCAACAGCAATCACATCAGCGCCCATATCAGCAAGATGCTGGACGCCAACCGGCCCCAGCAAAAAATGGTTGAAGCTGATGATCCGCGTGCCTTTCAACAGGTCAAGCATAGACATCTCCATAAATCACTGGCGTGATTGTGGTTAAACCGAGACGACATCGAGTGGATAGCCCAACGCCCTTATTCAGCGGCGATGCGATCTTTCAGCAAACCGGCGCTTTCCAGAGCCAGGCGCAAAGAGGCCAGTTCCGTATCACGCAGCTTCATCAAAGGCGGACGCACCACGGCCCGATCAAGCAAGCCCTGCATCACCAGACATTCTTTCATCCGGTTGTGCATATCGAGGAACGGTTCGGCATAAAACGCCTGCTGCATCGGATAGAGCTGATCATTGATGCTCTGTGCCAGCTTCAAGTCACCCGACTTGATGGCATTGAACAAAGCCACCTGCTGTGCCGCCACAACACTGCCTGCACCTGACAACAGACCATCGGCACCCATGCTCAATGAGGCCATGAGCCAAGCGCTATGCGTGGTCAGAACAGTTACGGGACGTGACAGTCCTTGCAAGGTGCGGATATGTTTTTCATGCAGCATCGGATTGGCACACCAATCCTTGATCGCACGGATTGACGGCACATCCTCGATCAGACGCATCATTGTCTCAAACGGATAGCCCAAGCCCGTCGACATCGGATACTGAAACAGGATCATCGGCAGATCGGTGGCATCAGCAAGCATCTTGTAATGGACCTGCGCCATTTCGGGGCGCAACTGCCCTCCCATCGACATGCTGTTGGGCGGGAACACCAGCAGGCAGGACGCCCCTTCGTGTTCGGCCATTTTGGCAATCCGAACCGCTTCGAGTGTGCCATCGGCATAGACACCGTTGATGAGTGGAATCTTGTCGCCCACCTCTGCCATCGAGACCGATAGGATGCGCTGCTGTTCCTCGAAAGTGCAGGCATGAACTTCAGAGGCATGACCGTTCACCGTGATGGCATTGAGCCCCTGCACCGCTGCGACATGACGCAAATGCCGGGCGGTTTCCTTGTCATTGATCGAATAATCATCATTGAAAGCCAGCAAAGTCGCAGGAATAACCCCGCGCGGGCTGTAATTCTTGAAACGGCTCATCATCATCACTCCGATTGATTTTAACAATCCTGACACTAATACTAGGGTGGCGCAAGCAAAAATGTAATCTATTACATTTTTGCTTGCCTCACGATTTCCTGCCTTACGAATGGCTGAAACGAGGCTTTTCCTTGGCAAAAAAAGCGCGCACACCTTCTTTGCAATCCTGGGAGGTAAAGGCTCTTTCACTGAGGGGCAGCGACGCATACACAGCCGATTTCTCGTCCATGTCAAAGCTCATATTGGCAGAAGCCTTGCACAGTTGCAGGGCGATATTAGGCTGCCCGGCAATCGTGCGGGCTAAAGCAACCGATCGTTCAAGCGCTTGACCTTTCGGTACAATCTCATTCATCAACCCCCATTGATGAGCCTCCTCAACCGTCACCGGCTCTCCTGTGAACATCATTTTCTTGGCGCGGCTCTCGCCAATCCGGCGGGTCATCCGTATTGTGCCGCCGCTCCCGGGGAACACACCCAGTTTGATTTCGGGCAATGCAATCTTGCCACCCTCTTCGGCAATCAGAATGTCGCAACATAATGCCATTTCTAATCCCCCGCCATAAGCCAGCCCGTTGAGCGCAGCGATGGTCGGTTTCGGAAACTCGCGAATAGCCGAAAAGGCATCATTCTCCATCTTCAATTTTTTCGGAACCACAGCACCCGCTGCCATCATTTCAGGAAACTCGTTCAGATCCGACCCGACACAAAAAGCCTTGTGGCCGCTGCCCGTCAGCACCAGCACTCTCACGGCAGGATTTGCCGCAAGCCCTTGCACAGTCTCATAAAGCAGGCGCGAAAGGTTTAATGTCACAAGATTCAAGGGCGGATTTTTCAATGTGATCACCCCCACACCATCATCAATCTGTGTCAGAAGAAGATTGTTCATCTTTGAGTTTCCCTTGCCTGCTCGTGTCGGACCGATTGCCCGCTTTCAGTGTTGGAGAATTGAACCGATCATGCCCGCCCTGGGATGGATCGCCAAGCAAAATTTCGTAATCGTTTACATTTACTTCTTGCCGGTTGCACGTCCGGCAGGCATCGAGGCCAAGCGGTTATTTGCGCCTTGCGGTGGTCTTGCGTACCACCAGCCGCGTTTCCAGTTCAACATGATCATAGCGCGGCTCATTGGCCACACAGGCCAACAGGTAATCCGCCGCATTCTGCCCCATCTGGGCCACCGGCACTTGCAAGGTCGTCAAAGGCGGCTCGAGATGGGCGGCAAATTCCATATCGTCGAACCCGACAATAGACACCTGTTCGGGCACCGCAATCCCTTGCGCCTTGCACTCGACCAGCGCGCCGAACGCCAACACATCGCTGCCTGTCAGCACGGCTGTAGGAGGACGTTGCAAACGCAACAATTGCCGCATGGCATGGCGGCCACCATCAATGGTGTAGCGGCTTTCAAAAATATATTCGGGGTTGAGTGTCAGGCCGCGTGCCGCAATCGCTTGGCGCACACCTTCGAGCCGCTCCGTCGCACGGTCATTGTTCTTGGTTACACCAACGATGACCGCCACGTCCTGATGCCCGAGATCCATGACAAAATCAGCCATTTGCCGCGTGGCCAAGGCATTATCAAACCCTACGCAAGGATGTCCGCTATCGGGCGAATAGGTATAGGTGTTGATGAATGGAATTTTCTTGCGTTCAAGCAGTTCGTACAAATCGGGCGAATGGGCATGGCCAACCAGGACAAGGGCTTCGGCACCATGCTCGATCAGCGCGTTAACATGCAGCAACTCGGTTTCAGGCGAAAAATCAGTCTGCCCGACCACCAGCAAATAGCCCCGTTCGGATAGGCGACGCTGGAGGGCGTCGATCATGGCGGCATAGATTGCCTGATTGAGTGTCGGCACCAAGGCCCCGAACAACCGGTTCGATTGCGAACGCAAGGCGCGGGCTGCCGCATTGCGCGTATACCCCATATCCTTGATCACGTCATTGACGCGCTGGCGTACATCAGGCCGCACCACTTGCGGCGTGTTCATGACCCGCGAGACGGTAGCAACTGACACTTCGGCCCGCTTGGCAACATCAACCAGCCGTATATTGCCTGTTTCACTCCCGGTTTTGGCTTTGCCCGATTTCATGAGCATCAGCTCCCCAACCACAAATCACCAAGCCGGAACCCATTGGGGAACGGATCGGTCGGATCGAGCACATAGTGATGAAAGGCCGTTATCCATGCCTGCCCAGCAATTTCGGGCCGGATAGCAGGGGCACCGTTGATGAGCAACTCTTCAAGAATACGGCCGTAGAATTTGGTGCCGATCAGTGACTCATGCACCAATGTCTGCCCGGGCTTCATTTGCCCCCGTGCATGCATGATCGCCATCCGCGCACTGGTGCCGGTCCCGCAGGGTGAGCGATCAATTCGCCCCGGCGACACGATAACCGCATTATGCGAATGAATTTCGGCTCCCTTATCCTGCCAAGGGCCGGCAAACAGGGTTTGGTTGATGGTGTGGATATCGGGATTCTCGGGATGGATAGCGGGTATTTGCTCCGCCGCAGCCGCTTTGATCTTCTCGCCCAGCTCCACCAGATCACGCGCTTCATCCTTGGATACTTTCAGACCCAGCGATGCACCGTTGACCATTGCATAGATCATCCCGCCATAGGCCACGTCCACCGTCACCGTGCCATGGCCTGGCACTTCTATCGGCAGATCCAGCCCGAAAACAAAAGAGGGAACATTGGCAAAGGCTACTTTTTTGACCTTACCATTCTCGCATTCAGCCCTGACCTTGACCAAGCCGCCGGGTGCCTCGAGCGTGAACTGGGTGACGGGCTCTTGCATCGGCAGAATACCGGTTTCCAGAATTACCGTGACCGTGCAAATGGTATTGGTGCCGGACATCGGCACATAAAAATCCGATTCCATGATGACGAAACCGATGTCAGCTTCTGGATTGCTGCTCGGCAGCACCAGATTGACGCATTGGTTGATTTTGCCGCGCGGCTCGTTGAGCAACAACTGCCTGACCTGATCGCCGTGCTGCTCCAGATAACGCATTTTATCGAACATGGTGTGACCGGGCACGTTGACGACACCGCCGGTAATCACCTCGTTCAATTCCCCTTCGGCATGTGCGCCGACAACTGTAATCATCCGCCCGAACCGCATCGACCCGCTCCACTGACTGCGACCGAATTCAACCCTGTTTTCCAGACATGCCTGAAATTTATTTGTAAAACAATGTAATTTTCAAAAATATTCCCCAGCTTCCGGATTATAATTTGAATTAAAGTGCAAATCAAAGCCCTTAAACCACCCGAATCCGGGGATGATCGAAAACAGCCCAGTATAAAAATTATGAATAAATGACGCTTCAGATTGACGAAATTTATAATTTGATCAAACTATAATCCAATGCAAGAAACAAAATCGGAGTTCGGTTCGATTTTAACCCCACAACCAGACACCTTCCGACTCCGTGATCGAACCTGCAAGTAATCAATTACATTCTGGACATGTGAGGAAACCGACTGTGCTGCTCAATGGAATGAAAATCGTTAGCTTCTGTCACTTCCTCCAAGGCCCTGCAGCCATGCAATATCTGGCGGATATGGGCGCGGATATGATCAAGATCGAACCTCCCCAAGGAGCTTATGAGCGCCATTGGGCAGGCGCCAATCGGGCCAAGGTCAACGGTGTCAGCGCGTTCTATCTGAGCGCCAACCGCAATTCACGTTCGATTGCCATCGACCTCAAAAAAGCAGATGCGAAAGAGATCGTAAACCGGTTGATCGACAGCGCCCATGCATTGACTGAAAATTTCCGTCCCGGCACGCTGGATCGGCTGGGTTTCGGCTATGAGGACATCAAGGCCCGCAAAGCCGACATCATCTATGCCTCGGCTTCGGGTTATGGCGCCACCGGCCCCTATGCGACCCGCCCCGGGCAGGATTTATTGATACAGGCCATGTCTGGCCTGATCTCCACCACAGGCGGAGGCGCACACCGTCCTACCCCGATCGGTTCAGCCATTGCCGACCAGCATGGCGCGGCGCTTTTCGCGCTCGGAATCGTCGGGGCCTATGCCAAATGGCTGACGACGGGGCAAGGCACGCGGGTGGAATCAAGCCTGCTGGCCTCCGGCATTGACCTGCAAACCGAGTCACTGGTCACCTATTATGCCGTGAACGGGAATGACAGCATGATCGACCGCGATGACCATCTGGGCACCTGGTTTCACGAGGCCCCCTACGGCGTATACGAGATTGCCGACGGTCACATCGCGATCTCGCTCAACCCACCGGAAAAACTTGCACGGGCCCTGAAATCGGATGAGATTGCCGCGTTAATTGGCAAAAATACGTATTTTGAACGTGATATTTACGCAAAAGCAGTAGCGAAAGCCGTTCACTCATGGACTTTTTCTGAACTGAGCGAGGTCTTCGACATCGAAAAAATGTGGTACGCGCGGGTCGACAACCTTGATGATCTCGCCCGCAATCCGCAAGTGGCCTATAATGGCACCTTCATGGATTTCGACGTCAAAGGCACCCAAGTCAAGCTTGTCAACCATCCCAACCGCTATGATGGGCAAGGCGCCGAGATCCGCCACATGGCCCTGTCACAAGGCGCGCATACCAAAGAGATTCTTGCCGAATGTGGCTTCAGCAGCTCCGATATTGCCGGGCTTATCAATAAAGAAGTCGTATTCTCGCCAGAAAGCGCCTCATAAACCGGAGAAAAATTGTGTTGTTTTCTTTAAAAGATAAAAAAGTCCTGATTATCGGTGGATCCTACGGCATGGGGCTGGCAACAGCCGAAGCGGTTCTGGAGGCTGGCGGGCAAGTTGCCATTGCCGCACGCAATCCGGAAAAGCTCGCCGCGGCGGCACAATTACTCGAATCCAAATCGGGGGTGAAAGTGCCCTATACGGCGCTTCACATCGAGGACCGCGCCGCCGTGCGTGCTTTCATGGAGCAGCATGCCCCCTTCGACCATCTGGTCATGCCCGGTTCGACCGTCAAACCGTTTGTTTATGATGAATTGACCGAGGAAAACGCCCACGAGGCCTTCAATTCGAAATTCTGGGGGCCCTTCTGGGCGGCATTCGATTGCCGTCCGATGATCCGGCGCGGAGGAAGCATCGTGTTTTTCAGCGGTGTCGCGGCGGCACGCCCTGTCAAAGGCTATATGATGGGCGCCAGCATCAACGGTGCATTGAATGCGGTCACCCGCTCGCTGGCGCTGGATTTCGGCGAACAGGGGGTGCGCGTCAACACCATCGCCTGCGGGCTGATGGATACCCCGCTCAACGATGTGCTTCATTCGCATGACAAGGCCGAGCGGATTGCCCGCATGGCCGCCCGCCTGCCGACCGGACGGATCGGCACGGCCGAAGAAGGCGCGATGGGGGCCATGTATCTGATGTGCAACGGCTATGTCACCGCACAAACCATCGGCATCGACGGCGGCCAGCAGGTCATGGATTGATGATTATTGATTTGAGTGCGCGCGACAGCGATTGCCACGCAGGCGGACACCGTTTGCGCGTGCGCACTTTCGGACAATGGAGCGCGGATACCGCCGTGCTGGTATTCCTGCACGAGGGGCTCGGCAGCATCACGCAATGGCGGGATTTTCCGCTGGCCTTGTGCGAGGCGACCGGCCTGCCCGCGCTGGTCTATGA
Organism: Hyphomicrobiales bacterium; assembly: GCA_947455995.1. Taxonomy (GTDB): domain Bacteria; phylum Pseudomonadota; class Alphaproteobacteria; order Rhizobiales; family Beijerinckiaceae; genus CAIYZJ01. The sequence goes on along the minus strand of CANGQA010000027.1, from coordinate 5,848 downwards.
CCGCTATGGCTACGGCCAGTCCGAACCGCTCAACGAGCCGCGCCCCGATGATTTTTTGATCCAAGAAGCCCATACCCTGGCCGATCTGCTGATGCAGTTCAAGATCGGCAAACCCATCATCGTCGGACACAGCGATGGCGGCACCATTGCCTTGATGGTCGCGGCCCTCTACCCCGACAGGATCAAGGCGGTGGTGACCGAGGCCGCGCATGTGATGTTCGAGCCGGTCACCCGTCAAGGCTTGTCAGCCGTTTACGCGCGTTTCCAGACCGATCAGCACTTGCAGGAGGGACTGGCCCGCCACCACGGGGCCAATACGCATGAAATGGTGACACAATGGGCGCAGACATGGCTGCGACCCACGCTGGCCGATTGGTCAATGCACGACATGCTGCCCGCCATCACTTCTCCCCTGCTCGCCCTGCAAGGCGCGGATGACGACCATGGCAGCGCGCAACAGTTGCGTGATATCGGTGCCGGGGTCAGTGGTCCGGTGGATTGCGTGATGATCGAGACTTGCGGCCATGTGCCGCATTTTCAGGCGCGCGAGCGGGTGATTGCCGAAATCAGCCGGTTTTTGTCAACAATGTTATAAGGCAGGACGATCATGGCGAAAAAGCGTATTCTGGTCACAGGCTCGGGAAGCGGTATCGGCAAGGCGATTGCCAAACGATTGGCAGGCCCCGATACGGCCATCTTGCTGCATGCACGCGAAAACCATGCGGGCTGCGAAAAAGTGCTGGCCGAGGTGCGCGCCTTGGGTGCGCAAGCCGATTATCTGCTCGCCGATCTTCGCGACAAGGATTCGGCCGCCTTGCTGGTTGATCGCGTTGTCTCGCAATGGGGCGGTATCGATATTCTGGTTGCCAATGCGGGCTTTCCCGAAATTGCCCCGATGGGTGAATTGACCCGTGACCAGTTCGACCGCTGCTACGAGGTGATACAGGCGGGCTTGTTCGAACTGGTCTCGCAGGCCTGGCCTTCGCTGATCCAGTCCCCGCATGGCCGCGTGATCACCATCAGCACGCTCAATGCCCATGTATTCCGGCCCAACTATCCGACCTATCCGGCCTCAGCAGCCGCCAAAGCGGGATCGGAAGCCTTTCTGAGAGCCATTGCCGTGCAACTGGCTCCCTATGGCGTGACCGCCAATGGCGTGGTGCCCGGCCTGATCGAAAAAGACAAGGACACCGAACAGTTTTTGACCGATGACGAGATGCAGCCGATGCTGGAGCATATTCCGTTCAAGCGGCAGGGAAAACCACAGGATGTGGCGGCTTTGGTCGGTTTTCTGTGCAGCGAGGAAGCAAACTATATCACCGGACAGATCATCCATGTAAATGGTGGTATTGTCTGATTTGATATGTTGTCCGATCTTGAAGCCCGACCCGAAAGCCACCTGACGTGAACCATTCAAAATCTGCCGAACTGGGTGGTATCGCCTGTATTTTGGGGGCGACGGCCTGTTTCTCCCTGATTGATACTGTCGCCCAATTCGTGATCCTGAGCGTTCCGGCCATCATGGCTCTGTGGGTGCGCTATGTGGTCCAAGCCGTTGCCACCACCGCCGTACTTGTGCCGCTGCACGGGCGAGATCTGTTCAGGACTGGCAAACCGCTGATGCAACTGCTGCGCGGCATTATGGTCATCATCAGCACGACTCTGGCATTTTACAGTCTCAAAGTTGTGCAAGTCGGCGAATTTACCGCCATTTTGATGGTAACCCCGATGCTCGTGACATTTCTGGCGGTGACCATACTGGGCGAGCGCATCCACCCCCGCCAATGGCTGTTTGTGATCGGCGGCTTTGTCGGCATGGTGATGATTGTGCGCCCCGGCATGACGGGCACGGATCTGGGCGGCAAAATGGGCGATGGCATGGGCTGGACCGCCCTGCTACCGATCAGTTGCCTGCTGACCAGCTCGGTATTTCAATTGCTCAGCAGCCATCTCGGGCGCACTGAAAAGCCAGCCACCACCCATTTCTATACATCATGGATCGGCCTGGCCTGTGCCAGCGTGATCGTACCGAGCCATTGGACTGGCATTGAAACCGTTTCACTGTGGGGTTTGATGGGCGTGATGGGGATTTTCGGAGCAATCGGCCATTTCGTGTTGTCCACGGCCTATCAGCGCGCCCCCGCCTCCTCGCTGATGCCCTATCTCTATGCCCAAGTCGGCTTTGCGGTTCTGGGCGGCTATCTGGTTTTTGACCATGTGCCCGACCTGATGGCCAGCACGGGTATTGTCATCATCACCCTCTCGGGCATTGCCAACACCTGGTATGCGATCCGCAAAAACCGCCAAAATCGTCCTGCGGCAATCTAACCTCTAGCTATGTGTAAATTTAGGCTTTTCCTTATGGAAAAAGGCCCTCGCGCCTTCACGCGCATCATTGGTATCGAACACATCATCGCTCAACTGCAAGGCCTTGGCGATTGCCTGATCCTCTGGCTCGTCGGCGGCAATATCAATGGCGCGCTTGCAGGCCTGCAACGCCTTGTTGGGCTTTTGCGCCAGCCGTTCGGCCATCTCCATCGCAACAGAGAGCGCCTCGCCCTTGCCGGAGACGCGGTTGATCAGACCCCAGGCGAGCGCGGTGGCAGGGGCGATAAAATCACCGAAAAACATCAATTCCTTGGCGCGGGCATCACCGATCCGCTTGGTCACCCGAGCCGGACCGCCGCTGCCGGGGAACCAACCGAGATTGATCTCAGGAAGGCCCAATCTGGCATCCTCATCAGCAACGATCAGATCACAGCACACCGCCAGTTCCAGCCCTCCCCCCAAAGCCAGCCCGTGAATGGCGGCAATAGTCGGTTTCGGGAAATCATCGAGCTGGCTATAGACGCGGTTTTCATTGGCGAGCTTTTGCTCGACCATCACCCCGCGTCCGGTCAATGTGTGCATTTCCTTGACATCGGAGCCGGCGCAGAAAGAGCGTTGACCGGCCCCTGTCAGCACAACCACCCGCACACTGTCATCATGTGCCATCTGATCCAACGCCGCGCTGAACTGGCGGGTCAGTTCGACATTGATAATATTCATCGGCGGATTGTTGATGATGACTTTCGCAATGGCGCCGTGACGCTCGACAATTATAAATTCCGGCTCCATGCAAACCCCCTTTTACAACATCCCGATTAATCGAAGCTTTTATCAACCCAACCGAACACGGTTTCCTGTTCGATCTTGTTGACATCGGCGGGGCGGGCAAAAGGCTCGGGGGCGGGATCGCCCTCTTTGCGTGGACGGCCGATCCGTTCGAAAAACGTATCCAGCCCGCCCGGCATCATCATCACAAGGAAGGTGAAAGGCTTGTCGCTGCGGTTGATGAAATGGTGGCGGCGGCCTTTGCCGATGTAGACGGTCGAGCCTTTTTTGAGCGGGAATTCCTCGCCGTCGAGGCGGGCAAAGCCCTCGCCTTCAAGCATGAAGAATAATTCTTCCTCGTGATCATGCACATGCTCGCGGATCATACAGCCCGGATCGACCGTCTGCGTGCTCATCGAAAAGCTGGTGGCCCCGCCGGTGGTAGTGGAGTTGAGAATATTACGGATATAGCCATTGGCGGGCACAGGCTGCCAGAAGGTTGGCGACGCCTCCCAATCGATCACAAAGGCTTTGCTCTGGCTTGTGTCTTGATCTGCCTGACTGGACATGCGGGTTCCTCCATTTGACTACAGGCACCATGTTGGCACCATATTTTCCGGCTTATGCTACGCTAAGCCCCCGCGAGCCGCTAGAGACGGGAGAGATTTGACCTGTGCATCCGGTACCAAGCAGGGTTGCGATCAACACCCCCACTCTCAGGAACCGGAACGGCTGTGCAATTGCGGGATAAACAACTCTTTCCAGTCTTTCGGCCTGGTCTTGATCGAGCCTGCCAAAGCCATGAAATCGGCAAAATCCATCACCTTGTCCGGCGTGGATGAAAAACGGGTGTCTTTATCCTTCAAAATCGACAGGATCTCTTCGGAGGACACTTTGATCTTGGAACTTTGGACGAAAATATCGGCGGCTCTTTCGGGCTGGGAGGCGATCAACTGGTTGGCTTCATCTTGGGCCGCCAGAAACGCCTTGATCATCTGCGGATTGGCATCGACAAAGCGCTTGGGAGCAAACACCACATCCAGTGTGATATTGCCGATAACATCAACTGAATTGACCACGCGGGTGATTTTAGGGTCTTTCAATTCAAGATAGGAAAAAGGTGGCGATGTGAAATGTGCGGTAATTTCGGTCTTGCCGCCGGTCAGGGCAATCAGGCCATCGGGATGTGACAGGCCCACCGTGAGCGGGTCGAGTTTGTTATAATTCTCGCGGCCAAATTCGTGTGCGACCAGCATTTGCAGGACCACAGCCGACAGCGATGTCTTGATCCCAGGCAAGGCGATTTTGTCGGTCGGGCCGAAATCCTTCAGGGATTTAATTTTGGGATTGTTGGTATTCAGGGTGAGCGAGGTCGCACTTAATCCGCTGACCCCGATCACCTCGGAGGCGGCAATCCCGCGGGCCTTGGACCATAGTGTGATAAACCCCGGCGCGCCAATACCTGCAATATCCAACGTTCCAGCCAGCATGGCATCATTGATGACATTGCCACCATCCAATGTCACCCAATTCACCTGCACAGGCCCCAATCCGGCAGCAGCAGCATGCTTTTCCAACAGCTTTTGCTGTTCCATCACGATCAGAGGAAGATATAAAATACCGTATCCTTTGGAAATACGCACCTCTTTGGCTTCGGCCTTGGCCTGATCGGTTGTCCAAAGACATACCAGCGCAGCACAGGCGATAAGCGCAACGGCCTGACGAGCCAGATATTTCAAAGGCTTGTCGGACAAAATGGATAAAAACATTGGTGTTTCCCCGATCGTGTTATTTGGATTGAATCCTGTCACACCCGCCTGCCGCAAGCAATCGCAAACGACACGGGTTGCTTCACGGCCCATTATCGCCTTTGATGCGACACGATCAGACAGGTCATGAACAAGGATAAGACCATGAGTGCGCTAGAGATCATCAAAACCTATGCCGAGGAAATGAAGGCGATCCGCCATGATTTCCATATCCACCCCGAATTAGGGCTGGAAGAACACCGCACCGCCGATATTGTCGCCAAAAAACTCGAAAGCTGGGGGATCGAGGTGCATCGCGGTATCGGAGTTACCGGTGTTGTCGGGGTCATCCGTAAAGGTTCGGGTGGCAAGCGGGTCGGCTTGCGCGCCGATATGGATTGCCTGCCGATGGATGAAATGACCAACCTGTCCTATCGCAGCCAGACACCGGGAAAAATGCACGCTTGCGGACATGACGGCCACACCACCATGCTGCTGGCTGCCGCCAAATATCTTGCCAAAGCCGAGTTCAACGGCACCGTAAACCTGATTTTCCAACCGGGGGAAGAGGGTATTGGCGGCGCGCTGGCCATGCTGAATGACGGCCTGTTCGATCGTTTTCCCTGTGACACGATCTACGCGCTCCACAACAGGCCGGGGCTTGAAATCGGCAAATATTGCATCTCGCCGGGCCCATCATCAGCCGGCGGAGCGTTTTTCGATATTAGGATCACTGGCACAGGCGCCCATGGGGCACGTCCCGAGGTCAGTATCGATCCGGTACTGGTCGCAAGCCATATTGTCACCGCCCTCCAATCGATTGTCGCGCGGAATGTGCCGCCTGCAGAGACCGCTGTGCTCAGCGTAACCCGTATCGTGGCGGGTGAGGCCTATAACGTGATCCCGGAATCCGCCAGCATTGCCGGCACCGCCCGCGCGTTCAATTCCGATGTCATGGCCAAAATCGAGGCCAATATGAAACGGATTGCCAAAGGGATCGCCGAGGG
>CANGQA010000026.1 GCA_947455995.1 Hyphomicrobiales bacterium | reverse complement strand
TTGGCACCTGGAGGTGCCTGCATATTAGATTAGATTTTGCTTGCTGAGGCACAGTTGGCCCGGATTGAGCTCTGTTTTATTCGTGCCCGGTGTTCCGGATGTTGCTGATCGCCCAGTCATTTCAGGGATCATCTTAGCGATCAGAAAAGTCTTCTTTGGAGTGACACGCCAAGGGCATATGCTCCACATCAGAGAATTTATAGCTGCCTGGCATATGCTCCATAGCAACAGTTGTATTTTGTTGTGATGCTTGACCCGACCTAAGCCTCAGGAATCCATGCACCAAGCGTGGCTTGTGTTAAAAAAATAAGTCTATACGATTTAATGATAATAATGGAGTGATGCATGGAACAACCATCTCAGTCTTCCCTTGTTAAGAATGTCGGACTCCCTGCACACAGTTGCAACAGTCACTGCCACATTGTTGGTCCTTTCGACCGCTTTCCTCTTGTGGAAGGACAAAAAAATCCTCCTTCTGAAGCGACGAAAGAAGATCTCTTCAGGTTGCATGACGATCTTGGTATTCAAAGGACTGTTATTGTTGAATCTGTGGTGCATGGTTTTAATCACGATATTGCGATTGATGCGATAAAACAGAGACCTGCGGACACATTGGCTGTTGCTCTCGTTGAACCCGACATAGATCCAAAAGAATTATCGGCGCTTACAAAAATGGGATTTCGGGGCGCACGGTTTCACCTGGTAAAGCATATGCGTGAATGTGTTGATTTCGGTGTTATCCGTGAATTCGCCCAAAAAGCCGTCGATGCAAATTGGCATATTCAACTTCATCTGCATGGAGATGAGCTGCTCGAATGTGCTCGAGAAATCCCAAAACTTCCGGTTCCGGTTGTCATCGACCATATGGCCTATCCTAATGCTGCTCTGGGCGTGAAGCAGCCTGAATTCCGATGCCTTATGGACATCATGGAAGCGCCAAATGTTTGGGTAAAGGTCAGTGGCTGCGACAGAGCAACACGAGCTGGACCGCCTTACGATGATGTGGTCCCCTTCGCATCTGCCTTGGTTGAGCGCTATCCAGATCGTGTCCTATGGGGCACGGATTGGCCACATCTGCAGATTACACCACCCTCTGACGACTATATTCTGGTCGACTTTATGTCGAGAATTGCACCATCAGAAGAAAGCCGGATTAAATTGCTCGTTGATAATCCGGACCGTCTTTACGGATTTAACGCGCTGGCAAAAGGAAGCTCTGTATGACGATCCTTGTGACAGGTGGAGCTGGACATATTGGAACGACCCTGATCAAAGCATTGGCCGCGAAAGGCGAACATATTCTCGCAGCAGATATTCGTGAAAAAGGAACTCCGCCCAAAGGAGCCGAGCACTGTTATAACTATCGCCAAATTGATATTGGCGATGGTGACGCTCTGGATGCACTTATTCGTGAGATCAAGCCAAGCTGCATTTACCATCTCGGCGCACTGCTTACCGAAAACAGTGAAAAGAACTATCATGAATCTTTCAGGGTTAATGTTGAAGGCACGATGAAACTTTTGGAGTCTGTCAAGCGCCATGGCCCAATACCCGTGTTTTTCGGGAGCAGCCGGGGGACATATGGATTGGGCCTGGGCGATTCCATTGACGACCTGACATTGCAACGGCCGCTCAGTTTCTATGGTTGGGGCAAACTCTATTGCGAGGGTATCGGCCGCTGGTATTGGGAACATTTCGGTGTCGACTTCAGGGCCTTGAGATTCCCTACCGTCATTGCCCCGGGTATTCGCACGCCAGGTCATTGGGCCCCTTCGATGATGGAAGATGCAATCACCGGTCGCCCGCATCGCTCTCTTTACGGATCCCCTGACGATTGCGGTGTTTTCCTCTATATCGAGGACGCTGCTCGGGCCGCAATCGAGCTGATGGCAGCACCTGCCGACCAGATCAAGATGCGCGTCTATAATGTCACCGGCATGAACCAGATGGTGCGGACAAAAGATCTCGGTGATTATCTTCAACAGCGTTTTGATGGCTTTTCCGTTGAATATGCAGAACAAAAAAGCATCAAACCTAATACGCCGCTGATTGATGATCGTTTTGCACGAGATGAATGGGGATGGCGTCCGCAGTTCAACAGCCTGGAATTGATTGTGGACCGTTTCAAGCTTGATTTTGTGCAGCCGAACTGATGCGCCTTCCTCCACTTACAGCATTGCGCGTCTTCGAGGTGGCTGGTCGTAGGCAGAATTTCTCCTTGGCCGCCGAAGAACTGGGCGTCACACCGGGGGCTGTGAGCCGCCAGATCAAGGCACTCGAGAGCCATCTGGGCGTGGCCCTGTTCGACCGCAAGCGCGAGATGGGTCTCACAGAAACTGGTCGCCGCTATTTCCGGGTTATTTCGAGTATTTTCAATGAAATCCACATAGCCACCAATGAACTGTTCGAAAACAACAATGATGGACCGCTCAAGATTACCACGAGCACCATGATCGCAATGCGTTGGATTTTTCCCTTGTTGCCAGATTTCAGCAACCGCTTTCCCGATCTGACCATTGCGATCAACACGAATTTACCTCCGATCGAAACTCAGTTTGAAAATGACTCCGCTGACATCGTCATCCGGCTGGGAAAGAAAAAATGGGCGCCTTCGATTGCAGCGCACCAGCTTTTCAAAAGCGAATATATCGTTGTGTGTAGTCCGAAATTAAAACATCTCAGCGAATTGAAAACGCCGGAAGATCTAACAAAATTTACACTCCTCTATTCAGCGCTCCGACCGGATGCCTGGACCGCTTGGATGAAGGCGACCGGCGTAAATTTGGATGTCAGCCGATCCGTCAAACTCGACAATATGGCGATGACTTTTTCGGCAGCCATCGAAGGGATGGGCGTAGCGATTAGCGAATCCTATCTGGTCCGTGAAGCCTTGCAGAATGGGACGCTCGTGAAGGCACTCGATTTTTGTTACAGTGACGGATCCGCATTCTATTTGCTCTATCAAAAGAAAAAAGTGGGGCGGCACGGCATCAAGCAATTTCGTGATTGGCTGCTCGAAAAGAGCAAGAAATAATCCGGCGCGACTGCGTTTGCTGCAATTGCGAACATTGAGAAAAACTCAAAATACTAAACTGCGAATTCGATTGACGCCGTTGACCATCTCACGGAAGCTCAAGCATGTCTGATGAGTGATATGCGGAGCATGCAGCCCAGTTGATAATCAAATTCGACACATTTGGTATCGTTGAGCCTATTGGAGCACTCTTCACTCATTAAGATCGTTATCTCAAAGAAGACTAACGAAATAAGAGTCAATCAGGGAGAAAACAGATGAAATTATTTTCTGTCGCTATGGCTGCCGCCTTAGGAATTCTATGTCACGCAATCCCCGCGAAAGCGCAGGAGATCGTTTTGGGCGCCGTACTGCCTTTGACAGGCCCGGCTGCTCAGATCGGCCTTGAAGAGCAACAGGGTGTGCAGTTCGCTACCGACCGGATCAACGCTGACGGCGGTATTCGCGGGCGGAAAGTAAAGTTCATCTTTGAGGATAGCCAGGGTAAGCCCGATCAGGGCGTTTTGGCTTTTAACCGCCTCGTCGATCTTCACAACACGCCTTCAATCCTCACGGCCTATTCTTCGATTTCTCTGGCTTTGGCGCCGCTGGCAACACGTAAAAAAATTCTCGTGGTCAATCCAGCTGCGCAGACAAACAAGCTCGATGATGCCTCGCCATTTCTCGTAAACACCATCCCGCTTGTCCGCGATGAAGTCGAGGTCATGACAAAATATGCAGTCGCAAAACTCGGCAAGAAGGCAGCCATTCTCTATGAAAATGCAGCTGCCGGTGTCGATGTCCGGGATGATTTCAAGAAGGCCTTCGAGGCCTCCGGCGGAACGATCGTCGCAGACGAGGCCATCGAGTTTGGCAGCACCAATTTCCGTGCTTCTTTGCTGAAGATCGCTGCAGCTAAACCTGATTTTGTGTTTGTGGGCATGACGGTCGGCTATCCGGCTTTGGCCGATCAGGTGGCACAGATCCCCGGCTTCCCTATCGGTGTCGGCACCACATTCCTTCGTCCGATTGTGGGTCATCCAGCCGCTGTAGGCTGGTTCCATTCTGGCATCAAATCGGGCATGAAACCGGAAGATGAAGCGGCCTTCCATAAGCAGTTCAACGTAAAGGAAATGACGTTCTTTTCCCGTGAATATGCAAATTCTGCGCAGATTATCTTCAAGCTGATTGATGATTTGATCGCAAAAAATAAGCCTTTGACAGGTGAAAATCTCAAAGCCGCCTTATTTGAAATCAAGACGTTTGAATCGCCTACGGCGAAGATCGTCTTCAACAGCAATACGGCAAAGCGGGAGGTCGAAATTTTCCGGGCGACTGCGACAGGGCGTGAACTGGTTCAGGCCAGCGTGAACTGAGAGGCGTAAATGCTCTTTCTTCAACTCATTGCCGATGGCTTGGTCAATGGATGTGCCATAGGTGTCGTAGCGATTACGTTCACCTATGTGTACACGACGACTGGCGTGTTTCACGTCGCTCATGCGGGGGTCTTTACTTTGGGAGGATACCTTGCTTGGTATCTTTCCAAGGAAGGAATTCCCTTCGTTCTGTGCGTTGCTTTGGCGATGGTTATCTGTGCCGCAGTGGGGGCGGCGATCGAAAAGGGCATTTACGAAAAATTGCTGAAGCGTCAGGCGACGCCACTCGTTCAATTGATCGCGTCGCTCGGCCTTCTCGCCGTTCTGCAAAATCTCGTTGCCATCCTTTTTACGCCTAACGTGTTGCAATTCGAGAGCATCGCCTGGCGCATGAAAGTGCTGCATTTCGGCCCCATCGATCTCACGATCCCACAGGTCTTGACAGTTTTCACCGCATTTGCCGCGGTTTACGGCCTCATCTATTTCTCTACTAAGACAAATCTGGGGCGCAGGATCCGTGCAGTCGCATCCAATCGGACATTGGCTGAAATTACACGGCTCAAGCCCTTTGAAGTCTATGTCTACGTCATGGCGATTTCGTCGGCTCTGGTTGTGCTCCCAAGCGTCTTCATTGGGCTGGATCAGGCCATGCAGCCTTATAGTAGCGTGCTGGTTTTGTTAACGGCTGTGATCGCCGTAATTTCAGGAGGCCTCGGCAGCATCCGCGGTGCTTTTTCAGCATCCCTTGTGATGGGTATCGTTCAAAATGCTGTGCTGATCGTTGTGCCGGGCCGTTGGAGTATCGCGCTCACATTCACGCTGTTCATCGTGTTCATCCTGTTCCGTCCAACAGGTTTGTTCGCTACCAAAATTAGGCGTGCGAGCTAGGGGCCAGCCATGAATTTCTTTCTCAGTTATATCATCCTGGCTGAAATCTTTGCGATCGTGGCTCTTTCTACTAATTTTTTAGTGGGAGTGATCGGTATTTTTTCAGTCTCGCAAGCTGCAATCATGGGGGTGGGCGCCTATGCCTATGCCATCGCTGTCATGGCGGGTATTCCATTTCCACTCGCTCTGTTGTTGGCGATTACGCTCTGTGCCTTGTTGAATGTCGCAACGTCGTTGCCATCCCTGCGCCTTGAAGGCGACTACTTCGTTGTCACCTCTTTCGGACTTCAGATCGTTGCAACAGCCGTATTCATGAATTGGTCGGCTGTTACGGGCGGAACCAGCGGGATTGCAGGCATTCCCGCTCCACGTTTTTCCGGCCTGTCATTCGACGAACCGGAGAATTTCGTTTTTCTATCGACATTTGCTCTGGGTTTGGCATCGGCCGGCTATTGGTTGCTGATGCGCTCTAGCTATGGGCGAACACTGCATGCAATCCGTCTCGATGAATTGGCTGCTGTCGCCGCAGGACGACATGTTCTCCAGATGAAGCTCGGTATTTCGGCAGTTTCGGGGGCCTATGCCGGGCTTGGTGGCGCGCTCTATGCCATTTTTATGAGCTTTATTGATCCATCATCCTTTGAAATTCACGTCTCGGTCCTCATCCTCACAATGCTGGTTGTGGGGGGAGCAAGAACGCTCGCAGGTTCGATTCTCGGCCCTTTCATCATCCTTGCCGTACCGCAAATGCTGACATTATTGGCCCTGCCACCGCATCTGATTGGACCTCTGCGGTCGCTCGCTTTCGGGGTCATTCTCGTCAGTTTCATGTTGTGGCTGCCAAAGGGACTTGCGGGAAGGAAGATCTGACATGGTGCATATGCTTCAAGTCGAGAACGTAACCAAAAACTTCCTCGGTCTTCGTGCTCTTGATGCCTGCAGTTTTTCGCTTGATCAGGGTGAGGTCACGTGTCTGGTTGGTCCAAACGGAGCGGGCAAGACGACCGTGTTTGATTGTATCACAGGGTTTCTCAATCCAGATGCCGGGACGATCATGCTCAATGGCGAGACAATCACCGGAATGAACCGGCGAAAGATCGTACAAAAGGGCATCGGACGCAGCTTCCAAAACCTCCGCCTGTTCGAGGAGCTCAGTGTCATCGACAATGTCATCGTCTGTCTTGCAGATGACTCCGGCAATGATCCCATCACGGCAATTCTGCGGCCGTTTCACTCTCAAAAAATACTCGACCGTAAAAGAGGGGAAGCGCTGAAAATACTCGAACGTGTAGGCCTGGAGCACAAGGCAGACCATTTCGTGACACAGATCAGCTTCGGCCAGCAAAAACTTTTATGTATTGCCCGCGTTCTGGCAACCCAAGCGAAAGTCATGCTGCTTGACGAGCCAACATCGGGCCTCAGCGCAACCGCACTCAAGAACATGGTCGATGTGATACGGCAATTGAGTGCTGCCGGCATGACCCTTCTTGTCGTCGAGCACAATACAAAAATCGTCCGGGATATCGCTGATAAGATCGTCTTTATGCATCAGGGACGCGTGCTGGCTTCGGGTGTCCCTGGTGATGTCCTCGAAAGACGCGATCTCGCCGATATCTATTTTGGCGGCGGAAACTGAGGAAAGCATCATGTCGCTCAAGGTACAAAATATCCAGGCAGGCTATGGGGACAAGGCCATTATCGGCGAAGTGTCCTTTGAGGTTCAGCCCGGAACAATCCTGGGGCTGTTCGGCCATAATGGGGCCGGAAAATCGACGACACTGAGAGCGGTTCTCGGTTCGTTGCCGATTTCATCGGGTGAAATCTATCTCGATAGCAAGCGGATCGATCATTTGCCGATTTCAGACCGGATCGAGGCCGGCATCCGGCTCCTCCCCGAAGGCAGGGGAGTCTTCGTTGGTCTGACAGTCGAAGAAAATCTGAGTGTCGTGGCGGAGGCCAATTTGCGTGGCGCTACGGCAGGAATCCAGACCGAGGAGATCTATGAGCTCTTCCCCATCCTGAAAGACAAGCGTCATAGCTTGGCTGGCGGAATGAGTGGCGGCCAGCAACAACAATTAGCCTTCGGCCTGACCATTCTCGGATCGCCCCGTTGCGTTCTGTTGGAAGAACCGTCTGTAGGTCTGCAGCCCGACCTCGTCGAGGATTTATTCAGCCATTTTCGCCGCATCTGCACCCAATACAACATTGCGGCCGTGCTGATCGAACACAAGATTACTTCGGCTCTGAAGATCGTCGACAACGTGCTCATTCTCAACAGTGGGCAGGTTGTTTTCCATGAAGACGTTAATGTTACGCGCAACACGGATATTTGGGGTTATTTCTGATGCCCATTGAACATGATCGGTGGATTGATCTTGAACGAACCGCTACGCGGTATCGCATTGCTGGTGATGGCCCGGTCGATGTTGTCCTGATCCATGAAATGGGTGGGACGCTGGAGACCTGGCACGAAGCTGCAGGCCTCTTGAGCCCGTCGCATACCAGTCTTTATTATGATGTCCGCGGTTTCGGCCAGGCAGAAAAAATCAACGGCGAGATTATAACAGACGAACTTGCTGATGACCTTCATGCCCTTTTGAACAAGACCGGCGTGAAGGGGCCTGTTCATCTGGCGGGATGCGCTGTTGGTGCTGGGATCGCGGCAACCTTTTGCGCAAAATATCCCGTGATGGCACGCTCCTTAACAATGTTGAGCCCTGCCCTCGGCGTTCCCGCCGCTGTCAAGGAAGAGCGGCTACTCCAGACCAAGGGAATTGTGGCAGGCGGCATGCGGGCGATTGTCGAAGCATCGCTCTCGCTCTCCTATCCCGAAATACTTCGGAGTGAGGGAGGATCATTCGAGACATTCCGCGCTCGCTGGATTGGCAACGATCCCGAAAGCTTTGCTGCGCTCTATCGCATGCTTATCCGTCAAGATCTCACAGAAACGATCGCGGCAATTTCCTGCCCTGTCTTGTGCTTGGCTGGCGAGTATGACGCACTCCGTCCGCCGACCTATGTCGGGGACGTCGCACATTCGATCCCCGGTGCAGCCTTTATAACCATCAAGAGCGGTCACCATATGCCGTATCAGACCCCTAGGCTCGTCGCACAGGAGCTTTCTAGATTCATGAACAATATAGGCAAGAGAAAGGTGTAAAATGAAACTTTTTTGGTCGCCACGCTCCCCTTATGTGCGCAAAGTCATGGTTACAGCGCATGAAGCAAACCTTGCTGGGAAAATCGAAACCACATCAATTGTCGTCAGCGGCATGAGTGTGAGCACCGATTTTCACGCCACCAACCCGCTGGCACGCATCCCAACATTGATCACCGAGGATGGTGAGGTCCTGTTCGACTCATCGGTCATCTGTGAATATTTCGACTCGCTTGGTGGCGGACATTTGCAACCGGCAGAAGGAAAAGAGCACTGGCAGGTGAAAAGAAACCATGCCATCGGGACAGGCATGATGGATAACTTGCTGCCGGTTCGTGGTGAAGTGCTCCGCCCGGCGCAAGAGCAATCGGCCGGCTTCATTAAGGCCGGTGAAGAGAAATTCATGTTGTGCTGCGATTGGCTCGACAAGAACATCGGAACGATCAATCGTCCGCAGTTTGATCTCGGCCAGATTGCAATCGGCACTGGACTCGCTTACGCCGATTTCAGATTTCCTCATCTCGATTGGCGCAAGAACCGGGCAAACCTTGCCGGATGGGCAGAGCGCGTCCATGCGCGGCCCTCTTTTGTCTCCACACAACATATCGATAAGTGACGGGTGAAAACATGATTCGTACATTCCAGTTTGGCGACCTTAAAATTACAGGCATCACCGAATTTTTCGGGCCTACCCACGATCCAACCGTTCTCTATCCGAAATATGATCCGGCTGTCGTCGAGAAGGAAAAATCTTGGCTCGTGCCTGATCATTATCACCCCGACCTGAAGCGTCTCTATATCGCTATCAATATTTGGGTTGTGCAGACCCATGATCGCATCATCATCATTGATACCGGTGTCGGCAATCGCAAGAAGCGCGTTGGCATCGATCGTATGGACCAACTGAACACGCTGTTTCTGACCTGGCTGGCCGCAGCAGGTGTTCAACGCGACAAGGTAACAGATGTCATCAACACGCATCTGCACCTCGACCATGTCGGTTGGAATACAATGCTTGTCGATGGCAAATGGGTCCCTACTTTTCCGAATGCGCGTTATTATATTCCCGAGCGTGAATACAATCACTTCGTGGGTTCACGCAAAAATGGCGTCGACCTTGACGGCGGTTCGCTCGAGGACAGTGTCTTTCCGGTCGAAGCGGCAGGCCAGCTTCAGCTTTTAACCGATGAAAAACATTTGTTTGATCTTTTCGAGATCGTCCAAGCTCCGGGCCATACGCCGGGAATGATCAATCTCTGGTTTAAATCCGGCGGGAGGCAGGGCGTATTTTGTGCCGATATCTTCCACCATCCGCTGCAGATCGTCAGACCGGATTGGAACACGCTCTACTGCATGTTGCCTGAGGACGCACTCAAGACGCGCGCAGACTTTCTCAAGAAAGCGGAAGAGACCAAGGCGGTTTTCTTCCCATGCCATTTCGTTTTGCCGCATGCTGGCACAATCAAACACAACGGCAATTCCTACGAATACGTTCCCCTGACAACAACGCAGCTTTAACAAGGATCGGACCTATGAGTGATTATGAAGTCATTGTAACTTGCGCTGCCACGGGTGCGTCGCTTAGTCCGTCTATGTCAAAATATCTACCTGTGACCCCCGAGCAGATCGTCCAGCAATCCATCGATGCGGCTAAAGCGGGCGCATCCATTATTCATCTTCACGCGCGCAATCCGAAGGATGGAAGCCCGACGAACGATCTGGGCGCTTGGAAGGAAATCGTTCCGGAAATTAAAAATAAGAGCGGCGCGATCATCAACATGTCCGCCTCATTAGGCCTGACTGCAGAGGAACGTCTTTCGGCGGTACTCGAACTGCGCCCGGAGATCGCTACGGTTATCGTCGGTTCGATGAATTATGGTCTATTCCGCAAAGCCGAAAATCAGGGTGTCTCTCAATTTGATCTTCCCTGGGAGCAGGAGGCCTTCGGACCCAAAGCCTATGAAATTGTTACAAACAACAGTTTCGCTAAGATCGACCGCATGATCTCAATCCTTCTGGATCATGACATCGGGATCGAATTCGAGTGCTATGATGTTGGCCACCTCTATATTCTCGAACATCATCTGAAAAAGCATAACGTTAAAAAGCCAATCATCCTGCAATTCCTGACCGGGATTCTCGGAGGAATTCCATCCAGTATCGACCATCTTGTTCATCTCAAGCGGACCTCTGAACAGCTTTTTGGTCCTGCGGTTGAATTGTTCACGCATGGGACCGGTATGGCCAACATCAAAACGGCTGTGGCTGGCGCAATGATGGGTACTCATCTGCGTGTCGGTCAGGAAGACAACCTGTTTGAAGCAAAGGGCAAGCCGTTTACGTCCAATGCCGCACAAGTCGAGAAGGTGAAACGCATCCTTGGCGAGATGAATATCGGCCTGATGCCGGTCGCTAAGGCACGCGAAGTCTTGAAACTCTGAAGGGGGATTGCGCTATGTCACGGGCAACTTTTGACGAATATAAAGATCGCTACCAGACGATCAAAATGCGCCGCACGGATGGCATTCTGGAGATGCGTTTCCATACCAATGATGGGCCATTCCAGTGGAGCCTTCTCCCGCATGCCGAGCTGGAGCAGGCTTTTCTCGATGTTGGCAGAGACTATGACAATGAAGTTGTGATTCTCACAGGAACGGGCAACGAATATTGCGGCCCACAATTGCCCCCAGGCGGCCACCCGACACGCAAGGGGATGACCAAGGAACGCTACGACCCAATTGCTTGGGAATCAAAACATCTCATAGGCAATCTCCTAAACATCGAAGTGCCGGTGATTAGTGCGATAAATGGACCGGCTTATCGCCATCCAGAGCTTCCGCTTCTATCCGATATCGTCATTGCATCCGACGATTGCGCATTTCAGGATAGTGCGCATTTCCAAGGTGGCATGGTTCCCGGAGACGGCGTCCATGTTATCTTTCCGCTTTTGTTGGGGCCTACACGGGGAAGCTATTTCCTTTTGACCGGCGAGGTCATCGGTGCAGCAGATGCGCACAGGCTTGGATTGGTCAATGAACTGCTTCCACGCGAAAAGGTTCTCGATCGCGCATGGGAACTGGCGCATCTCCTGCTCAAACAGGATCGGCTTGTGCGTCGTTATACACGTGCATGCCTGACCGAAGATCTGAAACGGCGGATGCAGACGCTGCTGCCTTACGGGCTCGCGCTCGAAGGTTTAGCCAGAATGGGCGATTAGGAGACATCCCGATGATCAACAAAATCGTTCGCTCCGTTGCCGAAGCATTGGATGGCGTACGTGACGGAGCGCTCGTTCTGGTTGGTGGGTTTGGTGCCGTTGGCCAATCCAACCAGTTATTGGAAGGCTTGATTGAGACCGGTGTGAGAGATCTGACCATCGTTGCCAACAATGCTGGCTATGGCAATGTCGGTCTGGCCCGCCTTCTTAAATTGGAGCGGGTCAGCAAAATCATTTGCAGTTTTCCTCGGATCGCGGGTTCGACAACTTTCGAGGAACTCTATAAGGCCAACAAGATCGCGCTTGAGCTTGTTCCGCAAGGAACTCTGGCAGAGCGGATCCGGGCAGCAGGTGCAGGTATCCCCGCCTTTTATACCGCAACCGGGGTAGGCACCGAATTAGCCAAAGGTAAAAAGTCAGCCGAATTCGACGGCAAGACCTATCTGCTCGAAACTGCTTTGAAAGGCGATATTGCACTCATCGAAGCGTGGAAAGCGGATCGTTGGGGGAATCTCACCTATCGCCAATCCGGTCGGAATTTCAACCCGATCATGGCCACTGCAGCACGGACCACAATTGTTCAATCGCAGCACATTGCCGAGTTGGGCGAGCTCGATCCAGAAACCATCGTCACACCCGGAATTTTCGTGGAGCGGGTCGTTCATATCCCGCATGGAGACCCGCAGGGATGAGCGCAGAAACACAGGGCAAACAGCAGCTTAGCTATATTCCGCTCGACCGCACAGGATTGGCACGCAGGGTTGCTGCAGATATTCCGGAAGGCTGGGTTGTTAATCTGGGCATAGGTGTTCCAACCCTCGTCGCCGATTATGTCCCGGCTGATCGTGAAGTCATCTTCCACTCAGAAAACGGTGTCTTGGGCATTGGACCCAAACCCCCCGAAGACCAGATCGAACGCTGGCTGATCAATGCCGGTAAGCAGTATGTTACGCTGCGCTCAGGCGGAAGCTATTTCCATCATGCTGACAGTTTCGCCATGATCCGTGGGGGGCATTTGGATCTGTGTGTTCTTGGCGCATTCGAGGTTTCGGAGACAGGTGACATCGCCAACTGGACAACACTGTCAACTGAGACAGCCCCGGCGGTTGGTGGCGCAATGGATCTTGCTGTGGGTGCTCAAAGGCTCTGGGTTGTGATGGAGCATGTGACCAAGGATGGACGTCCGCGCCTTGTACAAAAATGCTCCTATCCGCTCACTGCCCCTCAGGCTGTGAAGCGCGTTTACACAAACCTCGCAACCTTCGATATCACGCAGGATGGTTTCAAACTGCTCGATATGGTTCCAGGCCTGACTTTAACGGAACTACAGGCGGTCACAGAAGGCCGGATCATTTGTTAGGAGATATCCATGAAACAACGTTTCAGCTCTGATATCGGATGGAGCACCGCCGACAAAATCACCATCAGAGGCAAGAGCCTGCCTGACGATATTTTAGGGAAGATCAATCTTGGCGATTTTGCCTTCTTCCAAATGACAGGTGTTCTGCCAACAAAAGAACAAGGAGAGGTTTTCAATGCGATACTTGTTGCACTGGTTGAACATGGTCTGACACCATCAGCACTCGTCGCGCGTTTGACCTATGCCGGTGCTCCGGAATCCCTGCAGGCTGCCGTTGCAGCAGGACTATGCGGTTTGGGCACCGTCTTCGTTGGAACCATGGAAGGCGCAGCGCGATATCTCAGCGAAGCCGTTCCTTTAGGGACAAAACCGCAAGCTGATCTTGATGAAATGGCCACAGCAATCGTTGATAAATTTTTTGCAGCCAAACAAGCCATTCCCGGTTTGGGTCATCCAATCCATAAGCCGGTTGATCCACGCACAAAACCACTGCTCTCGATTGCCGGGCGAAACGGATTTGGCGGGGTCTATATCGATCTTGTGCAACGCGTACAACGCGAGGCGGAACGCAAGAGCGGCAAAAACCTGCCTTTGAATGCAACCGGTGCCATCGGTGCAATTGCCTGCGAACTGGGTTTCGAATGGGGCGTCATTCGCGGCTTCGGTGTGCTTGCACGATCAATCGGGCTTGTCGGCCATATCATGGAAGAGCGGCGCAATCCCTTGGCGCTCAAGGTTTGGACCGCTGCCGAGGATGAAGCATCCAGCCATTTCAAAGAGGCATGAGAACCGCATCAGCGATTTTTTGTCGATCCTCAATCTTAAAATAACAAGACGCTTACATTCTCCGTGTCAGCCTCTAGATTTCTAATATTATTTTCCCAAAATTATCCGCAGCTTCCAGCATGCGGTGCGCTTCAATGGCTTGCTCAAAGGGTAGCACGGCATGAATGGCAGGTTCTATTTCGCCCTGAACAAGACGCGGCATCCAATACGCGCAAAATCTCCCGACGACGAGCGCTTTTTCCGCAATGGAATGGGGCCGCAACGTGAAGCCGCGCAATTGCAACATTTTGGTCAGCACTGCAGCCACGTCAAACTCTGCACTGCCTGAACTCAAAAGGCCCACAAAAGCCATCCGGCCACGCCAGCGCAACAACGCTATATGACGCGCGAGATAGGCCGGACCGACAAAATCCTCCACCACATCAATACCGTCAGGATAAATTTCACGCACGGCTTGGCCAAAGTCCACCTCACGATAGTTGAGAACATGCGGCACGCCCCATGAGCGCAAACGCTGTGCCTTGTCTTCGCGTCCCACCGTCGTAATAATTTCTGCTTTCACATACTGTGCCATGCGGATTGCAACACTTCCGACCGCACTGCCACCAGCATGAATGAGCACACGCTCTCCCGCTGAAAGGCGCGACAATTCAAACAGGGTTTCATGTGCTGTGCAAAATGTTTCGATCACCGATGCCGCACGCACGTCACTCCAATCTTGCGGTACAACAGCAACATGGCGCCAATGGACAACCGCATATTCCGCATATCCGCCACCGGTGAGCAGAGCTGCAACACGCATCCCCACCGAAATACCCTCGACATCGCCGCCAACCTCAATGACCTCGCCGCCACATTCAACACCCAATACAGGATTGGCTCCCGCTGGCAGCGGGTAAACACCGGATCGCTGCATTGCATCGAGACGATTGACACCGACAGCCCCCACACGGATCAAAATTTCATCCGGCTTCGGATGCGGTCTTGCAACGGAAATAAAACTCAGTTTTTCAGGACCACCGGCTTCAGTTGCATGGCAGATTTTCATGAGTGACATTGAACGATAACCTTTATTTTCGAATTACGAACCAGTGCCTAGAAACTCTGACCATGATGAGCGGCATGATACCATTGTTCAGCAACAAAGCGGTATTCACCATCATAACCCTGCCTGATCCTTGCAAAGCCGGGAAAATGAATATGCATGCCACCGACCAACAGATTTTCATCAACACACCGTTGCAGTATCTTTCGTCGGGAGCGTGCAGCAGCAAGATTATCTGTGTCAAAAATCATTCCGACATCCGGATAAGCAAGTTGTACTTCCGGGACATGGACAGTATCGCCCCATATGATCATGGCCTCACCATCAGATCGGAAGATAAAGCAGCTATGTCCGGGGGTATGGCCTGTTGAAGGCAAAACCGATATTCCAGGAAAAATTTCACATTCCTGATCAAATGTCCTGACGCATCCGTCTCGATAGGGAGTGATCTGAATTCGACCGGCATCAAAGTAGACACGTTTTTGTCTCTCGGTAGCCTTGGCTTTTGCATCGTCATCAAACCAGTGACGGATTTCTTCCTGATGCACATGCACCATGGCATTGGGGAAATGTTTCATCCCTGTAACCGGATCGGTTAGTCCGTTTGAATGGTCAGGATGAATATGGGTGAGAAGAATATCGGTAATACAATCGAGCGGTACATCAAGCTGTTCCAGCAAATCCGGCAAATGTCCACATGTCGGACCCATAATGTCACCGGATCCACAGTCAACGAGTATTGTTCTTACTCCATCGCGCACCAGAAAGGCATTGATCGAAATCACCGGAGGCGCAACACGCGTTTCAGCAGCAAGGCAAGCCGCGAGTTTGTTTTGGTCCGGATCCGTGAAAATTTCAAAATTTTCATAAGCCATGTATCCATCACATAAGGCCGTTACGAGGAACCGCCCCAATTGCCGGTGATAGATCGCGGGAACTTGTTTGAAGGCTGTCATTGGTCACCTGTGGTTTTCGCAACGAAAGCTGGCTGTGGTTTTTCAACCAGATCAAAATTTTCTGAAATCCATTCCCGCAATTGTGCCCGTGATATCTTACCAATCGAATTTCGTGGAATGTCATCTATCTCCACAAACAAGCGCGGTCTTTTATAGGAAGTCATATTGGGTAGAATTGTTTTGAGAATATCTTGCCAATCGGCAGGGGGACGCTGTGCAACAACAGTAACGATTTCGCCCCAATAATCTGAAGGATAGCCGAGAACAACAAATTCTGTTCCTTGAACTGCGTGGGCAAGAATATGCTCTATTTCATGCGGTGAGATTTTATATCCCCCGCTTTTCATTATGTCAGACTCCCGGGCCACCAGATAAAGTCGTCCCCGACCGTCAATTTGACCGACGTCGCCCGTATCATGGAACTCGCCCGGCTCAAGCATATTCAGTCCAGTATGGGTGATGTAACCGGTAAACATATGTGCACTATGGAGATAAATCTTTCCAATATCCCCTTGTGGTAAAACATTGCCATTCTCGTCCCTTATTTCAATCCGCACCCCGCTTGCTGCCCAGCCAACACACAGGCCTTCGCTTTCCGTTTCGGCATAGGCTTGGGCAGTATCCTGCGGATCCAGAATTGTTATCGGATTAAATATTTCGCTCTTGCCATAGGTCACGCGAATGATATCGCCAAAATAATTTACGGCATTGCGATAGACTGTTTGGGTAAGCGGCGCTGTTCCAGTCAGGATTGTTGTCAGTTTCGGTTTGAATTCCGCATAACGCGGCAATCCGGCAGCCTCTGTCAATTTAGCGAGAACGGTTGGAGGCGCAAACATTTCTGTTATGTCACCTGTTGCAAGCAAAGGTAAAACCACATCAGGATCTACACCATGGATCAGATGGACACTCGCGCCTTGGGCCAGATAAGCAAAGGTCAATAATGAACTGCCGTGCGAAAATGGTGTCATCAACAAAACACGGTTGTGACTGTCCGGCCAAAACGGCAAAGAGGCCCGAAGCAAGATCGAACCAGTCCAGCGGCTATGATGGGTATGGATCGCACCTTTGGCCGGTCCCGTAGTGCCACTTGTAAAAACAATGCGACTGGGTGCATCCAGATCAACTTCCGGCCAACCAAGTCTTGATAAAGGCTTGCGCTCGATCTGTCTTACATCTTCGACGGGCACGCTTAACACGGGCAAAGGCGGTGATTTTTCATCGATCAAAATTATTTTTGCGCCGGTCAATCGCAAGGCATGTTCAATATCCCCGCGACTAAGCACCGGATTAATCGGCACATCCGTTGCGCCGATCAGCGAGACGGCATAGCTGGCCGCAGCGGCCAACGCGGAATTCTGAAAAACAGTGGCTATATAATCGCCAACACCGAAACCTAAATTTTGCAACCGGTCGGCAATGCCCGCAGCGTGATCCAGCACTTCGGCGATGGTGTGTGTTCCATCCTGATCGACAATGCCAATCCGCTTGCCATAACGGTCACGTATTGCCAAAAATTCTTCTGCCCAATACCGCATGCGACACTCCAGCGCTGGTCAAATGTCAGGAAAATGTTCAGGGCGGAGTGGATCTTCGCCATTGGTGGCCAAGGCTTGCGCCCACTTATTCAGCCACCATCCATAGGGCTCCGGCCAAGACGAAAAATCCCGTTCGACACCCATTTCCCACGCAGCATGGTGCGCCCAATACGGGTTAAACAATATTTGTCTGCCGATACAAATCAAATCCGCTTTTTGATCTTGCAAAATTGCCTCCGCAAATTGTGCGGTTCTAATCATCCCGACCGCCGCCGTCGGAATTTTTGCCTCGTGCCGCAACCGTTCGGAAAGCGCGACCTGGTACCCCGGACCGCGTGCAAGATTTGAATTGGTTGCACCCAAGCGCATGTTTCCACCAGAAGAGCAGTCGATCAGATCAACGCCAGCTTGCTTAAGTTTTTTTGCCAGGACCACGCTATCATCTTCTGTCCAGCCACCATCGATCCAGTCGGTCACAGAAAGCCTCGCGAAAAGCGGCATCGAGTCAGGCATGACCTTTCGAAGCCGTTCAACAACTGCAAGTGGCAACCGCATCCGATTTTCGAGCGATCCGCCAAATCGATCCGTGCGTTGATTGGCGAGCGGAGATAGAAAACTTTGCAACAGATAGCCATGGGCGAGATGCAGTTCAAGCAAATCAAATCCGGCAAGAATGGCGCGTTTGGCCCCAGCGGCAAAAGCTTCAATAATCCCCTCGATATAGGCCTCGCTCATCTGTCCCGGCACCTGCCATCCATCCGATAAAGGGATAGGAGAAGCACCCATCGGAAAGAGCGGCTCATCACCTGCGGCAAGATTTGTTTCATCAATGGGGCCGTTTCCTTCATAGGCCCGTTGCTGCCCACCTTTACGCCCGCCATGGCTAATCTGGATTGCGGTTTTAGCACCATAGCGTTTCATCTCGCTCACAAGACGTGCCATGGGTTCGATATGACTATCAGCCCATAATCCCGGATCACCATTGCTGACGCGGCCTGCTCTCGTCACAAAGGTTTGCTCCATAATGACGAGACCTGCGCCACCCATTGCCATGCGCTCGTAATGGGCAAATTGGAACGGTGACAGACATCCATTTTCAGACCCGTATGTGCCCATAGGTGACACAACAATACGGTTTTTAAGCGTAATCCCTCTTACTGTATAAGGCTGGAAGAGCAACGGTGTCGTTGTCATTTCAACTTCCGATCAGAATCTGTTTAGGCTTTACAGGCAAACACCAAGTCGTGGTGCTGCCATTCGCAAGGGTCTCAGGTCAAAGAATTCAGTTCAATCTCAAGTGGTTTATCAAGCTGTTGTTGCTGACGACGGAAACACTTCAGGGCCCATAGGGGTCTCTTGATTGGCCTCAAGAGCGCGGTTCCATTTTTCCAACCACCAACCATATTGTGGTGGCCAATCTTCAAAGTTCTGGTTCACACCCAAGGCTTCTGCAGCATGGCGGGCCCAGAACGGATTGAATAATGCTTGCCGGCCGATAAAAATTAAATCCGCGATTCCATCGCTCAGAATTTTTTCAGCAAATTCCGGCGTGCGTATCATGCCCACAGCTGCTGTCGGAGTTTTGATCTCGGACCGTATTTGTCGAGCGAAAGGCACCTGATAGCCAGGACCACGGCCTAAGCTGGAGTTTGTAGCCCCAGAACGCATATTGCCGCCTGAAGAGCAGTCGACCAGATCGACGCCATGTTCAACCAAGGCGCGTGAAAGAACCAAGCTATCGTCCATTGTCCAACCGCCCTCGATCCAGTCAGTGGCAGAGATCCGTGCAAACAGCGGCATGGATTGCGGAATAACCTGACGGACAGCTTGAACCACTTCCAGTGGAAACCGCATGCGGTTCACCAGGCTCCCGCCATAATCGTCCGTGCGGTGGTTGGCCAATGGCGACAGAAAATTTTGCAGGAGATAGCCATGGGCCATATGGATTTCAATGAGATCAAATCCTGCAAGAACGGCGCGCCGTGCAGCCATGGCAAATGCTTGCCGCAATCCTTCAATATGGGCCAAGGTGATCGCCTCGGGCACAAGCCATTCATCCCCCAAAGGCAAAGCCGAAGGAGCAAGCGGTGTCCAGCTCTCCTCACCCATCGCAAGATCTTTTTCTGTCAACGGACCATTGCCGCGGAACGCCCGCTGCATGCTGGATTTTCGTCCTCCGTGATTAAGCTGGATACCGGCTTTTGCACCATAGGCTTTCACGTGACTGGCAATCGCACGCATTCCTGCAATGTGGCTGTCCGCCCACATACCCGGATCACCATTGGTGACCCGCCCGCGCCGGGTAATCGATGTTTGCTCCACCATGACAAGGCCGGCACCACCCATAGCAAAGGCTGCATAATGCGTGTGGTGGAACGGCTGCAACATGCCATTATCGGCTGAATAGGTACCCATCGGGGATATGACCACACGATTTTTCAGTGTCACACTGCGTAGGCTGAATTCTGAAAAGAGCTTCACATCCCCGGTCATTGTATTCTCCCTTCTGGGCAGGCTATTTCACAGCATGACGCTTGCGGATTGAATGTCGTCGCAATCATAGCGCGACGGGGCTCTTCGCGAGTGCCATTTACAATAAGATCAAGAAGCATTTCGGCCGCCGTTGAACCCACTTCTTTCTGATCCCAACTCACAACCGCAATAGGTGGTTGATGCAATTCCGACAAATCGCTTTTGCCTGATCCGACCACTGAAATATCTTGGGGTATACCCAAGCCCAGCGTGCGAATGGCGCGCAACACTCCCGAAAGCATATCGATGCCCCCGGCAATAACAGCGGTGGGCGGTTTCGACTGAGTAAGCAAAGATGACGTTGTATAATACGCGTTGTCGCTCATGAAACTTTCTGTCACGACAAGTTCAGGTATCGGCTTTAAACCCCGCGCAGCATAGGCTTGCTCAAATCCGCGAACACGTGCAGCCCCGGGATGCAGGTTCGTGGAACCGGTCAGCAACATAATGCGGCGGTGTCCGAGGCCAAGCAAATGTTCTGTTGCTTGCCTGGTACCGCCTTCGTGATCCGCATAAACCACATCACACCACTCGGGCTTATCGCGATCGATCATGACAAGGGGGACGGGTAAACTCCGTAAAAATTCTTCAAACTCACCTTCAATCGGTGTGTAGGGGCCCATCAACACACCATCCACCTGACCATTGGTAATGCTGCGCAACAATTCGATCTCGCGTTGCCGCCGTCCTTCCGAATTGGCGATCAGAAGAGAATAGCCCGATTCATTGAGGATTTTCTGCGCTGCCGAGATAAACCCGCCGAGCTGGCCAATATTGATTTCTCGCAAAATACATCCGACCGTTCGGGTGCGGCCAATGCGCATGGATTGCGCGACGGCATTGGGCACATAGCCAAGCTGCCCTATCGCATCTTCGACTGCTTTTCGAATATGCGGTTTGACATCAGCAGCATCATTCACCACGCGAGAAACAGAGCCGATCGAAACTTTGGCGAGAAAAGCAACATCATGTATGGTTGGTTTTTTGGCCATTATTTATAAAAAATCCGCTTTAAATTTCAAATTGCCATTGCTCGGTCGCAATCCTGTAAGCCTTGTCTTCCCGGACAAGCCAGCCAAATCCCGGGAAATGAATGTGCATACCAGCAACTAAAATATTCTCGTCACAGATGCGGGCCAATAAAGCGGTTCGATTGCGGGCAGCCATTTCAGGATCATGATCGAAGCTCATCGAGACTTCGGGACGCGCAGCCTGAATTTCGGAGACATGGGCGAGATCGCCCCATATGACCATCTGCTCGCCCGCTGAATGGATGAACCATGTACTATGGCCAGGTGTATGCCCTGCACATTCCACCATTGTGATCTGTGCCAAAACCTCCTCGCCGTCATCGGCCACGCGCAAATGCGTCTCACGATAGGGACCAATTTGCTGGCGTGTCCATCGGAAGTAGCGTTCACGTTTACGTTCGTCGGCTTTGGCCATTTCCTCATCGGAAAACCAGTGATCGAATTCTTTGCGGTTCAGGATGATTGTCGCATTGGGAAAAAGTCTCTGACCGGTTTTAACATCTGTCAGGCCATTGGAATGGTCCGGATGACAATGAGTCAGCAAGATATAATCAACCTCGGCCCGGTCAACGCCGGCAGCGGCAAGATTTTCGAAAAGCTTTCCAGCCGTTGGACCAAAACTGTCCTGAGATCCACAATCGACTAAAATTGTTCCGGAGGGCCCACGCAATAAAAAGCAATTGATGGATATTCTGGGCGGGGAAATCCGGTGGTCGCGTTGCATCATGAGATCAACTTCATGAGGCGCGAATTCCCGAAAAATATCGTAGCCCATATCAAGATAGCCGTCCGAAAGTGCTGTGACGAGATAGTTGCCAACACGCCGGTGGTAAACGCCTGCTATTTGTTTGGTAGAAAAGTGTGTCATCCTTCATCTCCTTGCAGATATCGGCCAACAATGCGCACCGCATGGATTGCATCGGAGGCTGCAGGCCTATCCGTGAACCGAACCACTCATCCCGCGCGATTGATTGTCATACTGTCCATCCAGAATTCATGAGGCACACAGTTTTCAATACGACCGCGGCATGCCCAACATATGCTGTGCGATATAGGACAGGATCATATTGGTCGAAATCGGCGCAGTTTGATAAATGCGGCATTCACGCCATTTACGTTCAATCCCGTATTCGGTGGCATAACCAAATCCGCCAAATGTCTGCAGGGCTGTATCGGCTGCCTTCCATGTCGCTTCCGATGCCAGCAATTTGGCAATATTGGCCTCGCCTCCACAGGGCGCCCCGGCATCAAACAACGCTGCCGCCTTACGGGCCATCAAATCAGCTGCATCCAGTTCTGCATGGGCACGCGCAATCGGGAACTGAATCCCTTGGTTTTCACCAATCGCGCGATTAAAAACCCTGCGCTCTTTGGCATATTCGACCGCACGACGGACCATGTAGCGGCCATCCCCGACACATTCGGAGGCCACAAGAATGCGCTCCGCATTCAGTCCATCAAGAATATACCGGAACCCTTTGCCTTCCTCGCCGATCAGGGCAGAGACGGGAACGCGCAAGTTATCGATGAAAACCTCGGTTGTATTATGATTGATCAAGGCCTTGATCGGGCGGATATCGACACCATTGCCGCATGCTTCACGCAAATCGATCAGAAACACCGAAATACCGTCGGTCTTTTTTGTGACCTGATCCAAAGGAGTTGTCCGCGCCAACAACAACATCAAATCTGAATGCAGCGCGCGGGATGTCCACACTTTCTGGCCGTTGATGACATAATGCTCGCCATCACGAACCGCACGCGTCTTCAGTTGTGTTGTGTCCGATCCGGTTGTCGGTTCTGTGACACCAAAGGCTTGCAATCGTAATTTTCCCGCAGCGATTTGCGGCAAATAGATTTTTTTCTGGTCATCACTGCCATGTCGCAGCAATGTCCCCATGATATACATTTGCGCGTGAGCAGGGCTTGCCTGACAGCCACACGCATTAATCGTTTCGAGAATAACAGCGGCAGCACGTAGAGGCAGTCCCGCGCCACCGTATTCCTCGGGTATGAGCGCTGCAAGGAAACCGCCTTCTGTCAGTTCGTTGACAAACTCTGTTGGATAAGCGGATTTTTCTTCAAGTTTTGCCCAATAATCCAAAGGATATTTTTCACAGACCTTATGGATTGACTCACGCAGTTCAATAAAATCTTCGCCCAGTTCCATCGTTACAGTTGTCTGGCTCATCATCCAGTCTTTCAAGTTGTGAAGTTACGAATTCTTGACGAATGTTTTGGGCAAGCCCGCGCGTGCGATGGCACCATTATAACGTTCATCGCCCAACCATTTCTCGACATCTGCACGCAGTTCAAGAAGTGCCGCTATATCTACGCCAGTTGAAAAGCCCATGCTTTCCAGCATAAAGGCGGTGTCTTCGGTATTGATATTGCCGGTCGCACCGGGTGCAAAAGGACAGCCCCCGAGGCCTGCAAGTGATGTATCAAAGACCCTGACGCCGACATCCAGAGCAGCCGCGACATTGGCCAAACCGAGACCCCGCGTATCATGGAAATGGCATATCACACGGCGGCCCGCAGCGATGTTCATAATGGGCTTGAGCAATGCCTTGACCTGCACAGGATTGCCATAGCCGACCGTATCAGCCACGATCAATTCATCCGCACCGCCATCTGCAACAATATTTGCAACTTCGAAAACGCGTTCCGGCGCGACATGTCCTTGCAATGTACAACCGAAACTGGTGGCAAGACCGACACCCAAAACCATATTTTGCCCGGCTTCGGTTTGCTTGAGTGCAACGATCCTTTTAAATTCTTCGATGGCTTCATCAGTTGAGCGCCGCACATTAGATTGGCTGTGCAGTTCCGAAATAGACAACACATAATTGATATGCGTGAAGCCTGCCGCAATCGCCCGCTCGGCACCCTTGAGATTAGGAACAAGAGCAGAGGCAACAACGCCTGAAAGTTGGGACAGATTTTTTGCCAGTTCATCCGCATCGGAAAATTGCGGCACAACCTTTGCCGGCACAAAAGACGTCAACTCGATTTCACGAATGCCCGCATCTCTGGATCTGACGGCCCAGTCCAGTTTATGTTTTGTAGCCAAAAAGCTTTTGGCCATCTGGATGCCGTCGCGCAGTCCGACTTCACGCAAGGTGACTTGTTCTGCCATCGCTCATACTCCCCGAAAAACCGGTGGCCGTTTTTCGTTGAAAGCCCTTACACCTTCGTGGCGATCCTCTGTTGAAACCATCCGGTTGTAGCATTCGATTTCAAAAGCAAGCCCATCGGAAAGTGACATCTGCAATCCGCGATGAATTGATTGCTTGGCCTGTTTAATCGAAATCGGTGCGTTACTTGCAATACGACGCGCTGTGGCAAGTGTGGCCTCAAGCAATTCAGCCTGAGGCAGAACGCGGTTGATCAACCCCCATTCAAAAGCCTGCTGTGCAGTAAACGGCAAACCGGTCATGATAACTTCTTTTGCACGTCGCTCACCCATTGCCCGTGGCAAATTTTGAGTGCCGCCCGCCCCTGGCATAATACCCAACGTCACTTCGGTTAAAGCGAAGCGGGCATTGTCGGAGGCATAAGCAAAATCCAATGCCGACGTGATCTCGCAACCGCCTCCATAAGCGGCGCCGTTGATGGCGCCAATCAGCGGAATGGGGCAGGCAATGATGGCACGCAACATCCGCTCGAACATGGCATGTTGCCGCAACCATTGCGCATCGGTCATACCGTTACGTTCTTTCAAATCCCCGCCCGCGCAAAAGGCTTTATCTCCGGCACCTGTCAGCACAAGGGCGCGCAATCCTTCGGTATCAATCTGGAACCGCTCGAACAAATCCATCAACTCTTCACCCATGCGGGTGTTCATCGCATTGGCAGCTTGTGGACGATTGAGTTTGATCAACAATATATGGCCGTCGATACGCTCGACAGCAATTGTTTCATAGGATTGGTTCATTTTTTATATTCCTGCCTGAGTGTTTCATTATGCGCCCCCAATGTTGGTGCAGCGCCTCCTGATGTTGGCCGCGCATCATCAACCGTAAATGGCAAACCTACCCATTTCAGACCATCGGCTTCCGTTAAAATACCAACAGCTTCGGTTTGAGGATGGGTCCACACTTTATCAATGCTCAAAAGCAAGCAATTCGGCACACCTCCCGCATCCAGCGCTTCGCACACCTCTGACGCGTTCATCACATGGACAATGGCTTCTATTTTCGGGAGCAGTTCATATCGCAGCTTTACACGATCACGATTGAGAGCGAATCTTGGATCATCTCCAACGTCCTGCAAACCGGGCAGTGATTGGCAAAGCTTGCTGAACAGCTTGTCATTTCCGGCAGCAATCATCACCCATCCATCTTTGGCCTCAAATGCTTGATAGGGGACTATTTCGGCCAATCCTGAACCGTGAGGTTTTCTCACTTCGCCGGCAACCGCATAGGCTGCCAAAGGTATGGTCATCCATGCAAGTCCGGTCTCGAATAATGACGTTGCGATCTGTGCACCCTGGCCATTTTTGTTGCGTTCAAACAGGGCTGACAGCAGCCCGATGACCGCCCACATACCCGAGCCCATATCCACCAAAGACACACCAACGCGAACGGGTGGACGGTCCGCTTCTCCGGTAACCGACATGATACCGGATGAAGCCTGGGCGAGCGGGTCGTAACCGAGCTTGCTTGAAAGCGGCCCTGTTTTTCCGAATGCTCCAATATCGACCCATATCAAGCCTGGCGCTTGATGTCGCATCTCCTCGACATCCAAGCCAAATTTTGCAAGCAAGCCCGGTCGCAGATTTTGAATGACAGCATCGGAGTCGAGAATGAGTTGCTTCAAAAGCGCGAGGTCTTGCGGATTTTCAAAATCGAGCGTGATGCTCTCTTTCCCGCGATTGAGTGCATGAAAAACTGTGGCATCGGCTTTGTGGAAAGGAGGCCCCCAACCACGCGCATAATCACCCGTGTGAGGGTTTTCAACCTTGATGACGCGTGCGCCTAACTCCGAAAGGATCAAACCTGCATAGGGAGCTGCGACGCTATGGCCCAACTCAAGAACAGTAAGACCATGAAGTGGTGCGGAATTACTCAAGTTCATTCTCCTGTTGGATCCGAAAGCCTTGCAGTCTGGTCAGAGATATTCTTCTGCAAGGGCGGCTCCCTTGATCTCGTGGACCGACCCCGAACGACGGATCAAACCGCTGCGCATGATATGCCCGGAATGAGCAAGCTTTAACGCAGGACGAGCCATTTGCTCGGTCATCAAAACGGTTATGCCATCATTTTGCATCTGACGTACAGCAATAGAAATTTGCTGGATCCAGACGGGGGCAAGTCCTAAAAAAGGCTCGTCAAGCAGCAATAATTTCGGTCCTCCGCTCATCGCACGGGCAATCGCAACAAGTTGCTGCTGTCCTCCGGACAGCTCGCCCGCAGCTTGCGCCTGCCGCTCGGCAAGAAAAGGAAAACTCGCAACCAGCCTGTCCCATGACTGCGCTTGTTGACGACCGTTCAAAGTGACCGCACCGGCCAGAACATTGTCTTTAACCGACATGCTGGCAAATACGCGGCGCCCTTCCGGGGAATAGCCGATCCCAAGACGTGCCCGTGCATCACTCGATAAATTGCCAATATCACGGCCATCAAAAATAATTTTTCCATGGCGCATTTTTACCAGACCAATCACAGCATTGATGAGGCTGGATTTTCCGGCACCATTTGCACCGATCAGCAAAACAGTCTGGCCTTGATCGACGTTGAGGCTAACACCGGCCACGGCGCGGGTGCCGCCATAGCTCACATGCAAATCGTCAATGCGTAACATCGCTATCCTCCTCGTCGCTGCCACCGAGATAGGCATTGATCACATGCGGTTGGGAGAGAACGTCGGTCGGAGGCCCTTCTGCAATCAACCGGCCTCCATCCAGCACAATCACGCTAGGACACAGCCGTTTGATAATTTCCATGTCATGTTCAACGAGTAAAATTCCGCATCCGAATTCTTCTCGCGCAAATTTGACATAGGTATCAATATTAGCCCGTTCCGATTTTTCGAGGCCTGCAGCAGGCTCGTCAAGCAACAGCATATTGGGTTGGGTTGCGAGTGCCATGGTCAAACCAAGCATTTTTTGCAATCCGTAAGGCATGACTTCAGCATTGCGTTGCCAATTATCAATAAGGCCAAACTGATCCAGCAAGGGCGAAAGCCGCTCAAGCACTGACCTGTCCCGTCTGGAAAAACGAAGCGCTGAAAGCAAATTGGTCTCAACACTATGTCCATTGAAAATGGCTGTGTGTTGAAAACTTCTTACAAGGCCCATCATTGCAATTTCAAAAGTCGAGCGGCCATCAATGCGTGTCCCGCCCAACATGACCTGACCGGACGTCAGACCCAGACGACCGGAAAAAATATTGATCATTGTCGTCTTGCCGGCTCCGTTGGGTCCTATAACGCCAAGCAAGCCACCAGCAGGAACAGTAAAACTCACATCGTGGAAAACTTTCAGCCCACCGAATGATTTGGCTATCCGGTCGGCGTGCAATGCTCCCGCAGACAAGCTGTGTGTGGTCATTGCCCCTTCTCCCCGTTGACCCCAAGATCCTGCTCACCGTTTTTTAGGGGCGGTGATTGTCCGGCCAATCTGTAAAGCAGTCCGGACACGACACCGACGACACCACCGCGAGCGACCATCGTGACAACAATGATCAGAAGCCCGAACAGGCCTGGTGACATCTCACCGCTCAATGCGAAATAATCGGTAGCGGAGACAAGCAGCAATGCCCCTATTAATGTCCCTAGAATGGATGCCTTACCGCCGACAATCGTATAGGTAATGTAATTAACAGACGACATCGGCGCGAACGAACTCGGATGCGCTGTCAGCAACATATTGACAAGGGCAAATCCCGCAAGTCCCGAGACACCTGCCGCTACTGAAAATGCCATGGCTTTGTATTTCCACGCCGCAAGCCCCAAGCTTTCAGCGAGGACATCATTGGTTTCAATGGCTGCAAATTCACTACGGAACCAGCGTGTAAAGACAGATGTGACGATAAAGCTGACAAAGGCCAGGCCGCAGGTTGTTAAAAGCACATGCGGGTTGTCCCACAATTCCATTCCAAAAATTTTGACGGCGGGCATCCCAACCAGGCCGTTGGAGCCTCCTGTGATCGGGCCTGCTTCAAAAAGCAGCAGTTGAACGATCTCGGTGAGAACAAAAGTGACTAGCACAAAATAAACACCCTTGAGCCTCAAGATCAGCGCGCCTAGCGGAATGGCACATAAAGCGGGCATCAAGAATGCGGCTGCAGCAAGAACAAACACATCCGTCAACTGAAGCTTCATGCTTAAAAGAGCAACCGTATATCCGCCAATCGCCATAAACGAGGGGACGGCGAAACTCATCAAATCAAGACGCTGCATGATATAAACGCCGAGCGCTGCAGTGGCTGCGATGAGGATAAGATTGGTTTGCGAGAGAACCTGCGGGTTGGTGCTGGTGAATGGAATAACAAATGTCAGACAGACAATAGCAAGCGCAATCCAATCATGACCGCTAAACAAGGAAGGCCGGATTTCGGCAGGCAATGACTTAGGAACACGATTGTTCATGAGCGGCGAACCTCTCTACCAAGCAGACCCTGTGGCCGAACCACAAGAATAATGAGAACGAGGGCAAATAAGGTGAGCGCGCCTTTTGAACCCCCGAGATAGACTGCGGCATAGGCCTCGATCAGACCGACAATAAATGCGGCACAGGTTGCGCCGGTCACACTCCCGAGACCACCGAGGATCACTGTCAAAAATGAGAAGGCAAGCACCGAGTCACCCACATGCGGTGCCAAGGCCAAAATCGGGGTCACCAGTGCGCCTGTTCCTCCGGCAAGGCCGGTCGCCAGTGCGAATGCAAAGGGAAAAAGCGCTTTTGTCCGCATGCCCAATGCGCTGGCGACCGGTAAATCTTCCGACATTGCACGCATGCCACGCCCGATATTGGTCCGGTAAACAAGCCAGTAGACAAAGACGATTGCCGCAAGACATGCGCCAAGAACAATCATATTGGCATAAGGGAAATATATTCCGCCAAGTCGCCACACTCCGGTAACTGGAAATGGAAATTGTGGCGATTCAGCACCAAAGATCATCAGGATCGCCGTTGCCATGACCAGGTAGAAACCCATGGTCACCATCAATGTCGCCTGATGATCTTCAATAACGCGCTCGAGAATAAACGCCTCGAACAACCAGCCCAAAGCAGCCATCGACAACATGGCCATCAGGACGGCAACAGGATAGGGCAAGCCAAGAATGACATTGCAGTAATAGGCGACATAACCGCCCATTACATAAAATCCTCCATGGGCAAAGTTCACCACACCCAGAATGCCGAAAATCAGGGTGAAACCCAACGCAAGAAGAGTATATTGCGTGCCGAGGCTAATTCCGATCAGCCCAGTTGCGATGAAACTTTCCATGGATTGTTCGCGCCTTATTTTTCGCTTACGGCTTCAGCACGAATAAGAGGTTGCTTAACTCCGCCCTGAATGACGCCAATGGCGAAGGGATAGGACATTTCCTGATTGATCCCGAAAAATTTCTGGCCAATCCAATACCCTTTACCGATGTGCTCGTCTTCGACAGGCAGTGTCCGCATTGCAGCCGCAATTTTTTCGGCATTATCGATTGTGCCGGCAGCCTGAATAGCCTTGATCATCATGCGTGCTGCAAAAGTCCAACGGAAGAAGTCACTGTTTTCAGGACGCACAGAGCCCATCAATTTTTCATATTTTTGCTCAAGAGCACGCATGTTGTCGTCCATGTAAACGGGCTCGTACCAGAGGAAGTCTTTCAGAATATCTAGCCCCCCTGCAACGCGGGCAATTTCGTCTGTTCCTGGACCACCAAGGCGGAAAATGGGGCCTGTAAATCCGGCTTGTCTGATCTGCTTCACGATAATGCCGGCATCACCAGCGGGTGAGGAAGCAAGATCAAGCGCTTCAGCATTTGAAGCCATGATACGGGTTACAATCGGCGCAAAATTTGTCGTGCCCCGCTGATAATATTCTTCCGTTACAGTCACGCCACGTTGTTTGAAAATATCAGCATTCACGCTGGCGATATCGGTGCCGCCTTGGTCATTGGGTGCAACGATTGCAGCCGTTTTGAATTTGTAGCGTTGCAGGCCGACATCAATGATTGGCGCAGCCCAGCCCGAGGGGCCCGGTCCGATATGGAACACCGTTGGCCATTCTGGACCAATAGAATTCTTGGCAAAACTATTGACCATCGCAACCATGCGGTTGCGTGTGGCAACAGGCTTAAAGCCTGTAACTTCCGGCGAGCCAACCGGACCGATGATCACTTTGATGCCTTCCGCTGCCAAAGCACTCGTTGCTGAAGCAGCTCCTTCAGCACTATACTTCGAGTCAATGCTCTTGACCGATACGGTGCAGGCTACACCGTTGATCACAAGCCGCTTCTCTTCCATGGTTTCCTTGGCGACGAATTCGGTTGCGCCACGCAACGCGATCCCCCATTGGGCGGCAGGTCCCGACAAAACGGCCGGAACTCCGATTTTAAGTTCGCAGGCTGACACAGCCCCGACGAATCCTGCAGAAGCGAGCAAACTACCGCACACAAGGCGGCCTAAACCTATTGTCATCTCAAATTCCTCCCTGAATACGGTCATGTTCTTTGAGCAAAGCCAAACTAGGATTTTTCCTCGCCTGAGCCTTGATCAAGTCCGCCGTGAACGAAGATTAGAAACAGTCTTCATGAGTGTCAATAAAACGTTTCATTGAACCAATAATACTGGTTTTAATGACAATCCTGGACAAAACGGGCCTGTTCAAGCAAGGCATCAATGCCGGATTAATACCCGGAAACGCGGCATGCGGTGGCCCGAACAATGGGCTATGATCAAAACGAACGCTTGCTGGCTGTCTAAGCTTGGTTCAAGATGTGAATTCTGACAACGGTTTTTTCGGTAACGTATTGAAATAAAATGAACTATAGCATAATTCTCTCAAGCCACGTTGTCCTCGTAAAGCTGTTGTACCCAATATTTTTTCATAGTCATTCTGGTTCTAAAGCACCTCTAACAAGGATATTTGAAGATGAGCATTCATAAAAATAAGACAACGCAGATCTTGGCTCTTTTTGTTCTGGCTTCTGGTTTCGCGGGCTATCAAATGTCGGCTCAGGCACAAGAGCTGAAAGCTACAGCTGTCATTTCTCCGACCTCCGTCGCCTCGGCCGCCGGCATGAACCCGCAAGGCACTGTCAGTTTCATCGAACGTGGCGAGTTGGTGATCGTCAGTGGTCGGATTACGGGGCTCAAACCAAATGGCGAGCACGGCTTCCACGTCCATGAAGCCGCCGATTGCTCGAACGATGGCATGGCAACACGCGGTCATTTCAATCCGTCCGGCACACCGCATGGCAAGCATGGCGACCATAGCCATCATGCAGGAGATCTCGTGTCCTTGAAGGCTGACGCAAACGGCTTGGCTGTATTCAGTTTCGAAAGCAAACTTCTCAAGGTTTCACCCGGTCAGACCAGTGTTGTCGGCCGTGGACTCATTGTCCACCGGGATGCGGACGATTACTCAACGCAACCGACGGGCAATGCCGGCCCTCGACCAGGCTGCGCAGTGATCCGCGCCGACTGATATTGTCCATCACGGGCTCGCGATCGTCTTGAAATTGATTGATCAACATCCCATTGCGAGCATCGTCACCTCTATGAGGCGGGTCAAGAAGCCCGTCTCAAGGTTGGCTTAATATTTCGGCAACATCATTAATTTGGTTTACTATTTAAGTCTTTTTCATTTGCTGAAGCCTTGCGGTTCACCTAAATAGGAAATTGTAAGTTTATTATATCTGGTCAGGTCATCCGGCCATTGTCAGGG
>CANGQA010000025.1 GCA_947455995.1 Hyphomicrobiales bacterium | reverse complement strand
ATGTGGTTTGCCGTTGGTTTGCGGCTCGCTCCAAACAATCCTGAACTGGTTATTACTTTTGCGGGGCTTGAATTGGACTCTTAGTCGCAAATTTCAAACCTGATCACGCCTAGATCATAACAATCAAATTTTGTTTGAAGGCATCGAGATGCGATTGGAATGAGGAAAAAGGCATGTTTTTTGGTCGCCCCTCTTTACAACCTGTGATCGTATATTATTAATGTACAATCATAAATTGCCTCACTTTGGTCTGGGAATATCCTTGCCATATGGGCGATTGGAAAGTCGGGGGACTTTCAACACGTTTGTGACTGTTCGCGAAAGGGCACCTTCTATGAGGTGAGGACCCATCAAGAGCGTTGGAGATGTTTTGAACAGGTTTGGCATCTTGCCGAACCATTGTGGATGAGCCTCCCGGTGTTGAGTGCCTCGGTGAATTCATTCGCCGATTTTTTTGTGTGCCGATTGAGTCCTATCTGAAGGCTCATTGCTTATCGTGTGCGAGTATAGACTAGGGAGCGTTAGAATGGAAGCCTATAGAGACAACGTCGAGCATCCAACTTGGATCCATCGTGTATTTCATGATCCATCGTATGATTTGTTCACCAAGTGGCACAGCATCATCAATGTTTTTATTTATCTGTCGTGTATCGCGATTGCGCTTGAATCGGTTGAGGAACTCGAAACGGCTTATCATCATGAATTCATGATGTTTGAATGGTTTTCGGTTGGTTTGTTCACTCTCGATTATATTGGCAATGTTTTCACATCCAAGGACCGGGTGCGTTATATCTTCAGCTTCTGGGGCATGGTTGATCTGCTCTCGATCCTGCCATCCTATCTGATGCTGCTCAATTTCACTGGCGTGAAGGCGACCAAGATCCTGCGGATCCTGCGCGTCATCCGCGTGTTGCGTGTGTTGAAACTGGCCCGCTCGGCCATGCAGGACATCAATTCGGCCAAGGATGGTCATTCCAACCCGATTGTTGCCAATCTGCGCATCTACTTCATCGCACTGTTCTCGATCCTGATGATTTCTTCGACTTTGATGTATCACGTCGAAGGCGGTCTCTATTCGGCGGAGCATGTTGCAGAAGCACAGGCCCATATCGATGAAGCGCTGGTGAAAGACGGCAAGGAAGCCGGTTCGGAAAAATATGTGCCGACTGATCCGATCTCGGGCAATCAGATCCCCGAAGACAAGCGCTTCTACACTTCCATTCCTGCTTCGATGTGGTGGTGCATTGTGACGCTGACCACAACCGGTTATGGCGATTTATATCCGGTTACCGTTGGCGGGCGGATTATTGCCGGTATCACGATGTTCCTCGGCTTGGTCCTGTTCGGCATGTTGATGAATATCGTCGGCAAGACCCTGATGGTGCTGTTGTTCGGCGAGGCTGTCGGCCACGAGCACGAGAAAGCCCATCCCCATACGCATCATCCCCATGCCGATGGCGACCGCATCAAAGCGGCAGTCTATCTGCTGCTTGAGGAAGGTGTGATCAATGCCAATCAGGCGGAAAAGCTGTCCTTGATGAATGCTCAAGAGCTGTCAAAGCGTCTCGACCAGCATTGATTGTTGTCGATACTGAATAACAGAAGCCCCGTTTTTTTGAACGGGGCTTTTTTTATGGAACGGCTCGGGTTCAGGATGAACGCATCGTCAATCCGCCATCAACCGGCAGGCAGACGCCGGTGATATAGGAGGCCTCGTCACTGGCGAGAAAGATGGCAGCATTGGCAATGTCCCAGCCGGTCCCCATTCGTCCCATCGGGGCGCTTTCATGCCGTGCTTTGACCATATCCTCGGCTGAACCATAGGCCGTACTGATTTGCTGGTAGATCATCGGCGTATCCATAAGCCCTGGCATAATGGCGTTGGCCCGCAAGCCCTGTTTGGCATATTGCAGCGCCAGACCGACGGTAAACTGGTTCACGGCCCCTTTGGAGGCGTAATAGACCGAATAGGGATAGCCGGTATAGCGGACCGCTGCCACCGAGGAGATGTTGGTGATTACGCCTTTGCCGCGTTCCAGCATTTGAGGGATCACCTGTTTGCAGGTGAAGAACATGCCTGTGATGTTGAGATCCATCTCGCGCCGCCAGTCCTGTTCGGACAAATCTGGCGGGCCACCCATTTTGGCATGGCCAACATTGTTGTGCAGAATGTCGATATGGCCGAACCGGGAGATGATGGTGTCGATGGTTTCGGTGACGGCATCAAGGCTTGTGATGTCGCAACCCAATGACAGGCTTTCACCGTGATCGGCGGCAATCAGCGCGGCGGTTTCATCGCTTGCGGACTTGTTGACGTCGATGCACACCACCTTTGCCCCAGCCCGTGCATAGGCCACGGCCGAAGCCTTGCCATTGCCCCAACCCGGTCCGACCGAGCCGGCGCCGAACACCACGGCAATACGGTCGGCCAGTCTTTCAGAACGAATAGGGAAGTGTGTATCGGACATGTCGGCCTCGGCTGATGTTCAATCGTGATCTCCTCTCTAGCAGGAGTGCGTGGAGGCGACACGCGTTGTTTTGCTGTCCGGCTCGTTTTTTTAAAGTGTTCTTGGTCCGAACAGGATCACCAGTGCGCCCGCCAGACATAAGGTCGCCCCGATCACATCCCAGCGGTCGGGGGTTTGTCCTTCTATCCCCCAAAGCCAGCAAAGCGATGCGACGATATAAATGCCGCCATAGCCCGCATAAGTGCGTGCGGCAAATGCGCTGTCGATGCGGGTCAGTAAAAAGGCAAAAGCGGTCAGGCTCGCCAGTCCCGGGATCAGCACAATCGGGCTTTGCCCCAGTCGCAACCATGCCCAAAAGGCAAAACAGCCGGCAATTTCCGCCAAAGCTGCCAAAACCGTGATGCCGAATGTTGCCATTGATGCTTGACCCGTTTCCCCGTCACAGGCTGACGGGACACAGTTAGTTGGTCAAGCGGTTGATGCCGTCCAATGCGGCGGTTTTGTAACATTCCGCCAGTGTCGGATAATTGAAGACAGCATCGGCGAGGTAGTCGATGGTGCCTTCATGCGCCATAACCGCCTGTCCAATATGGATCAGCTCGCTCGCCCCTTCACCCAGAATATGCACGCCCAGCAATTTGCGGCTCGAAGGACAGAAGATCAGCTTCAACAGGCCGGTGTGGTCGCCAATGATCTGGCCACGGGCGATTTCACGATAATTGGCCTTGCCGATCTCGTAAGCCGTGCCTGCAGCGGTCAGTTCGTCCTCATTTTTACCGATCGCCGAGATTTCCGGCACTGTGTAGATCCCATAGGGAAACAAGCCGATTTCATGCTCGTGTTCCTCGCGAACGCCAAAAGCGTGACGCGCGGCAGCGCGGCCCTGTTCCATCGAAGTGGATGCCAGCGAAGGGAAACCGATCACATCACCCACCGCATAGATATTGGAAACACTGGTCTGGTAATGCTGGTTGATGATGATCTTGCCGCGCTCGTCGAGCTTCACACCTGCCTTGTCCAGCGCCAGATCACCCGTCGCGCCGGTCCGACCGATCGCATAAAGGGCGGCTTCGGCATGCAGTGTTTTGCCGCTGCGCAAATGCACTTCAACCTGCGTCCGGGTACCCGAGGGCCCCTCGTTCTCGACCAGCTGCACACCTGCCACTTCTTCGCCCAACCGCATAGTCACGCGGTTTTGCTGCGCGATATAGGTCAGAGCGGCTGAGATTTCATGGTCGAGGAACGGCAGCAATGTCGGTCTTTTGTCAATGATGGTGACACGCACACCGAGGGCGGCAAACATCGTGGCATATTCGACCCCGATTACTCCCGCACCGATTACGATCAGCGAACGCGGAAGGGTGCGCAACTGCAAAATATCGTCGCTGACCATGATGCGCTGGCCGTCAAAGGTAATGTGTGGATCGCGCGCCGCATTGGTGCCGCAGGCAATCACCACCTTGTCCGTCTGGATGATATGGTCTTCCTCGGACCCATCTTCGAGCCGAATATGGTTGGCATCGACAAAGCAGGCCGTGGCCTCGATGAGCTGGACCTTGTTGCGGGACAGTTGGTTGCGGATGACATCGATTTCGCCGCGCACCACATGCTCGACCCGAAACAGCAAATCCTCGATCTTGATGTCGTTGCGGACCGTGTAGGAATTACCGTAAATACCGCGTTCGCGAAAACCCGAAAGATGCAACACCGACTCGCGGAAGGTCTTGGACGGGATCGTTCCGGTATTCACGCAAACCCCGCCAACCACGCGGCGCTTTTCGATCACGGCGACATGTTTGCCGAGCTTGGCTGCCTGAATGGCTGCTCTTTGACCCGATGGACCAGAACCGATGACAACAAGATCATATTTCATGGGTGCAAAACTTCTTTGATGCAATTAATGGTTGCATCAATCCTTTGCCGCCATACTGGCAAAAGTCAATCGTGCAGATCGTCAATGCTGTCCCAAGGATGCGGATCAGCCGGCATCTTCCAAGGTGCGGCGCAGGCGTCGGATCATTTTGGCGCGGGAGTTGGAATCGGGCAATTTGCCGATGGCCTCGTTGAGGTCGAGCACCAGTTTCGACAAATCGTTGTTCCAGTCGATACGCCCCAGATGTTCGGGGGTCAGTCGGGCTGGAGTTTCGCTTGTGGCAAGTCTCGAGTGACCGTCTGCCAGATCGAAGACATCATCCAGGTTGGGAATGACCACCGATGCTTGCGGCATGGAGCGGGCGAGGGCATCAGCCAAGGCTGTAAAAGCCGCTTCTTCGCCATGCACGAGGAAAATGGATCCTTTGATCGTGCCGCGTTGTTTGATCCAGCGGAGCAATTCGGGGGCATCGGCATGGCCGGAATAGACATCCATTGTGCTAATATGGGCTTTGACCTCGATCTCACTGCCCATCATCCGCACCCGATGTGTGCCCTCTTGCAGGATCCGCCCCAACGTCCCGTTGGCCTGATAGCCAACCAGAAGGATGGTGCCATCGGTCCGCCACAGCCAGTCCTTGAGATGGTGGCGGATACGTCCGGCCTCGCACATGCCGCTGGCCGAGATGATGATATGGAAGCCGCCAATTTTTGAAATGGCTTTACTTTGTTCGGAGGTCTCGGTGAAGCGCACATAATGGCTGTTCATGGCGCGCATCAGCGCGGCGCCGTTTTTAAATTCGGAGGCATGTTTTGCGAAGACGGCACTGGCTTTGGAGGCCAAAGGAGAGTCGATGAAAATCGGGCAGGCGGGCAGGGCACCGGTTTCGATCAATGCGACAATATCGACCAGCAATTCCTGCGTGCGTTCAACCGCAAAAGAGGGGATCAGCAATGCCCCCTTGCGGTGCTGGGCCGCCGTGATCTCAGCCAGCAGGGTTTTTCGGCGGATTTCTTCAGTGATTTCGAGGCGGTCAGTGTCTCCATAGGTGGATTCACAGATCAGATGGTCGATTTCGGTTGGCGCTTCCGGCTCGTCCTCCAACAGCTTGTAATCGGGGCCTATATCTCCCGAAAAGAGCAGACGGGTCGTTTCCGGTTGTGCTGAGGGCTCTGTCACCTCAACCTCGACCGAGGCCGATCCAAGCAAATGTCCGGCATTCCAGTAGCGGGCACGGATATGATCGGTGATCTGGATCCATTCGCAATAGGCGACCGGACGGAATTGCGTCAGGCTGGCGGTAGCATCATTCACCGTGTAGATCGCTTCAACCTCCTTGCGGCCGCGCTGGCTGTTGCGGCGGTTGAGTTGCTGGACTTCCATCTCCTGGATGTGACCCGAATCCGGCAGCATGATCGAACACAGATCCACTGTCGCGCCGGTGGCATAGATGGGGCCGCTAAAGCCGTGTTTGGTGAGTTTGGGCACAAGACCCGAATGGTCGATATGCGCATGCGTCAAAATCATTGCGTCAATCGAGGCCGCCAGGAAAGGAAAAGCGCGATAGTTCAATTCGCGCTCGGTTTTCGAGCCCTGAACCATCCCGCAATCGACGAGCACCTTGTGTTCACCGCTTTCAATCAGAAAACACGATCCGGTGACGGCACGACAAGCTCCGTGAAAGTGCAAACGCATGGGCTATCCGATCCATAACTGCAACAAGCAGCGCCATTGATCACGAGGCTAGCATAGCGGCAAAGGAACGCCTATTAGCCTTTCTGGCATTCGGAGGCTTGCCATCGGTTCGAGAACTCAAGTAATCTATGCCTTATCATCTCTGTATCGGGTGTTTGACAGGCGGGAGCTCATGATGACAAGTTCCACTTTCCGGTGCCATCAACCCAAACGGTTCTTTAAACGGATAGGCTTTGCCTTAAGTGTATGGCTGGTCTTGCCAGGCATCGCCAAGGCGGACTCGATCGATGGCACATGGTGCAGCGTTCGGGAAGCGCTGATGCTGACCATTCAGGGATCGCAATTGATCGTCGAGCGCACGGTCAGCACCGGACAGTATAGCCGCCATAATTTTATCGCCGACTGGCCTGTTCCCTCGGCAGACCATCCAGAAAATGGGACGCGCATCCATCTGCGTTTGATGGGTGAAACAACAATGGTGGGCGTTAAAATCCGCGCGAATGGCGAGACAACAGCGCCTGAAACATGGCATCGCTGTCAGCCGGCAACCTGATCGAACCGCTTGGAA
This sequence comes from Hyphomicrobiales bacterium, assembly GCA_947455995.1. GTDB lineage: Bacteria > Pseudomonadota > Alphaproteobacteria > Rhizobiales > Beijerinckiaceae > CAIYZJ01. The sequence continues at coordinate 25,704 of CANGQA010000025.1, read as the reverse complement.
ACAATCGATTGACCGGCAAAAAATTAATTGCGCTGATATTTGCGGTAAATATCGATCTGCCAATCATCATACATAAGTTTGATAATATCGGCATAATGGGGAAGCATGCTGTCGTCGTCATATTTGATTTTATTGGAAATCACATCCAGCGCGTTGATCTCGGCTAAATAGGTGCGTAAATCTTTTTTAAGCAGATAGAGATCATCTTTATTGTTGGAATCGACCACCCTGTCGATGGTATTTGAAATTTCGCGCATCACGAGATTGAAATCGCTAAACCTGACATGCGCTCCAAAAAGCGGCAGAGGCGTGCATTCTGTCATCCGCTGCGGATTTTTGATGCCCTCGACGAAATAAACCGCCATCGGCTGATCTGCGAGTTGAGGAAATAATGTATACAGTATTTTGGGGAGAAATGGATAATCAATAAAAGTCATGATACGGGCATGGGTTTGTTCTTGGATCATGGAAAATTTGATCGGAGACAGCTTGTCCGCATAGACAAATAGATACGTATGTTGTCGTTGCGGTTTGATGATATAACTACCCATAAGCCGATGCCTTTATATCAATCAGGTTCTCAACATGTGATGCGATGATAATTGCACATACCACAGGTTGTAAAATTAAAAATATCTTGATAGCAAGACGGTTAACCACTGTCTGGTTTTGCGAGACAAGGCAATTTATAGCTTTTTTTATTATGTCGGTTGAATTCTGGTCCGCGCCCTGCCTTGACTGCATACCTGTTCGGACGGTTTTAAGGGGGCTTCAGCCTTGTGTTCGAGCCGAATGACGGGCAGCGTGATCGGGCTTTAGTGACCAAGGGATCGGACCCCTCGTGCATGCTCTTCTTGTAGGCTTGAAAGCCAATCCTGCTTTGCGCGGGATCTTGTTGATGTGCACGGCCGCCGTTCTGTTTCCATTTATGAACGGGACAGCCAAATACCTAGGCACTCTCTATCCGATGGAGCAGGTCATCTGGATCCGGATTGTGTCGCATCTTGTATTTGTGAGTTTTCTCTTTGTTCCGCAATACGGTCTGGATATTTTGCGCAGCAAGAGATTGAAATACCAACTGCTGGCGTCTGCGATGCTGTTCCTGTCGACATATCTGTTTTTCCAGTCGGTCATAATCATTCCTTTGGCAGAGGCAACGGCCATTACCTTTGTCGGGCCGTTGATGGTGACCGTTTTGGCGATACCGATGCTTGGTGAAAAAACCAGCCTGTTTCGGGTGCTTTGCGTGATTTGCGGGTTTATGGGCGCTGTGCTGGTGATCAGGCCGGGCACAGACGTGTTCCATGTCGGCTCTTTACTGGTGGTCGTGAGTGCGCTGCTCTATGCTCTCTATCAGATTATGACCCGCAAATTGTCGCGTTTCGACAGACCGGAAACAACAGTTATCTATAGTGGTATTATTGGATCGCTGGTCATGAGTGCGATCGTGCCGTTTTCATGGAAAACGCCGGAAAGCCTGACCGATATGGCGCTGATGGGCTCGTTAGGCGTGATTGGCGGGTGTGGCCACTATGCTGTTGCACGCGCCTTGCGCATCACCAAGGCCAGCGTGATTGCTCCGTTTCATTATCTGCAAATCATTTTTGCTGTGTTTTACGGCTATATGGTGTTCAACAATCTTCCCGATTTGCTGACCATTGTTGGCAGTGCCATTATCTCGCTTGCAGGGATCGCGATCTGCTGGCTGGAAATTAAAGCCAGTAAACCAGACCAGGCAGGTGCCTGATTTCAGCGCTGGTCCCTCAGCGGTCGAGATTGCCGGGATATTCGATCACCGGATCGGGATGCGGACATGCGGAATGATCACAGCTAGGCCACACAATCCCTCTGGTGACCATGCCGCAGACCGTGCATTCATGGTCGCCCCACTCGGGATGGTCATTGTGGTAGTGTTCATTGTTGTAGGATTCTGAGGCCGCATGGCCGATTTTAGCCAAAGCTTTTTGCGCGACTTCTATGGCATCACCAAAGCCTGCAGCATAGCCGCGTTTGTAATCGTCACTACTCATACCCGAATCTCCAACAACCTTATTTTTTTTACTCCCGCAGCAGAAAAAGGGAAAGGACTAAGTACGGGCATAGAGGTCCTGATCGTCTGCGATTTCTATTTTGACATCTTTGAAGATGATGTTCAGGGAGTTGAGGTCGAGCCGTCCCGCAGCTGAAGAGCCGTGCGGACCGATCAAAGAAATCGGGCCATTTTTGTCGTCAAAGCCTCTGAAATCACCTTCGACGGTAAACACCACATATTTCCAGGCATTGATGGAGGCGACAAAATTCTGGTAGGTGGCATCCGAGACCGAGACGAGCAGCATCACATAATCCTTGGTGATCTCGAACATCAGATTCGCATCATATTGCTCGTTGGTCAGGCAGACATTGAGCGGGCGGGTCTTGAGCAATTCAATGAATTTGTTGCTTTCTTGCCGGACGCTGTCAATTTTTGTGTGCTGGCAATTCGACAAAAACACCACCGAGCTTTCGAGGCTTGTAAAGCCATCGGCACTTTTGTTGAAAATGGTTGAACTGCCGTAGATATTATCAAGACGCTCCTCGTAATTCCGCAACTGTTTGAAAATTTCGAAACGCGCCATAAAAACAACTCCAAAAAAGCCAGAAAGGGGTTTGACGGCGCGCAGCACTTATTGTCAAGTATGGATTATATTTTGTTGATGTGTCTGGCTGGTTTTGATCTTGAGCATTTCGGGTGCCCTGTCTTGTGCATGGACGGACACCGATAGGGCAATGCTCCGGTGAGGATACTCAAAAGGGAGTGAAGGCAATGGCTCAACTTGTTATTAATGGGATCAAACAGACTGTTTCGGCTGATCCCGATACACCGATTTTGTGGGTTTTGCGTGATCTGGGGCTGACGGGCACCAAATATGGTTGCGGCGTCGCTCAATGCGGGGCTTGTACGGTCCATATCGATGGGGAGCCGGTGCGCTCCTGCTCGCTGCCTTTGTCTGCGCTGCAGGATGGCCAATCCATTATCACCATCGAGGCTCTGGGGGCAGGCGGTAAGCTGCATGCCTTGCAAAAGGCCTGGATCGAACTGGATGTGCCGCAATGCGGTTATTGCCAATCGGGGCAGTTGATGGCTGCTTCAGCCTTGCTCTCGAAGTCGCCGAACCCAACCGATGCCGAGATCGACGAGGCGATGACCAACATCTGCCGTTGCGGAACCTATAACCGTATTCGTGCTGGCATTAAACATGCCGCCGCTTTACTCACCAAAAAAGCGTAAGGGAGAGAGAGCATGACCAATACATCTCAATTACAATCGGCACTTGCAACCCCTTCGCGTCGTGGCTTTCTGGTGCAGACCTCGTTGGTGATGGGGGCATTTTCATTTGGTTTCCATATCCCGCATGTCCAGGCCGCTGCACCAGCACCCGAAGTGAATGCATGGGTCGTGATTAAGCCGGATGAAAGCGTGATCATTCGTATTGCCCGGCAGGAAATGGGGCAGGGCACCCTGACCGGATTGGCGCAGCTGGTGGCCGAGGAGCTGGAATGTGACTGGTCGAAGGTGACCACAGAACAGCCGACCCCGGGACAGAATGCGGCGCGGGGGCGGGTGTGGGGTAATTATGCTACCGGCGGCAGCCGTGGCATCCGTGATTCCCACCTCTATGTCCGCAAGGGCGGAGCCAGTGCGCGGATGATGCTGGTGGCTGCTGCTGCCAAATCATGGAATGTACCGACTTCTGAATGTTCGGTAGATAAGGGTGTGATCATCCATAAGGCCAGCAATCGCCGGACGACTTATGGTAAAATGGCCGAGCTGGCTGCCACGATGGAACCGCCGAAGGACATCGTGCTGAAAGACCCGAAAACCTGGACCATTGCCGGCAAGCCTTTGCCGCGCCTTGATACGGTGGCCAAGGTCGATGGGTCGCAAATCTACAGCATGGATTTCACCATGCCCGGCATGCTGAATGCAGCCATCACCAATTGCCCGATTTTCGGCGGTTCACTGAAAAGTTTCGACGCCTCAAAAATTGCCAATAAGCCCGGTATTAGAAAAGTGGTCGCTGTGGATGGCAAAGGTGTGGCAGTGATCGCCGATACGTGGTGGCAAGCCAAATCGGCACTCGAACAGGTCGAGATCGTCTGGAATGAGGGGCCGAATGCCAAGCTCACAAGTGCGGATATTGCAGCCACTTTGAAAGAGGGCTTGACCGCCAAGGAGGCTTTTGTCGGCAATCAGGCGGGGGATGTGAAGGTGGGGCTGGCGCAGGCCGCAAAGACGGTGGAAGCAACTTACAGCTTCCCCTATCAGCACCACGCCACGATGGAACCGATGAATGCGACGGCCTTGTATACCGGCTCGCGCTGCGATGTCTGGACATCGAGCCAGAACAGCGAAGCGGCTTTGGAAACGGTGGTGGAAGCCTCCGGCCTTCCGGTCGGCCAATGCGATGTCACGCGCCTTATGCTCGGTGGCGGATTTGGTCGTCGGGCGGTCAGCCATGACTATGTGCGTCAATCGGTGCTGATTGCCAAACAGATGCCGAATGTGCCGGTCAAGCTGATCTGGTCACGTGAAGAGGATATGTTGCACGGCCATTATCATCCAATTACCCAATGCAAGCTGACCGCAGGTCTGGATGCACAGGGCAATGTGACGGCCATGCATATGCGGATTTCCGGCCAGTCGATCCTCTCGAGCATCAATCCCTCGCGCTTGCAAAACGGGCGTGATCCCTCGACATTTCAGGGGTTGAATCCGGATGGCAATGAAGGCGTGTTCGGTTATTCTATCCCCAACCTGCTGATCGATCACGCGATGCGCAATCCACCGCTGCCTGCGGGCTATTGGCGTGGGGTCAACAACAACCAGAATGCGCTTTATCTCGAATGTTTTATCGATGAATTGGCTGTGGCGGCTGGACAGGATCCACTTGCTTTCCGCCAGAAGATGTTGCGCAACAGTCCCAAACATCTGGCTGTTCTGAACGCAGTGGCTGAAAAGGCTGGTTGGGACAAACCCGCGCCCAAGGGTATTTTCCGCGGCTTGTCACAACATATGGGCTACGGCAGCTATGTAGCCGCCTGTGCCGAAGTGTCGATTGTCGACCAGAAGGTTAAAGTGCATCGCATTGTTGCGGCAACCAATCCCGGACATGCCGTCAATCCGCAACAGATCGAGGCGCAGATAGACGGCTCTTTTGCCTACGGCCTATCTGCATTGCTCTATGGTGAAATCACAATCAAGGACGGGATGGTCGAGCAACAGAATTTTGACACCTACGAGCTGCTGCGGATGGCACAAATGCCCAAGGTGGAGTCGATTGTCATGCCCTCAGGCGATTTCTGGGGCGGTGTCGGCGAACCCACCATTTTTGTCGCTGCACCCGCTGTGCTGAACGCGATTGCAGCGGCAACAGGAAAACGGATTCGCAACATGCCGATCCAGTCCAATTCCGACCTTAAAATCGCATGAGTTTTTTGCGATAAGATATTGTTATTGAAGTATAAACCAGATGCCGCTCTTTGTGTGTGGGCATCTGGTTTTTTTGTTGGCCACATAAAGCAACGGTCATGTTTCATGCCGGAAATAGCGCGGCCTGATCATCCATCATACCTGCTCGGGCCAGTCGCCTTTGCTGCAAAAGATCAATTCCATCCCAGAAAATCACGTTTGCCGATTTTGACGCCGATATGGCGCAAAATCGCATAGGCGGCGGTGGCGTGGAAATAAAAATTGGGAACCGCAAAACCGTTTAGATAAGCCATGCCCTTGAACACCTTGGGTTGACCACCGACCGGGATGGTGATGTCGCGGGTTTCCGATCCGGCAATCGCATGGGGATCAACACTGGCGATAAAATCCAGCGTCTTGGTGATGCGGGTTTTCAACTCGGCAAACGAGGCTTCGGTATCTTCAAATTTTGGCACATCGACACCGGCCAGTCGGGCGGCGCAGCCTTTGGCAAAGTCGGCTGTCAGCTGAACCTGGCGTGTCAGGGCAAACATGTCAGCCGCCAAACGGTAGTTAAGGACCACCGAAGGATCGATCTTGTTCTCGGTGGCATGGTGTTCGGCCTTGTCCAGGATGGCCTGCAGGCTCTTGAGCCCGAGAACCATCGGAGGGATAGAGGCATTGTACATGTTCAGCACATCGGTGTTGGCAGGATCTGTAACGACGGAATTTGTCATGGATATGACCTAACAGTTGGCAGGGGCGCCATGGCACAGCCATTGCAACCAGCTAGCGGGTGAATGTTCGGGTTAATCGCTTGTGCATCATAATCGAAATTGACTGACATGCAGCAGTCAATGCGAGAATAATTCTCGCTGTGAACGACTTTGAATCAGTTAGAGTTGTGCAGCTGTGCATGCGTTTGTTTTTGGTTGTGCGTAAGGATCATGGTCATGTTGCGTCCGGTAATGATGCGTTTGTTGTGGGTGTTAGGCGTGTGTGCGGGTTTACAATCAGGTTCTGCTGTTGATGCGGCAGAGCTGAGGACCTGTTTTACCCCCGGCGAGGATTGCACCAGTTTGATTGTGCAGCAGATCAACAATGCCAAATCCAGCGTGCTGGTCCAGGCCTACAGTTTCACCTCTGAGCCGATTATTTCGGCTTTGGGCCAAGCCAAGCAGCGCGGGCTGGATGTCAGGGCAATCCTTGATAAATCCAATGAGCAGGAGCGTTATTCAGCGGCGACTTTTTTGACCAATCATGGCATCGCCGTGCTGATTGATGACAAGCCGGCTATCGCCCATAATAAAGTCATGGTGCTTGACGGGATGGACGTGATTACAGGCAGCTTCAATTTCACCAAAGCAGCCCAGGAGCGCAATGCCGAAAACGTGCTCGTCATCAAACAGGAGCCGCAATTGGCCAAGGCCTACACCGAAAACTGGAAGCGCCGTGCTGCGGCCTCGCGCCCCTATGATGATTTCAGAGATAAGCGCCGCTGACACAGCGGGTTGTGGAGATCGGGCCATGTCGCTTTACCATCATGATTTGCAATCATTGCGTCTTTTCGTGGCCATTTGCCATTTGCGCAGTGTCAGCCGGGCAGCAGAGCAGTTCAATCTGGCTATTTCTGCTGCCAGCCGCCGCTTGCGTCTGCTAGAGGACGAAGTCGGAGCGGCATTGGTCACGCGCATGGCGCACGGGGTCGAGCCGACCATGGCGGGCCTGACCACGCTGCGCTATGCTGAAAGCGTCTTGCGTTTGGCTGACGGGTTGGCAGCCAGTATGAGCGAGCATCATTCGGGCGTCAGGGGGCGGGTGCGGGTCTCTGCCTCCTCATCGGCACTTGTGCACCGCCTGGCGGGCGATCTCGCAGAATTTGTCCATAGCCATCCCGATATCCGTATTGATCTGGAAGAACGGCCTTCTGGCGAAACCATCAGCCAAATGGCACGCGGGCAAGCTGATTTGGGTGTTTTTATCCGTGGAGTTCCGACCAGCGGCTTGCAGGTCTGGCCCTATGCGCAGGATCGTTTATCCTTGGCTGTCTATCCGGCCCACCGATTGGCCGAACAGGAATCTGTACGGTTCAGGGATCTGCTGAATGATGATTTCGTGGCGCTCGAAGTCGGTTCGGCTATTTATCGCCTGATGGCCGAAAAAGCCCGCGAGCAGGGCCGCTATCTCAAAACCCGCGTGCAGGTGCGGACTTTCGAGGTCATGTGCCAGATGATCCGCAGTGGATTGGGCATCGGGATTCTGCCCGAAGAAGCGCTGCGTCCGCTTGCTTCCGCTCTGGGGCTTTCCCTGATCCGGCTCGAGGAGGATTGGGCCATTCGCCACATTGATATAGGCGTTCATGCGGGCCATGACATTGCCCCGCCAACCAAGCGTTTGCTCAATGCTCTATGCGGTATCGATTTCTAAGTATGGTTTCTTAAAATTAGAAATCTGCCTGCGTTCTTTTCTTATTTCCAAAAGACAAAAATCCCCTCTAGTCTGGCTAAGATGACAAGAGGATGACACCGTGCCGATATCAATCCCTCTCTATGACGACCACAAAGATTTGCGCGATGCTGTTGCGGCTTTGTGCAGCAAGTTCGATGGAGCCTATTGGCGCGAGATTGACGAGGAGCGCGGTTATCCCGAAGCCTTTGCCAAAGCGCTTACGGAGGCGGGTTGGTTGGCTGCTTTGATCCCCGAGGAATATGGCGGTGCCGGGCTCGGACTGACCGAGGCCTCGATCATCATGGAAGAGATCAATCGTTCGGGTGGCAATTCGGGTGCCGTCCATGGTCAGATGTATAATATGTCGACCTTGCTGAGAGCAGGGTCCGAGGAACAGAAAAAGAAATATCTGCCGCGCATTGCTGCCGGCGAATTGCGGATGCAGTCTATGGCGGTGACCGAGCCGACCACGGGGACCGATACCACCAAGCTCAAAACCACCGCCACCCGTCGCGGCAATCATTTCGTCCTCAACGGGCAAAAGGTTTGGACCTCCCGCGTGCAACATTCCGATTTGATGATCGTGCTGGCCCGTACCACGCCGCTTGATCAGGTCCGCAAAAAATCTGAGGGCCTATCGGTATTTCTTGTTGATATTGCCGAGGCGATGAACAAGGGCATGGCGGTGCGGCCCATCCGCAACATGGTCAATCATGAAACCAATGAAGTGTTTTTTGATGATCTGGAAGTGCCTGCCGAGAATATGATCGGCGAGGAGAACAAAGGCTTCCGTATCATTCTCGAAGGATTGAATGCAGAGCGTGTTCTGATTGCTGCCGAATGTATCGGTGATGCCTATTGGTTCATCGACAAGGCTGCCGCCTATGCCAAGGAGCGGATTGTGTTCGATCGGCCGATTGGACAAAATCAGGGTATCCAGTTCCCGATTGCCAAATCCCACATTGCCACCAAAGCTGCCGATGCGATCCGCTATCAGGCTGCAGCTTTGCATGATGCAGGGCTACCCTATGGTACAGAAGCCAACATGGCCAAAATGCTGTGCGCAGATGCGTCATGGGAAGCTGCCAATGCCTGTTTGCAGACCCATGGCGGGTTCGGCTTTGCTGCGGAATATGATGTGGAGCGCAAGTTCCGAGAAACCCGCCTTTATCAGGTCGCGCCAATTTCGACCAATCTGATTTTGGCCTATGTCGGCGAGCATGTGCTCGGCCTACCGCGCTCTTACTGAGGGATGACGATGGCAGCCAGCGGATCAACCAGACCGAAACTGCCACTTTCTCCCAATCCCATGGGCAATCCCGCGGGATCCCTCTCGGTGATCGATGCAGGTGTGAACGGTTTAGACCCGTTCGGTGCTTTTGTTGCCCGAATGCCTGAGGGGACGGGTTCAATGCCCGGGCAAAGGGCTTTGGCCGATGTGTCGCTTGCCGTCAAGGATTTGCTGGTATTCGGGGATAGGGTGCCGTTGTGCGGTCTGGCCTCTGCCCCCTTCGATGATCTCGGCCCGTCCTCGCCGGTGGTGAGGCGTCTGGTCGAGGCGGGGGCTTCGCTTGCCGGATTTACCACTCTGACCGCTCTGGCCTATGAGCCGTCCGGTTCCAATCATGACGGCACCAGACCGTTCAATCCGTGGAATAGCAATTATGTTTGTGGCGGTTCGAGTTCGGGTTCGGCGGTGGCCGTGGCGGCAGGGCTGGTTGATCTGGCCGTCGGATCCGATACGGCAGGCTCCTTAAGAATACCGGCCCACTGCACGGGTGTGGCCTCATGGAAACCCACTTACGAGCTGTTGTCGCTTGCCGGCGTGATGCCCTTGGCGCCGTCGCTCGATTGTCTGGGATTTATGGCCCGTGATGTCGCTTTGCTTGATGTGGTGGCGGGCCTGTTTGCTCCCGAGGTGCAGCAGGTCAATCGTGTGGCCATAGCCATTGATCTGATGGACGGTTGCGATCCTGAGATTGCCGCGATGTTTGATCGTACCATCCGGATGGTGCATGCGCTGACCATCGGTACTGGAGACGTCGCGATCAGGTCTTTATTAGCCCAAGCCGATGGGCCGGTTTTCCAGCTGTTGCAGGGAGAGGCCTATCGCTCGTTTGCCTCGTTGTTCACCAAGGATGTGTTGCCACCGGAACTGGCCAGGCGTTTGCAAAAAGGCGCTTCGATCTCTGATGCCGATCTTGTGCATGCCCGTGAAGTGCTTGGCCGTTTGTATGAGGAATGGTCGGACAGGCTGTTTGCCGATCATGATTGCCTGCTGCTTCCGGTTATGCCTGTGACAACGCCGACTGTGACCGCCTGCACCCAAGGCCATGCCGATTTTGCACCGCGTCACCTTTATGCACTGTCGGAATTTACCCGCTTTGTGAACGGGCTCGGTTGGCCCGCCGTGGCTGTGCCGATGGGCCTTGACGGGCGTGGTTTGCCCATGGCTATGCAGATTGTCGGGCCGAAAGGCTCCGACCGCGCTTTGTTGTCCCTGGCCAAACAGTTGCAGGTTTTGCGCGGTGATCTTACTGATTCCCTTTCCACTCATTACGACCGTGCGGGTACTATTTCATCATGACCAGTCCGACTAAGCCGACCGCTTTGGATCATTTGCGCGTGCTTGACCTGACACGCGTGAGGGCAGGGCCGACATGCTGCCGGATTCTGGCTGATTTCGGGGCCGATGTGATCAAGATCGAGGCACCTGACGGGGTTGATCCGAATGAGGGGATGTCCGGTCCGCGTCTTGGCTACGATATGCAGAACCTGCATCGCAACAAGCGGTCCATCACCCTAAATCTGAAAAAGCCGGAAGGTTTGGCGGTGTTTCTGGATCTGGTGCGCAAGGCCGATGTGGTGGTCGAAAATTACCGCCCCGATGTCAAAGACCGGATGGGAATTGATTACTTGTCCCTCAAAGCTGTCAATCCGAGGATTATCTTGTGTTCTATTTCCGGCTTCGGGCAGGACGGACCCTATCGAAACCGGGCCGGATTTGACCAGATTGCGCAAGGCATGGGAGGTTTGATGTGGGTTACAGGCCTGCCCGAACAGGGTCCGGTGCGTGCAGGCATTGCCGTGGCAGATACGTCAGCCGGGCTTTATGCCGCGACTGGTATTCTGGTGGCTTTAACCGAGCGTGAAAAATCCGGCCTCGGCCAATGGGTGCACACATCCCTGTTGCAGGCCCAGATTGCCGTATGTGATTTTCAGGCTGCGCGTTGGCTTGTTGACCATGCTGTCCCGCCGCAAGCGGGCAATGATCATCCTTATTCCACCCCGATGGGCGTTTTGGCGACCGTCGATGGTTTTATCAATATCGGCGTGGGTGGAGACGGGCAGTGGCAGGCGCTGTGCACTGCAATAGAGCGGCCCGATCTGGCGGCCGATGCCGCTTACCTGACCCAGACCGAGCGATTCAAGCACCGTAAACAGTTGATGCCGGTTCTGGCCGAGATTTTTGCCACCGAAACCTCGGCCCATTGGTTGGCACTCCTGGAGAGCCACGGCGTCCCGTGCGGTCCGATTTATAAGATGGACGAGGTGTTTGCGGATCCGCAGGTCCAGCATCTCAAAATGGCGGAGGCCCTGGTCCATCCGGATTTGGGCGAGATCGAACTGGTGGCGCAGCCGTTGGTTCTTTCGCGCACACCGGCGGCAATGATGTATCCTTTACCTGCCAAAGGCGCACAAACCGATGATGTGTTGCGAGAGGCGGGGTATGATGACCACAGCATTTCCCGTTTGCGGCAGGCGCAAGTTGTTTGAACCAGAGGCAAGTTGTTTGAAATAAAGGAATGAGGATGAGCGATCCCCAATCTGCCCCGATCCAGCCGCCAGCCCGTAGCATCCGTTACGAGGTTGAGGGAGCGGTGGCGCGTCTGATCATCGACCAGCCGCAGCGCATGAATGCGATGGCCCTGAACATGTGGGAAAGCCTGCCCGAATTGCTGGCAAGAGCCGAACAAGATCCCGCCATCGTGTGCATTTCTCTGGAAGGCGAGGGTGAAAGGGCCTTTTGTGCGGGGGCGGATATTTCGCAGTTCGGCGAGAACCGATCGGGCGCTGAGGCCGTTGTCCATTATGACAAGGCGGTGGAAGCGGGCAATCGGGCTTTAGCGGAAGTATCGAAGCCGACTATCGCGGTTATTCGCGGTATTTGCTTTGGCGGTGGTTTCGGTTTGGCCTTGTGTTGCGATTTGCGGATTGCCCGTGACGATGCACGCTTCCGGATTCCTGCTGCCCGTCTCGGGCTCGGCTATGGGTTTAAGTCAACCGAATTGCTGGTGCGCAAGCTCGGTATGGGACCGGTGTCGGATTTGCTGTTGAGCGCGCGGATCATCGGCGCGGATGAGGCCAAAAGCATGGGCATTGTCAATGCGTTGTTCACCCATGAGCATTTCGAGCAGGAGGCTGCCGCCTATCTGGCGCGGATTGCTGCCAATGCGCCTTTAACCTTGAAAGCCACGAAACGGGCTTTGATTGAACTCACGCGGAATGAAAACGCACGGGACATCAGTGCTGTCGATGCCTTGGTCAGCCAAGCCTTTGCCAGTGCGGATTATCTGGAAGGCCAAACAGCTTTTCGGGACAAACGGGATCCGGTTTTCAAAGGGAAATAGACGGATCATAGTGGGGCAACTAAGGATAGGATGATCAAGATGAAGCGTCGAAGCATTCTCAAGGCTACTCTGGCCCTCTCAATGGCCAGCGCACTTCCTGCCGTCGCATTTGCACAAACGGCAGCCCTGAATCCACCGGTCAGTCTGACGGTGGGCTATCAGAAGGTCGGTCATCTGGCACCGATGATTTTAATCGCCGACGATCTTAAAAAGCAGGGCGTCGACATCAAGCTGGTCGAATTTGCCCGCTACGCCGATGCCCGTACCGCTTTGCTGGCCGGATCGCTCGATGTCGCATCCATCGGCCCTGCCGATCTGGCGATCGCTCTGGCCAACGGATCCACCAATCTGGTCGGCATCATGGGCGTTGGTTCTTCTCCCAAATATGTGATTGCCAAAAAGGGTCTGAAGTTTGACTCATGGGAAGATATCAAAGGCAAAAAAATCGCTATTGCCCCCGGATCGGCTGTCTGGTTCCAGTTCGCTGCAACGCTGACCGAGAAGGGTATTGCCTATAACTCCTTCAATTCGGTCAATATTCAGGGCGGGGGCGCCAATTTCGATGCTGCACTGGAAAAAGGCGAGGTCGATGCCATCGTGACATGGGAGCCGTTTGAATCGATCCCTGTCATGAAGGGTTACGGCTATTTCGCCAAAAACCTGGATTACTCGATCTCTAAATCCGTCGGTGCCGAATTGGGCATGCTGGCGGCCACCAAGGAGATTGCGACAACCAAGCGCGCGGCTGTTGAGCGTGTGGTGAATGCCTATGTCGCCAAGATGAAAGAGCTTGAGGCTTCACCGGCCAAATTCGGCGCTGCCATTGCCCAGTTGACGGGTCTTGAGGCCGATGTGTCAGCTGAAGTCGCCAAGGTGATCAAGCTCGGTCCAGTTATCACCCCTGACCAGATCAAGCGTCAGGCCAAAGCTTTCAATGAACTCGGTGTTATCCCTAAAGATGTCTCCGCCGACATTGATAAATATTGGGATGCCAGCTTCCTTGATGCAGCGATGAAGAAATAAGCACCACGATCTGGCGGACAGGTTATCCCGTCCGCCAGCGACTTACCCGATCCATCGGGCTTTTGCGGGGGGTATGATGCCGAAAGCCGAGAGCAAAGCGGGGCCTGTGGTTCCGGTTCACCTGTGGGAACGATTGCGCAAAACCGTGTTGGCGCTGGTTCTGCCTGTCACGCTGGTCTGTTTGTGGCAATTGGCAGGCAATGACGGTGCAATCGCCGGTGGCGCCTTGCCGACCCCTGACCGTGTCTGGGCGGCATGGATGAAATGGGCTTTCGGCACCTCGACCTTTGGTCTTAATCCCTACATCGGCACATGGACGCAAAGCTTGTGGTTTTCAGCCGGACGGGTGGTTTATGGCTTTGCGATTGCGATTGCGGTGGGTGTGCCGATTGGCATGATCATCGGCTGGTCCAAGCTGGCGTCATCGATGATCGATCCGACGATCCAGTGGTTGCGGCCTGTGCCGATTACGGCATGGCTGCCGATTTCCATTGCCATTTTCGGTATCCGCGATTTTGGCGCGGTGTTTCTGATCACCATTGGCGCGTTTTATCCCATTGTCATCAACACGACCCAGGGCACGCGCGATGTGGATAAAAACTGGATTAGGGCCGCGCTGATGATGGGGGCTGGACAGCGCGATGTCTTGACCCGAGTGGTGCTGCCTGCGGCTTTGCCGTCGATTTTTACAGGTCTGCGGATCGGTCTGGGTATCGCTTGGACCGCGGTGATCGTATCCGAGATGGTGGCTGTCAAATCCGGTCTGGGCTACGTCTTGTGGGATGCCTATTATGTCGGGAGGATGGATATCGTGATAGCCGATATGGTTTCGATCGGCTTGATGGGGTTCATGTCCGATCTGTTGATTGTTTCTATCGAAATCTGGGCGCTGCGCTGGCGTCGCCTGCAATCTTTTGACGCATAAGCAGGGCCATGACGATGATCAGCTTTTCAAAAGTCTCGAAAGTCTATGGCGGCGCACAGGGTGTGCGTGCACTCGAACAGGTCGATTTTACAGTGGCCGAGGGCGAATTTGTTGCTTTGCTTGGTCCCTCCGGCTGCGGCAAGTCCACCTTGCTCAATCTCGTCGCGGGTTTCGAAAAGTTGACCGAAGGCCAAATGCTGTTTCACGGGCAGGCCGTTTCCCGCCCGGGTCCGGATCGCGGCGTGGTGTTTCAGGAAGCCTCGCTGCTGCCCTGGCTGACTGTGTGGGATAATGTGGTGTTCGGCCCCAAGGTTCAGGGTTTGATGCGCAACGAATACGAGCCCCGCGCCCATGATATTCTGAAAATTGTCGGGCTGGAGGCTTTTCACAAGGCACTGCCTGTCCAGCTATCGGGCGGGATGCGGCAGCGTGTCGGCATTGCCCGCGCTCTTGTGATGCAGCCCAAAGCCTTGTTGATGGACGAGCCGTTTGGTGCGCTCGATGCCCAGACGCGCCTGTCGATGCAGCAATTGCTGCTGGAAGTATGGCAAAGGCTGAAAACAACGGTCCTTTTCGTCACGCATGATATTGACGAGGCGATCTTGCTGGCCGACCGTGTATGCGTGATGACTGCCAGACCAGGCCGCATCATCAAGGAAATTCCCATCGATTTACGCCGTCCGCGTTCGATTGATGATCTGACCAATAGTGAGTTTACCCACTTTAAGGCCCAGATCATGGCTGAAATGCGTGGCGCCCATGATCTGCATTGAAAAAGGAGTGTGATTGATGGCTAATCCCCGGATTCCCTATGTGATGTCCTCCGAACATCCCAAATTGCCGCCGATGCAGGGTAAGCGCATTTTGGTGCATCTGGTGGTCAATGTCGAACATTGGCAATTTGATCATGCCATGCCGCGGACCATGATTACCCCACCGCATGGACGAGAAACAATCCCCGATGTCCCCAATTTTTCGTGGGCCGATTATGGAATGCGTGCAGGCATGCCGCGTTTGCTGGATCTGATTACCTCGCGCGGGTTGGCCGCTTCCACCAGTTTCAATGCAGGGGTCATTGATGCCTATCCGCAAGCTGCCATAGCCATGCGTGATGCAGGATGGGAATTTATCGGCCATGGCATGCACCAAAAGGCGACCAATCATGTTGAGGGCGGGGAGGCGGCTTTGGTGCGCGCCTGTCTGGACAAGATCGAGGGCTTTACCGGCAAGCGTCCGCGTGGGTGGCTGTCACCCGGTTTGCGTGAAACGGTTGATACGCCCGATGTGCTGAAGGCGGCTGGCCTCGATTATGTCTGCGATTGGGTGGTTGATGATGTCCCCAACTGGATGACCACCAGTGCAGGACCACTGCTGTCCATGCCCTATAATATCGAAATCAACGACTCCATTATTTATGCCATCGAGCGTCATGCTACGGGCGAAATGCTCAAGCGACTGGCTTTCACCCTCGAGCAATTCGAGCAGGAAAGCCACGATACCGTGCGCGTGCTGGCGATTGGACTTCATCCGCATCTGATCGCTGTGCCGCATCGCATTCACGAGATGGCCGGGATGCTTGATCTTCTGATGGCCAGCAAAAACACGATTTTTACCACCGGTGCGGACATTTGCGATTGGTACAGGCAAGCCTGTCCTTCTGAAACCAGTCCAGCTCGTTAAGGGTGCCATTATGGATCTTCATCTTTCAAACCGTCACGTCCTCATCACTGGAGGGTCCAAAGGGATCGGGCTGTCTTGCGCGCAGGTCTTTCTGGATTCGGGCTGTTCGGTGACGCTGGTGTCGCGCGATGCCGAGCGCCTCGAACAGGCAAGGACCAGCCTCAAAGCCCCGGATAAAGTGAACATCGTGCCTGCCGATCTGTCACAAGATCAGGAGCGCGAGCGCGTGTTTCATCTGGTGCGGGATGTCGATATTCTCGTCAACAATGCCGGGGCGATCCCCGGCGGCGGTTTGCTTGATCTGTCGATGGCCCGCTGGGAACAGGCCTGGGCCTTGAAGGTGATGGGCTATATCCATCTTACCCAGCTCTATCTGGCCGATATGAAGGCCCGTCAAAGCGGCATCATCTGCAATATCATCGGTTCAGCAGGACGCAATCCGCGTTACGATTATATCTGCGGTGCCACAGGCAATGCTGCTTTGATGGCCTTTACCTCGGCTATCGGGGGAAAATCGGTTGATTGGGGCGTGCGGGTGTTTGGCATCAATCCGTCTCCCACCAAAACCGACCGGATGATCACTCTCTCCAAGGCCAAAGCAAAGGAACTATGGGGCGATGAAAGCCGGTGGGAGGAGGTGCCTGCCGACCGTCCGCTGGGGCGTATGATCGAGCCCGAAGAAATTGCCAATATGGCGGCTTTTTTGGCCTCGCCATCATGCGGGTATGTCAGCGGTACGGTTGTTGATGTGGATGGCGGGCTTTCGTTTAGGGGATAATGATCGGCATTGATGCAGGCTGGAATGGATGGTCTTTTTGAGGATTTCATTTGGTTCTGTAATTGCAGCCCTCCAGCCGGCGATTGCGTTTTTGAGTGATTGATTTGCATCAATGCCTGTATCGACGGGGAGTGGAACACTCTAGCTTATCTCATAAAGGCGGGCTTGATGCCCGGCTCAAGCGTGGAGGCATGATATGTCGATTAAAAATGTGCTGGTGATTGTTTCTGCTGCTGAAGAAGACAATGCCTGCTTGCGCATGGCTTTTGCCGTTGCTGAAAGGCACCAGGCCAAAGTGGCCGCTCTCTACGTCAAGCCTGTTGTCGCCGTTTATTCTGATGGTATGGGCTTTGATATGACACCCAGCATCATCGAGTCCCAACAGACCTATCTGGATTCTGCAGCCAAAAAGGCTGAGGAGGCCACCAAACAACAGGCCGCCAAGGCACAATGTCCGATAGAGTGGCGCTGCGAAGAAGGAGACGAGCAATTGGTGGCCGCCAGCCACGCCCATTACGCCGATCTTGTGCTGGCCACTCCCGATGCCGCGCGCGACTTGATGTTTGTAGCGGGTGTGCCGGTGATTGCGGTCCCTGCCCAGGCGCCACCCCAATCACCCAAATCCATTCTGGTGGCTTGGAATGGTTCGCGTGAATCAGCGCGGGCGGTGCGTGATGCTATGGATTTCTTGACGGCCGCCGAACAGGTGATTGTGGCGGTGATCGACCCGCCTGCTAGAAGCCAGATCGGTGAAGACATCGCCGCCCTCATTGCCAGTCATGGTGGCAAGGTCGATGTGCGTGAAATGCTGTCGGGCGGTCAAAACATTGGCTCCTTGCTGCTCAAAGAGGCCAAAGCCAATGGCGTATCAATGATCGTGATGGGCGGTTATGGCCATTCGCGCTTCAGAGAATGGGTGCTTGGGGGCGTCACCGACCAAATTTTGTCTGACGCGAGCCTGCCGGTGTTGCTGTCTCACTGAATAATCTGGGCGACACGAAAGCGGGGCTTAGGCTCCGCTTTTTTGTTTTGTTTTGTTCGTGTGTATTGCAAAAACGCATATCTGCCCGTCTTTTGGACTATGCTGCGCTGCACAATAATGCTTGGTTGCTTGGCCAAGCTATGACATAATTTTGACTTGAGGATATTAGAGAGTAGCGCGATGAGTAAAGGTTCG
This sequence comes from Hyphomicrobiales bacterium, assembly GCA_947455995.1. Classification (GTDB taxonomy): domain Bacteria; phylum Pseudomonadota; class Alphaproteobacteria; order Rhizobiales; family Beijerinckiaceae; genus CAIYZJ01. The sequence goes on along the minus strand of CANGQA010000025.1, from coordinate 7,593 downwards.
GGCAATAGCAACGAAGCGGTCTGGAAAACCAAATACGGGACACGACGGGTCAGGATTGATCTGCCGACTGTACAGGAAGCCGTGTTTGCCGCCCAAGGCCTGACAGATGATCTCGAGGAACAGGTCGAGATTGCCGCCTCGCTCATCGGGTCGAGCGAGGACGATATACGGGCAGAAATTGCCCGTTCCAGGAATATCCGTCAGGTGAGGGTGCGTCCGCGCAGTCCGACCGATTTTCCGAGCGAGCCACGCACTTTTGTGGTCGAGCGCAAAGGAGTACGGCGCTCCCTCATGAATTCATAAGGGTTTGTGGCTTTTCGGACGTGCTTTCAGCTTCATTTCTATTAAATCTGATTTTTCACGCGGCATATTTCGGGTGATTTGCGCCCAACCTGGTGCGTAAGACGGTGGCACCTTGACCTCGGCTCCATACCACGCCGCTCCACGCAAGGCGAAAGCGGGATCTATCAGATGCGGACGGCCAAAGGCCACCAGATCGGCACGCGCTGCGGCGACAATCGTATTGGCTTGATCGATGCTGGTGATGTTGCCGACGCACATCGTGGCGACATGGGCCTCGTTACGGATCTGGTCGGAATAGGGTGTCTGGAACATCCTGCCATAAACAGGGCGGGAAAGTGGCGCTGTTTGCCCTGTCGATACATCGACCAGATCAACGCCAGCTTGGCCAAACTGACGGGCAATCTCGACTGCTTCCTCGTCATCGATTCCGCCTTCCATCCAGTCCGTCGCCGAAATTCGGACTGACATCGGCTTGTGGGCAGGCCAAGCCGCCCGCATTGCGGTAAACACGTCCAGAGGAAAACGCATGCGGTTTTCAAGACTGCCGCCGAAATTGTCCGTGCGCTGATTGGTAACCGGAGATAGGAAACTTGCCAGCAGATAGCCATGGGCTGCATGCATTTCCACCATATCAAAGCCGCAAGCCTCGGCCCGATGCACACTTGCAACAAACTGATCGCGCACCTGATCCATATCGGCGCGACTCATCTCCCGTGGCACCTGGCTTTCGGGATAATAGGGCAGTGGCGATGCTGATATCAGAGGCCAAGCCCCTGTTTCCAACGGTCTGTCCATGCCATCCCACATCAGCCTGGTCGCACCTTTACGGCCGGCATGACCCAGTTGCAGGCAAATTTTAGCACCCGATTGCTGATGGACGAAATCAACAATCCGTGTCCATGCGGCCTGTTGTTCGTCTGTCCACAAGCCCGCACAGCCCGGTGTGATCCGTGCTTCAGAACTGATGCAGGTCATTTCGGTAAAGATGAGCCCGACGCCGCCCATGGCCCGCGAGCCATAATGGACCAGATGGAAATCGGTCAATACGCCATCATTGGCCGCATACATGCACATCGGCGATACAACGAGGCGATTAGGCAGCGTCACATCACGCAAAGACAGCGGTTGGAAAGCCGGACTTTGCGGCATGTCAACATCAATATCATGCCCCAATTCTTTGATTTGTTTGGCGAATGTCTTGTCCAGCTGTTTCACGAAATCGGGCGCGCGCAAGGCGAGATTATCATAGGTGATGGATTTGGAACGGGTCATCAAACCGAAGGCGAATTGCACCGGATCGAAATCGAGGAAGCGTTTGACATGCTCGAACCAGACGAGGCTGACTTCGGCGGCATGCTGGGTTTTTTCAACTTCCTCGCGGCGGCCGGATTCGAAATCTGCCAAAGCCTCTTTCATCCTGCCTTGATTGCGCGTGAGGCAATCATGCAAGCTGATCGCGTCTTCCATCGCCAGTTTGGTGCCCGAACCGATCGAGAAATGCGCCGTCGATTTGGCATCTCCAAGCAGCACCACGCGTCCATCCATCGTGCAATGCTTGTTGCGGATGGTGGGAAATTGCCGCCAGATCGAGCGGTTGGCAATCAGACGATGCCCCTGCAACTCGTCCTTGAACACGTTTTCGAGGAAGGCCGTGCTGTCCTCCTGCGTCATGGCATCAAGACCGGCAGCAGCATAGGTCTCGGGATCGGTTTCCAGAACCCAGGTCGAGCGACCGGCTTCATATTGATAGCAATGGGCGATGAAAACGCCGAATTCAGTTTCTTTGAAGAAGAATGTGAAGGCATCGAACGGGCGGGTCGATCCCATCCAGCAGAAGCGGTTGGGGCGTAAATCCACCTGCGTTCCGAAATGGCTGCGATTGGCCTCGCGTAACAAGGAATTCAAACCGTCAGCCAGAACAACCAGATCAGCTTCGTCCTCGTTCGGCATCGTTGTCAGTTCCTGCTCGAACGAGAGCTTGATGCCCAATCCAGTGGCACGCTCCTGCAGCAGCATCAGCAGGGTCTTGCGCGAACACCCGCAAAAACCGTTGCCACCGATACGGAAATTCTGATCCCTGACCTGGATGGCGATATCATCCCAATAGGCAAAGGCCCGGGTGATGGCCTCGTAGCTCTCGCGGTCGGCCTTTTGGAAATTATCGAGTGTTTGATCGGAAAACACCACACCGAAGCCAAAAGTGTCATCGGCCTTATTGCGCTCGATCACATGGATATCAGCCTGGGGAAATGATTTTTTTACAAGAATGGAGAAATAGAGCCCAGCAGGTCCGCCGCCAATGACTTTGATGCGCATGACACTCTCCACCTTAAAACCATCCGTAAAATAGTTTAATCTTAAAGTTTTTGATGTGACAAGGGCGATTATGGTTAAAACAGATTTTGATGAAAATTAACGCCGTTGTGCCAGTACGATCACACCGCCGACGGGCACTTGAAGCTCTGTGCGCAGGGTTTCGGGGTTAAAAACCTGGCATTCAAATCCATGCTTTTCCATGATTGTGCGCAGATAGGCGGCGGTATGGCTGTAGCGCCCGCTGGGGTTAAGCTGATAGGATCTTGTTTCGTCCTGGGCGATTTCCGTAGTGAAAATCAACCAGCCTTCCGGTTTGATCTTGGCGGAAAACTGCGCAAACAGATCATCAATCACACCGAAATAAATCAGTGTGTCCATGCAGGCGATCAGATCATACCGCGTCTCGACACTTTTGAGGAATGTGCCTATTTCCATCTTATGCAAGGCTTCATACAGCCCTCGCTGGCGGGCAAGCTCAAGCATTGACCCGGACAGATCAACCCCGGTCATCAGACCGGCATAGGGCCGCAGGATCGGAGCGCATAAGCCGGTGCCGCAACCCGCATCCAGCACATTCAGTGCTGCGTCTTGGCTGAAGTGTCGGGCCATGATCTCTTCGAGTAACGCAGGTCCGCGATAATCGAGCTGGCTTAACTTGCCCTCGAAGTGGTCGGCATATTCATCAAAGGTGACATTGACATAATCTTCCGAACAACGCTCGGGGATCTCATCTTGATTGTTATGGCGCGAGCAGGCGGCATAGAGATGGGAAGGGATCGGATTGTCGGGCTCGTCCTGTTTCCATTGCCGATAGACTTCCGCCGCTTCGTCCAGCCGTCCCAGAACATAATAAGCCTTGCCCAGCAGATACGGGGTAGTGGTTTCGCGCGGGGCAACGATATAGCCTGAACAATAGGTGCGCACGGCCTCGATCTGCATCTTCTGCCGCTCGTAAAGAGACGACAGCAGGCTGTAAGCCTGCTGCGATTGAGGCTCAATCGTGATTGCGGTTTGATAGGCGTGTTCTGCCTTCTCAAATTGGGCCAATCGGTCTTGGGTCGCACCCAGATTGATCCAGAGCAGGGCTTGGTTCGGCGCTTGGGCCACCGCGCGCTCAAACACGTCGACAGCTTCATCGAAGCGGCCTTGCGCGTTCAGAATATTGCCCAGATTATTGGCCCAATCGATCCGTCCGCCAGTTGCCGCCAATGACGATCGCAACAAATTGACGGCCTGCTCATATTGGCCGAGATGATGCAGCGCAATGCCGAGAAAGTGCTGTCCTTCATGAAAAGCAGGGGAATTGGGTGAAATATCGCCATAAAGCTCGACCGCGCTGACATAATCGCCACCGGCATGCAGTTCTAGCGCGCGCTCAAACGCCACACGGGAGCGGTCGATGCTCCCATCATCTGCCGTCGTCGTCAGGTCATTTTGTGACACTAGAAGGCCTGCTTCTGGTTGGCTTATACTTATTCTAGGGCTGCGCGACTGGATCAGCTCCCACCTTTATTTCAATCTTTGGCGGGACGGGCAAGGCAGGTTGTGCCCTTTTGACGCGATTTACCATTCACTTCCATCAACGAGGTTAATGCAGCATTGGGGCAATTAGGACAAAAAAACACCCTGCGCTTTCGGGCAGGGTGGGAATTGTTTCAGGTGTAAAACGAGATTCAGGCTTTTGAGCGGTTTTTTTCCAGCCAGGATTGAACCAGTTTTACGGTTTGATCCACGCTGTCAGAGTGCTCGCCCTTCAGCCGTGCCATGGTTTGCACCACCAGATCGACGCGTTCGATATTTTGGGCACCTGCAGCCAGTGCGCGGGCCGCAGACGAAGGCTTGGCCAGTCCCTGCGCGGCATTGGCATATTTTTCAAACGGCACCAGATCATCCGGATTGGCGCCAAGCTTGACGCAAAGCGCATTGACCCATGCATAAATGGCCTTGGAGGCGGCAAGATCAGAGTGAACGGCTTCTTTGATCGGGCGCATTTCATTGGCCTGAATACAGCGGTAATTGCCGGTCAGCAGCATGGCCCATTTGGCGAGAGGGACAAAAACCGAATTATGCACCTTCAATTTGACAGGCAGTTCGATGGGGCCATCGCCTGCATCAAAGCGGGCGGCTTCAATATCATGCTGTAAATCGGTGAGGATTTGGTCAAAGGCGGCATTGCCGAATTTGGCGACCTTGAAATTGGTCGGCAGGCTGACCTGAAGAATATTGGTTGGCTCCTCGGGGGGGCGAAAGGCCTGCGGATCGGGGCTGCACAGGGTCATATTGTGCGGATCGAAATTCTGCCAAACGGTCGGATCGGTGTAGCAATGCTTCAATTCATTGGCATCAATACCCGGTATGCGCGCCAGATAGGGCAGAGGCGGCATGTTCATGATTGACATGCAGGGTTTACCGGATGTGGCGATGCGATCGACCAATTCGCGTACCCCGGCCGCGCGGTATTGCGGCTCCTGCATCGCCAATGCGATCAGATCATAATCGGCGGGATTGGCTGCTTCGGGCGAGAGACCGGAAATGTGGCCTGGCAATTTGCGGGAATCGACTTCCACCAATCCATCACGCCCCTTGACGGGAATTCGAACCCGGATGCCTTCTTTATTGATCAAATCGGCTTCTGCAGGCAGGCAGACCAGAGCGACGTCATGTCCGCCCATCAACATTTTGGTTGCCAGCAGCGAGCCGTAAGAGGCGCCGAGTATAAGGATTTTGTAATGCTTGCTCATCATCCACCCTTTTGTTCCGTCTGATGCGGATTGTTAGGAATACCCCGTTTGGAGCTACTTTATGAGCGTCGAGATTGATCAATTTACGACAAAAGTGCAATAGGCGTTTGTGCAGATCTCCTGATCAGCTTTTGCGGAGCCTTAACCAGTTGGCAATACTCAGCAAGCCGGCAATGATGAGGCCAATAGTATCGCTATAGTCAAAATTGCCGATCAGGAATGCAGCAGAAACCCCCGCCATCACACGCTCGAACAGGCTGATCCGAGTGAAATAATAGCCGATCGCCGCAACACCCGACATGCCGATCACCACAAAGGCTTTGAACACCACGATGGCCACTTCAACCCAATAGCCATAGTGCTCGGCAATCGCACCGCCTGCTTGCAGCATCAAGGATGGTTCGTAAACCGACATGAACGGGATCAGAAAACCCGCCAACGCCACGCGGGTGGCCTGCCATCCGATTTCGTCGGGCGAGGCTTTGGCGATCGGCGCCGCCGCCAGAGCCGCCAAGGCAACAGGCGGGGTCAGATCGGCAATGATGCCGTAATAAAACACGAACATATGACTGACAATCAGCGGCACGCCCAGTTTCAGCAAGGCCGGCGCAGCCAGAGACGCCGTGATGATATAGGTCGGGATGGTCGGTAAGCCGGTGCCCAGAATGATCGAGGTGACCATCACCAACAACAGGCACAAGAAGATCGAGTCCCGTCCGAAGGACACGATGTAATTGCCCAGGGTGGTGGCGGCACCTGTCAGGGTCATGGTGCCGATCACGGTGCCGACAATGGCGCAAGCCAGCCCGACGGGCAGCGCTTGCCTGGCTCCGTCGGCCAGACCGTCTCGGCACAGGATCAAGGTTTCACGCCCGCCTTTGGAAAAAAGATTGACGATGATCAGAATGGCAACCAGCGCAATGATGATCCCGATGCCGTAATAGAAGAAGGAGGCTGACAGGAGACCCAGGCCGACCCAAAACACCACACGGGCACCTTGCGAGCCGAAGCCCATGGCAAAAGCCCCGCCAAGGATCATGATCACAGTCAGTGCCAGACCGACCGAACCGGCAAACAGCGGCGTAAAGCCATCCATCAGCAGATAGACCAGTACCGCCAAGGGCAAGGCGAGATGCCACTGCCGCTTGATCGCAGCAATCGGGCTCGGCAATTCCGAACGTGCCATGCCCATAAGGTGATGTTTGCCCGCTTCAAGATGCACCATCCAGAAGGCTGAGGCAAAATAAAGGATAGCCGGAATAATGGCCGCTTTGACAATCTCCGAATAGGGAACGCCGATGTTTTCAGCCATAATGAACGCGACCGCGCCCATAACCGGCGGCATGATCTGTCCGCCCATCGAGGCGGTGGCTTCAACACCGCCCGCAAAGGAGGACGAATAACCGAAACGTTTCATCAGCGGAATGGTGAATTGTCCCGTGGTTACCACATTGGCAACACCGGAGCCGGAAATCGTTCCCATCAGTGCCGACGAAATCACCGCCACTTTGGCTGCACCACCGCGTGCCGCGCCGACAAGCCCCAAAGCAACATCATTGAAAAGCTGGATCATGCCCGCGCGTTCGAGAAAGGCACCGAACAGGATAAAAAGAAAAATATAGGTTGCTGATACGCCGGTCGGGGTTGCGTAAATGCCCTCGGTGCCGAAGCCCATATGCTCGATCACCTGCTCCAGAGTGAAGCCGCGATGGTCGAGCGGGCGCGGCAAATAGCGTCCAAACAGGGCATAGCCTATAAACACCAGACAGATGATCGGCAAAGCTGGCCCCATCAAGCGCCAAGCAACGATAAACAGCACCACCAGATTGATCATTCCGACAGCCAGATCAACATGGCTCAGATCGCCCGAATTATTCACCAGATCGAGATAGAAAACCCATTGGTAAAGTCCTGCGCCGAAACCCAGCAGTCCGAGGGTCCAGCCGATCACCCGGCTCATTGGATGGGAGGACCGGTGATTGCCGATCAGCACCGAGGCCACAAGCACCAGAAAACCGACATGCATGGCACGCAGGACTTGTGTCGGCAAAATGGCATAGACCGAGGTGGCAATCTGGAAGGTCGAAAACGCCAGTGCTATCCAGAACAGCAAAGCGCCAGATCGACCAAGCCCCCAGCCTGCAGGCAGATTGTGCTCAATATCCAGCTCGGTCACTGTCGTTGCGGGCACATGAGGGCTTGTTGTGGTCATGGCGGGCTGTCCTGATATGCT
>CANGQA010000024.1 GCA_947455995.1 Hyphomicrobiales bacterium | reverse complement strand
GAATGGGGACGGCTCGGGGCTGTGGTGGCTGCCTTTGCTGCCTTTATGGCCTTTCGCCGCTCGGTGTTTGCCGGTGTTCTGACAGGTGAAACGATCTTGATCCTGTCGGTCTATTTTACCCAGCCATAACGGCAAGAGCGGCTTTGATCCGTCCGGCATAATCCCCCAGAATATCGCGGTTTTCCATTGCACCAGTATGTGGGCGCAAGGGAATACCATTCCAACGCGGAATAACATGGAAGTGGAGGTGGAACACCACCTGTCCCCCTGCCTGTTCTGAAAATTGCTGAATCGTTATACCCTCGGCCGCCATGCCCGCATGCACGGCACAGGCAACCTTTTGCAAACCAGCCATCATTGCCGCCAAAGCCATCGGGTCGATGTCAATGATATTTCGCGCAGGTGCTTTAGGGATCACCAGTACATGCCCATCAGCGCGCGGCATGATGTCCATAAATGCGAGGCAATGGCTGTCTTCATAGACTTTTTCGCAAGGCAATTCACCACGCAGGATTTTGGCAAAAATATTGTCCGGATCATAGCCGGCGGTTTGTGCATGCAACGACATCTTATTCGCTTTCCTGGGTATCTTGAACAGGGATGATTTTACGGAATGGTGTGTGGGCCGCAAGCTCCTGATGCACGCGCTGCATATGGGCACGTTCATGATCGAGATAATCCGATACGCCGCGCCGCAAAGCAGGGTCGGCAATCCAGTGAGCGGAATAGGTTGTGGCCGGCGCATAGCCCCGCGCCAGTTTATGCTCACCTTGCGCACCAGCTTCGACCCGCGTCAGTCCACGTTCAATCGCAAAATCAATGGCCTGATGGTAGCAAACCTCGAAATGCAGAAATGGGTGATCTTCGATGGCTCCCCAATTGCGCCCGTATAAAGCATCCGATCCGATGAAGTTGATGGCACCAGCAATGGGACGACCAGCCCGATCGGCCATGACCAGCAGGATTTTGTCTGCCATACGCTCGCCGATCAGCGAGAAAAAACGACGGTTGAGATATGGTCGCCCCCATTTGCGTGCGCCCGTATCCATATAGAATTCAAAAAAAGCATCCCAATCGGCCTCGCGGATCGTGTTGCCAGTAACCCGTCGTATGGTTATGCCGTTGCCCAGTGCCGCGGCACGCTCTTTGCGCAAGGCTTTGCGTTTGCGTGATTGCAGCGTGGCGAGAAAATCATCGTAATGGGCATAACCATTGTTGATCCAGTGGAACTGCTCGTCCTGTCTTAGGAGAAAACCTTGTTCTCCCAGTGCTTTCCAATCGATTTCGGGAAGAAATGTCAGGTGGATGGAGGAGGCTTTTACGCCGTCGCACAAGGCCTGCAAGCCACCGATCAGGGCTTGCTTGATGGCGGGATCATTGTTTCTGGCCAAAAGGCGAGGGCCTGTGGCGGGGGTGAAGGGCACCGAAACCTGTAATTTGGGATAATATGATCCACCCGCATTCTCATAGGCCTGAGCCCAGCCGTGATCGAATACATATTCCCCCTGTGAATGGCTTTTGAGATAACAGGGCGCAACGCCGACCAATAAACCCGATGAATTGCGCACGACGATGTGTAACGGGACCCATCCAGCCCGTTCGCCAACGCAACCTGCTTCCTCCAGCGAGGACAAGAAGGCATAAGACACGAACGGATTGTCCGGACCGGCACAGGCATCCCATTCGCTAGCCGTGAGTGCCGTCAGCAACGGAACAACGCCGATCTGGTAGGTGGACGGATTTTGACCCATCACGCTCATAGCTGGTCCCGATCAGGGTTAAACAACGGATGGAATAAGTCGATCTGATTAGTGGATTTCAAACAGACCTTCAACTTCCACCAAAGCATTGAGAGGCAGTTGAGCGACACCTATGGTGGAACGGGCGTGGCGTCCCGCATCGCCATAGATTTCGACCATCAGATCGGACGCTCCGTTCATGACCTGGGGCAAGGACGCAAAGTCTGGTTGGCAATTGATAAAGCCGCCCAACCGGACGCAACGGCTGACACGATCAAGCGAGCCTACCACTGCTTTGACCTGCGCCAGCACATTAATGACGCACAGGCGAGCTGCGGCTTTGCCATCCTCGAGAGACGATGAGGCGCCGAGTTTTCCGATATGGGCGGGGTCGAGCTTGCCTGTGGCGTCAAAACACAATTGACCGGACACAACCAGCATTGAGCCAGTCAACACAGCACCGACATAATTGGCGACAGGAGCGGCGGGTCTTGGCAGGACTATGCCTAGCGCACTCAGACGTTGTTCGATGGTTGTACTTTTGTGCTCGCTCATGGTGATATTCCTGTCATGACGGTGTATAAAGGGCTGTGGGCAACCGGATTAGGAATTTCTGATGTCAGAGCTTTTTATGCAAGCTGTTTATCGTCGCCCTGTTTTATTATTGATATGCGCAAGCGTTATGGGCTTTGTTTTCGGTGGGCCTGCACTGGCAGCTCCTGAAAAAATAACGATGGCTGCCCATCGTGCTGTTTACGATATGAAGTTGTTGCGCTCCCAGAATGGTGGGCCAGAATCAGCCAAGGGCCGCATTGTTATCGAATTTGCAGGTTCGGCCTGCGAAGGCTACACCCAGACCATCCGTCAGGTCTTCGAGATCGGTTCCTCAGAGGGCGAATCTGATCGGATCGATTTTCGCTCGACCACGTTTGAGGCTGGCGATGCCAGCCGTTTCAATTTTATGCGCGACAATCGCAAAGCCGCTGAAAAGCCCGAAAAGACCGAAGGCTTTGTTGAAAAGCGCAATAAAAGCAGCTTTCTCACTCTGACCAAGCCCAAGCGCAAGACCGATGATCTGCCCGATTCCACCTTGTTCCCGACCGAGCATATGATCGCGCTGATCAAAGCCGCTCAGGCAGGACAAAACCGTTTCACAGCTCCGCTGTTTGATGGCACTGATGACGAAAACCGGGTTTTCGATACCGTTGCCGTGATCGGAGGTGTAAAAAATAATCCTGAGACAAATCCGGCCATAGAGCCTCTTTCCAGCTTGCCGCGCTGGCCTATGAGCCTGAGTTTTTTCGAAAGAGAGAAGGGCGATGGCTTGCCGACCCAAACCATGCGTTTCCAAGTATACGCCAATGGGGTGATCAGCTCGATGGTGATTGATTTTGGAGAATTCTCTTTGGGGGGTGACCTAACATCGCTAGTGATGCTCAAGCCCTCCAAATGCGACAAATAAAATTGTCTAGCCGTCGCGCAGGCCGTGATGGTTGTGCGGGGTCATGCGCTGGTGGATTTGGACTAGTCTGGCTGGCTCCATCTTGATATCGGCACAAAAAGCCAGCAGCAGGCTTTCGTCCTCGAACACATGATCCATGATCGCAAGCTGGAACAGTGGATCGCCAATCTGCTGGCGGATACTGGCAGGATCAATCCCAGTTAAAGAAAGAAACCGGCCGAGCCGTTTATCGTCGCTGGCAATAAAACCGAGGGCGGCAATTGCGATGTCCTCGGCCTGATCGTTGGGGTGTTTGAGGGGTGGTGCTTTGGGATGTGGGGGCATAAGACTGGCCTCTTGAGCTTGATCGACAGATCGACTTTATACGATTATGGATAGAGCTGAAGAGGGCTCTGCGTGAGCCATGCTGATGGAATGACCATGACAAAAACAGTTCTGATTGTCGAAGACAATGAATTGAACATGAAGCTGTTCAACGATCTTCTGGAAGCCTATGGCTATCTGACGATCAAGACCATGAGCGGCCAGGATGCTATGTCCCTTGCCCGCGCCCATCGTCCCGATGTGATTTTGATGGATATCCAACTTCCCGAAATTTCCGGCGAGGATATTATCGAATGGATGAAAAGCGACCCGGAATTGCGTTCAATCCCGATCATCGCCGTGACCGCCTTCGCCATGAAGGGGGATGAGGAACGGATTCGCGCCAAAGGCTGTGAAGCCTATCTGTCAAAGCCGATATCTGTCGCTAAATTTCTGGAAGTGGTCCAGTCATTTGCCAATTGATCAAGGCAACAAAAAAGCCGCCCGAAAGCGGCTTTTGATCAAAGTGTGATGATCACTCATCTTATTTGATTTTAGCTTCCTTGAAATCAACATGCTTGCGCGCAACGGGATCATATTTGCGCATCGACAACTTGTCGGTCATGGTGCGTGAATTCTTTTTGGCAACATAGAAGAAGCCCGTGTCAGCAGTCGACAACAGCTTTACTTTGATTGTGGTCGCCTTGGCCATGGCGGCTATCCTTATAAATTCAGGGTTCACACCCTATCATCAGACAAAACATTGGGGCCGATTACAAGAACCGTCCACGTTGGCGCTACTTCTAGCGATGCTACGCTAAATGTCAACAAGACCTTGGATCAAAATTGACGAGATAAGGACCACCACGTCCGTCAAACTGTCTTGGATCGCCCCAAAACCAAAACGACACCAATATAAATCCCGAAAAGACCGGCAGTACTCCAGATATAGCCGTGCGGATTGACCATATCCATCGCCCAGCCGAGCACTGGCGGGCCGAACATCTGTCCTGCGGCATAAAGCATCACAAACAAGGCATTGGCTGCCACCAGCGAGGCACCGTGGAATTGGGCTCCCAGCAAAGCCAAACCGACACAATAGAGACTTGCTGCCACACCACCCCATAGGCATAGCACGCCAAGATATAGCCATGAATGCGGAGAAATCAGAGGGATCAGCAGGCTGATCATCCCCGCCAGACTGGCTATCAGCAGTAACAGGGATTTTTTATCGACCCTGTCAGCCAGCAACCCGAAGGGGATCTGGAAAAACAGGTTTCCCAAGGCAACAGCAGTAATCTGTGCTGCGGCGGCTTGATCATCAAGACCGATTCGGCGTCCATAGACCGGTAATACACTGAATGCGCCGGTTTCCACCGCACCGAACAGTAAAGCCGCCAATGCCGCAACAGGTGCAGAGCGAAAAAGCGATGCAAAATCAATTCCGGCATGCCCATCCATTTGCGGGGTCCGTTGTCCTGCCATCCAGACAGGCAGAAGCGCCAATGCAAAAATGCAAGCCCCCAGCACAAGAGGCCATTCGCCCGCTGTGCCAGTTGTTTGCAACACCAAGGGACCACTTGCAAAACCGAGCGAAAGCACCGTTCCATAAATTCCCATGATCAAACCACGCCGATCATCGGGTGCGGCGGCATTGATCCAGAATTCACTGAGAATAAACAAGACAGTCAAAGAGCAGCCCAGCATGAAGCGTAAACCGAACCAGGACCACACGCTTTGTGCCCAACCAAAGCCGAGTGTGGCAGTAGCCCCCGTCAGCAAAGCTGTCACCAGCAAAGCCCGAACACCGAATTTCTTGGCCAAGGCCGGAATGAAAGGGGCCAAGCCCAGTGTCGCCAGAGCCATGAAACTGGTGTTGAAACCGATCAACGCGCCAGACCAGCCCGCCTGATCCAATCGCAAGGATAGCAAGGGCAGCGTCATCGACATCGCAACGCCAATAATGGCAATCAGAAGAATAGCCAGCGAAATCGTCAAATGGGATCGGATCTTTGGGTGATCGGATGCTGAATGCGGCATCGGCCTTAAAGGAGCTCCCGCACAAAGGATCGGTTGACTTCGTGATAAAAAGGAACAGGCAAGTGATGCCCGAAACCGGCCTCAATCCGATCGGCCAATTCAAGCAAAATCACAGCTGTGACTGGAGGAAGGTCAAGATGTTTGGCCTCGTCCATCGGCACCCACACCAGTTCGACCAGTTCGGAATCCGGACCGATCACTCCGGTCACTTCATCGACGATCGCTGTGCGGTCAACAGCAAAAAAACGGGCATCAAAGCGTTTGGGACGGCGCGGCGGGGTGATTGCGCGCGCGATCATGTGCAAATCTTCCAGATGGGGAAATACGCCATGTTGCGCAAAATCGGACCAAGGGCCTTCGGGAGCGCGGTCCGGTGTGCCGTAATCCTTGGATCCGATCAGGAGACCCGTCTCTTCAAAGGTTTCACGAATTGCAGCCAGTGCCAGTGCGCGGGCGCGCGACATGGTTGGCCGCTGCACCCGTTGCATCAGACGCTGTTCGACAATGGCCTCCAAGGCACCGGCCACAACCATTTGACGATCATGTTTTTCAATGCCTCCACCGGGAAATACAAACTTTCCTGGCATGAATTTATGCCCGTGATGGCGCTTCCCCATCAACAATTTCGGCATTGTGGTGGAGCGATCGATCACAATCAGAGTTGCGGCATCGCGAGGGCGCACATTGTCCCAACGTCTTTCCCGTGCTGCGCCATTCAGCTGCAGCAGATAGGGGTGGCTTTGAGGCGTATCGCTCATGACAGATCCGTTTATACGTCGTGATGAGGGGCAGGGCGCAAGGCTGGCATCTCGTCGCCATCAGGCTGTTTGGAGAAACCGTGCATCCGCAAGGCCCATTGCAGGGCTACAACAGCACCTTTGACGGGGGGTAACAGAACAAGTGTCAGCACAGTACACAGCAATGGCCAGACAATCGAATGCCACATCGTCGGCCAATCATAATGCGCCTCAACCGACATCATGCCACCAACAACAATGTGGCCGACAATCAGAAGCACCAGATAAGCAGGCAGGTCATCGGAACGGTTGGGTGAATAATCTTCATGGCATTCAAGACATTCTGGTGTCACTTTAAGATATTGTGTGAACAGTTTGCCCTTGTTGCAATGCGGACAATGGCCAAGGGCCCCTCTCAGCATGGCCTGCATGACATCGCGCTTTTCAGCTTCAGGCCTATCCTGTGTCCAGACAACACCCTCAGAGACCGGAGTAGTTTTGCTTGTCATGGTCTTGCCTTCCGTCTTGTTTGACGTTGCCTTTGTGGCAGATGTGCCTTGGCCCGTCCAGTCTCCCGCCGCATGCCTCGTTTGCCTGCGCCACGCCCCTTGATGATGCGGCCTTCGCTCAGCATTTCAAACCGCAATGCGCCGGCAACAGGAGCAGCTTCCACCAATTTCACACTGACAGTGTCGCCCAGACGCCAGCTTTCGCCGGTGCCCTGGCCGATCAGAGCATGCGCGCCTTCATCAAAAGCGTAATAATCGCCACCCAGAGTCGCGGCGGGGATAAATCCGTCGGCACCCGTATCTTCTAGTTTGACAAACAGTCCGGAGCGCGTGACGCCAGCAACACGGCCGCTGAATGTGGCACCGACGTGCTCGGACAAGTGAAACGCGATCAATCGGTCGATGGTCTCCCGCTCTGCGCCCATGGCTCGCCGCTCTGCAGCTGAAATGGTGGTGGCAATAGCTGCCAATTCACCAATTTGCGCATCGGCCAAGCCATCATCCCCCAATCCAAAAGCACGGATAAGTGCACGATGGACGATCAGGTCGGCATAACGGCGGATCGGAGAGGTAAAATGGGCATAGCGATGCAAATTCAAACCAAAATGGCCGATGTTGTCGCGAGAATATTCTGCTTGTGCCTGACAGCGCAGGACGAGATCGTTGACAAAAGCTTGATGCTCGCTGTTTTCAACCTGAGACAGTATTTTGTTAAAGAAGGCCGGACGCAACGCGCCTTGTAATGTTATTTTGATGCCGACAGTCGCAAGCACTTCACCCAATGAGCGCATTTTCTCCATCGACGGCTCGCCATGGACCCGATAGAGCAACGGCATGCGTTTGCTTTCAAGCATTTCTGCAGCTGCCACATTGGCCAAGATCATAAACTCTTCGATCAGTTTATGCGCATCCAAACGTGGCGGGATATGCACGCGGTCAACACTGCCATCGGATTTCAGAATGATTTTGCGCTCGGGCAGATCCAGCGCCAGGGGGGCGCGTTCCGTTCGGGCCTTGGTCGCAATCCGGTAGGCTTCCCACAAGGGCATTAATACCGGAGCAAGCAAAGGCGCTGTTGTATCATCTGTGCGGCCGTCAATGGCATCTTGCGCCTGCTGGTAAGACAATTTTGCCGCTGAGCGCATCATAACCCGATGAAAACTCTGTCGACGTTTATGGCCGTCTGCCCCCAATACCATCCGCACAGCCAATGCTGGGCGGTCTTCTAACGGCCGCAAAGAGCACAGATTATTTGAAATGCGTTCTGGCAGCATCGGCACGACCCGATCAGGAAAATAGACCGAATTGCCGCGTTCACCCGCTTCACGATCCATCGAGGAACCAAAACGCACATAGGCCGCCACATCGGCAATAGCGACCGTTACCACATAACCGCCGGCATTGGCGGGGTCAGTGTCGGCTTCGGCAAAGACGGCATCGTCGTGGTCTTTGGCATCGGGTGGATCAATTGTCAGCAAGGCAATATCGCGCCAATCCTCGCGGCCCTTGAGGCTTGAGGGAATGGCGGCTTCCGCTTCCTCCAACGTTGCCGGGGCAAAGCGGGTCGGAATGCCATGGGCTTCCAACGCTATCAGACTTATGGCCTTTTCTGAGGTGATCGAGCCCAGTCGTTCTTTGATGCGGGCCAATGGCGGCCCCAATCGCGGGGTCGGGCCCAATGATGCCGAAACAAGATCGCCATCCTTGGCGCCATCGTCGTCACCGGGATTAACGCGCAGGATCCGGCCAAGGGACTTTTTGTCGATCGGCTCGATGATACCACCGCCATGACCATCTTTGTTTGCGCGGAAAACCCCTAAGGCTTGGTGGCGGGCGCGTTCTATCAGCTTGATAACCCGTCCCGAATAGGTATCGCCGCCATCATTCCAAAGCCGCAACAAGGCGCGGTCTTTTACCGCTGCGGTTGGCTCTCCCGGGCGCTGTTTGCGCGGGATTGTCAGTCTGATGGGCGGGGCCGCACCCGAAAGATCGGTATCCCATTCAACAGGCGTTGCCCATAAATCACCGTCACGGTCGCGGCTGGTGATGTCGCATAACAGCACGGGGGGAAGCGTGCCGGCTTTGTGTAATCGCTTGCCGCGTTTTTCAAATTGTCCCTGGTCGGCCATTTCTTGCAATAAACGCTTCAAAGCGATGCGAGCACCGCCTTTGATTCCGAACGCTTTGGCAATTTCGCGTTTGCCAACCTTTGTTGTTTGGCGCGCGACAAATTCGGTTATGGCTTCGCGGGTCGGTAAATGCTCTGCTCCCGCCATGTCATGCGGTGCTTTGCCACGCTTGGATTGTCGCGGTTGGCTTGTTTCAAGTGAGTCCAGGGGCAGGTCACTCTCGTCATCAACCGATTCGG
Organism: Hyphomicrobiales bacterium; assembly: GCA_947455995.1. Classification (GTDB taxonomy): domain Bacteria; phylum Pseudomonadota; class Alphaproteobacteria; order Rhizobiales; family Beijerinckiaceae; genus CAIYZJ01. Next base: position 24,181 of record CANGQA010000024.1, on the reverse strand, counting down.
TGTGGTCAGCTTGAAGTTGTATGGTCGTTGATAGCGCATCATTCTCGCGCTCTAAGCGGGCACTATCACGAACTTTCCCCCATTTTTTCGCCTGCCGATTGGAGGTGAACGGTGTTTTGGTCGGTTTGTCAGGGGGAGGGGTCACAGGCTGATCCGCTTTGCTTCATCAAGCACACTTCTCGCATGTTTGGCTTGTCTTTGTCCACAAAAGCGAGGGCAGCTCTTAAGCGAGATCTGGTTTGGATTTTCGGTGCAGTCCGGCGCTATCCCTGCAATGACCAGCCATAGAGCCAATCGTAATCGGCCAGTAAAAGATCATTTTTTCGCCGTATCACCAGATCCCGCGCCAGCGAGAGCGGAAACGGCATATGATAGATCGAGCCGTTTTTCCGCGCTGTCTCTTGAACACGGGTGGCCCGTGGAATACGCGATTGCTGATAGAGGGCAAAGGCTTGGGCCGGGTGATCAGGTGTTTGGGACAGCAAGAGCGCTAAAGTTGCGGCATCCTCAATCGCCAGAGCCGCGCCTTGTGCCAAAAAAGGCAGTACAGGATGGGCCGCGTCGCCAAGCAATGTGACAGGACCGTATGACCAGCGCTGACGTGGGGCACGATCGTAAAGCGACCAGACTTGCCATTGCGGCATGTGATGGATCAGTGGAAGCAACGGCTTCCAATTTTTGAGTGTTTGATGGAGTTTTGAGGCGTCACCCATGCGTGACCATCCGGTCTCATGGGATTTTTCACGGGTCACCAGAACGATGTTGAACTGCTCGCCGCCATGAATTGGGTAGGTTACAGCATGGCCTTGCGTGCCAAGATAGATCGTCGTGCGTTGTGGCTCGTAAACAGGGTTTATCTTTCCCATCGGCAATGTGCCACGCCAGGCCTGATAACCGCTCGGTTTGGCAATGGAGGTGTCACCCATCACCTTTGCCATGTCAGAATGCAGCCCGTCCGCCCCGATCACCGCATGGGCGATGATCAGCTCCTGTTGGGATGTCCCCGTCAGTGTGACCTCAAGGCCTTCAGGATTTTGGGATATTGCTGAAACAGTGCGGCCGAATTGAAGGGTAATCCCCGCTGTGCCCCTGACATGGTCGAGAAGAATTTGTTGCAGATCGGCCCGATGCACAACACAATAAGGGGCACCGTACCGGTTTTGCATGTCAGATAACGAGGCGCGAGCCAGCAGATCAAAGTTTTGCCCGCGTCGGACATCAAGCGAAAGAGGGGAACACGCAACCCGAGACAAGGACTTGCCAAGCCCCAATCCGATCAGGATTTGCGAGGCATTAGGGGAGAGTTGCAAGCCCGCGCCCACTTCTTCAAGCTTTGTGCGTTTCTCAATCAGACTAACCCGGAAACCACGAGACGCCAGACATAAAGCCGCCGTCAAACCGCCAATACCCGCTCCGGAGATCAGTATCGGGGGCCGTGTCATGATGGGACCTCATTCATCTGCGAGGCCCGAGGAACAGCCCTGAAGCTGTCAATCAGGCTGCTTTTGCGGTATCGAACTCGCAATCAGCCGGAGAGCAGATACCATGCAGGGTGCTGTCATAGGTGAACAGTGTCGAGCAATAGGGGCAAATGGCTTCGGCATCAGTGCCCATGTCGATAAAGATATGCGGATGATCGAACGGCGGCGTCGCACCTACGCACATAAATTCGCGGGCATGGACACGGATGGTGTGCAAACCGGAATCGTTTTTGAAGTGCGGGATTGAATGGTCGGACATGTCCACGGCTCCGAAATGCTTGGTACTGATGATCGTATCGATGCTTGGACCATAATCGCTTGACGCTGATTTCGCCAGTCCGACTTAGCTAAAATTCATGATGACATCATAGGACAGGCGGATATTAAGCGCTATGATGGTCAAAGCAGCCGCAATTCCAGCGATAATCTGCCATTTTGGCGCCTGCAGACTGCCCATTTTACGCTTTGACGATACAAAAATCAGCAAAGGGACGACCGCGAATGGCAGTTGAAGGCCCAAAATGACCTGCGACACGATCAGCAGCTGGGCCGTTCCGTGATCTCCGGCCAACAGACCGACGATGACCGCGGGCACAATCGCCAGCAAGCGGGTTGCAAGACGACGCAGCCATGGGGCGATCCGGATTGACAAAAAGCCCTCCATGACAATCTGACCCGATAAAGTCGCGGTAATTGTTGAATTGAGTCCGCAACCGATCAGCGCAATGGCAAATAAAGTGGGCGCTGCCGTTGAGCCGAGCAAAGGCGAGAGCAAACCATGCGCATCGCTCAATTCAGTCACATCATGATGACCGCTGCCATGAAAGGCTGCCGCCGCCAAAATAAGGATTGCGGCATTGACCAGAAGGGCAAAACAAAGCGCCAGGGTTGAGTCAAAGGTTGCGAAACGCACATCTTCCTGTCGCTCCGCTGTGGTGAGACCAGCGACGCGTGTCTGAATGATGCCGCTGTGTAAATAGAGATTATGGGGCATCACGGTGGCTCCGATGATCCCCATCGCCAGATAGAGCATGTCGGGATTGTTGATCAGGGACGCTGTCGGGACGAATCCTCCCATTACTGAAGCCCAATCCGGCTTGGCGAGAACGATCTGGGCAACGAAACATCCTGCAATGAGGGCCATAATGGCCATCACAAACGCTTCCAGCTTTCTAAAACCAAGTTTTTGGAGGGCCAGCAACAAAAATACATCCAGCGCGGTGATCGGTATTCCATAGGCCAAAGGCAGTCCGAATAGAAGTTGCAGCCCAATGGCCGTGCCGATCACTTCTGCAAGATCGGTCGCAATAATAGCCAGTTCTGCCATGATCCATAAAAAGACGGCAACCGGTTTTGAGAAGGCGTCACGGCAGGCCTGAGCAAGATCGCGCCCGCTGGCAATAGCCAGACGTGCCGCCATGGATTGAAGCAAAACCGCCAGAATGTTTGAAAATAACACGACAAACAGCAAGCTATATCCAAACCGAGCTCCGCCATTGAGCGAGGTAGCCCAGTTGCCTGGGTCCATATACCCCACGGCAACAAGATAACCCGGACCAAGAAAAGCTAAAAATCGACGAAAAGGCGTGGCCTTGCGGTCAACTGCGACAGTGCCATGAACATCCGATAACGAACGCTCGTCGCTGACTATGTTCCAACCCAAGCGTCTCATTTTGAAATTCGGCACTGATTCACCTCTTGTCCATCGTAGGGACGACAGGGGGAAGCTGCAAGGTCATAAAAAATCCGGATTGTGTCATGATTGAAACGGTTTGGCCGATTTCGTATTGTAGGTGGGGGTTGTTTTCCCTTTCGTTTTTGTTGCATCTTTGTCACATCTGTCAGGGAAGCGAACACAGATGCGGGGCTGGGCTTTGAATAGGTCGTTATTTTTTGATTTTGCCGAAATCCTGCCACAAATTCGGACTTGTTATGCCGTTAACCAGATCTATCGGAAATGCTTTAGGTTGATGCCTTGAAATCGTATTCCAGCAAGACACAGTTGAACAGGTCAATGTGGTGCGGCATGCGGCAATGTTGTAATCGGTTTGGATGATGCTCTTATCAATGTTTAACCAGTGAGCACTTTTCATGATCCACAGGGTTTTATGAGTAAAATGAAGTCTGCTAAAGTGATCAGATTGGCCGTTTATGGCTTTTGCCTCGTCTGTTCCGGCAGCGTTGCTGTTTCTGTTACTTTTGCACTTGATGCCACGCCTGCACCGACCAATGTTCCGGTTATTTCCGGTCCATTCAAAAACGTGACCGAAGCCTTCCGAATGGGGATGACCCAATATAACAACGGCGACAAAAGTGGTGCTTTGAAAGCGCTCGAATATGCTGCCGGTCATGGTCATGCGATGGCGGAATGGAAAGTCGGGCGCATGTATGCCGATGGTGATGGTGTCGGCATCAATAAACTAAAAGCATTCGAACACTTTTCCAAAATCTGTAATGATTACGCTGACGAAACTCCTGATACCCCCAATGCCCGCTTTGTCGCCAATGCATTTGTCGCGATGGGCACACTGTATCTGGAGGGGATCCCCAATACCTATGTCAAAGCCAATGCAGAGCGGGCGCGCGAAGTTTTTGCCTATGCAGCGACGTGGTTCGGTGATCCTGATGCCCAATATAGTCTGGGTCGTTTGACGCTTGAAGGTGTTGGTGGCAGCAAGGATCCGCGTCAGGCGTTACGGTGGTTCAACCTGTCGGCCGAGAAAGGCCATGTGCAATCACAAGCCATGCTCGGACATTTGTTGTTTAGCGGGCAGGGCGGAATGTTACAGAGAGCCCGTGGTCTGATGTGGCTTTCAGTGGCCAAAAATGCTGCCAATCCCGATCGAGATAGCTGGGTCATTACCCTTTACGACGAGGCTATGGCCGTTGCCGCAGATACAGACAGGCTGGCTGCCACCAGTTATCTTGAACAGCACAGCAAACATAATCGGTAATTTTCGTTACAATGCCAGGTCGATCATCACCGGAACATGATCAGACGGCTTTTCCCAATCACGGACGTGTTCATCAATACATACGCTTGTCAGTTTTGAGGCGGCTTCCGGCGACAGCAGCAGGTGGTCGATCCTGATGCCGTCATTGCGCTGTCTGGCGCCGGCCTGATAATCCCAAAAAGTATAGACAGCTTCGTCCGGCAGACATTGCCGAAGGCTGTCGGTCAGTCCGAGGGCTTTCAGGTTTTGGAAACTTTCACGGCTTTCAGGCTTGAAAAGCGCATCATTGACCCATTTTTCCGGATGGCGGGCATCAAGCGGGGTGGGTATGACGTTGTAGTCACCAGCCAATACAAGAATTTCTTCCAGATCGAGCAGGCCCTTCGCATGGCTGATTAAACGGTCCATCCAAGCCAATTTATAGGGAAATTTCTCCGTATCGACTGGGTTGCCATTGGGTAGGTAAATCGATGCAACACGCACGACACCGTTGGGATGGGATACCACCGCCTCGATGTAGCGGGCTTGCAGATCGTTGGCATCACCGGGAAGGCCGATCCGGATATCTTCCAACGGAAATTTTGATAAAATAGCAACGCCATTGAAGGTTTTCTGGCCGCTGACGGCCACATTATAGCCAAGGGACTCAATTTCGCCGGCTGGAAAGACTTCATCCATGCACTTCAATTCTTGCAGGCATACGATATCGGGCTGCGCCTCGCTCAACCAGCGGGTCAGGTGTTCCAATCTTTGCCGGATCGAATTGACGTTCCATGTCGCAATGCGCATGAGATGTGTTCCCACTCATAATATTTACCGAATCAGACCGTATTCGACAAAATGGCATGAATAAATTTATTTTACATGCCGTCGGCCTTCTTTCATGAGGTTTAGGGCCGATTGATAGAGCAGATCAAACGAGAATGAGGACGATCATGACACAGGCCAATCTATCGCTGGCTTTGACATTTCCGGGGCAGGGCAGTCAGGCTGTCGGCATGGGGTTAGCCTTGGCCGAACAGTTTAAGGTCGCCCGCGCGGTATTTGACGAGGTTGATGAGGCCCTGTCTCAAAAACTCTCGCAACTGATTTTTAAAGGACCCGAGGAGGATTTGACCCTGACAGCCAATGCCCAGCCAGCTTTGATGGCGGTGAGTATGGCAGTGATGCGGGTGCTGGAAACAGAAACGGGCTTCTCGATTGCCAGACATGCACGATTTGTTGCCGGTCATTCACTTGGTGAATATTCTGCCCTTGCCGCTGCAGGCAGTTTTACGCTGGCCGATACCGCTCGTCTGCTCCGTATCCGTGGCAATGCCATGCAGAAGGCTGTTGCGCCGGGTGAGGGTGCTATGGCAGCTCTTTTGGGCCTCGATTTTGCGGCTGCTTCCGAAGTGGCCGCTGAGGCCGCTCAAGGCGAAGTCTGTCAGGCGGCCAATGACAATGGCGGCGGGCAGGTGGTGATTTCCGGGGCCAAGGCGGCAATCTACCGCGCGATTGAGATTGCCAAGGCAAAAGGCGCACGCCGTGCCTTGCTGTTGAGTGTGTCTGCACCATTTCATTGCGCCTTGATGGGCCCTGCAGCAGAAGCAATGCGCGAGGCGCTGGCTGACGTTGACATCAAAGCGCCAGCCGTACCATTGTTCGCTAATGTGCATGCAGCGCCTGTTTCTGATCCGCAAATGATCCGTGATGGTTTGGTGGCTCAGGTCACAGGAACTGTGCGGTGGCGCGAAAGTATTGCAGCCATGGCAGGCCAGGGAGTTACATCCTTTGCAGAAATCGGCGCAGGCAAGGTATTGAGCGGTCTCGTCAAACGGATTGCCGACACTGCCGAAGGGTTTTCGATTGGTTCTCCGGATGATATTGCCGCCCAAAGCGCCCGTTTGGGTGTATGAGAGAGGATAGACCATGTTTGATCTGACAGGTAAAACAGCCCTTGTCACAGGGGCTACAGGCGGAATTGGGGGCGCTATTGCTCGCGCCTTGCATCATCAGGGTGCAACAGTGGCTCTTTCCGGAACACGCAAGGATGTGCTGGAGGCTCTGGCGCATGAATTGGGTGAACGTGCTTTTGTATGCCCCGCCGATCTTTCCGATCCTGCCAGCGTTGAAGCGCTTGTTCCTGCTGCAGAAACGGCGATGGGGAGTCTCGATATATTGGTCAACAATGCCGGTCTGACCCGGGACGGGTTGTTTATGCGGATGAAAGACGATGACTGGGATTTGGTGTTACGCGTCAATCTTGATGCGGCATTCCGCCTTTCGCGTTCGGCCATCAAGGGGATGATGAAACGTCGTTGGGGACGGATTATCTCGATCACTTCGGTGGTTGGTACGACTGGTAATCCCGGTCAGGCCAATTACGCGGCCTCTAAAGCGGCTCTTGTGGGCATGTCGAAAGCATTGGCTGCAGAGGTTGCGAGCCGAAATATAACTGTGAATTGCGTGGCGCCAGGTTTTATCTCGACGCCGATGACAGATGTGCTCAATGACAAGCAAAAAGAGACGATTTTGACCTCTGTTCCGGCCAATCGTTTGGGGACTCCGGATGAGATTGGGGCGTCCGTTGTGTATCTTGCCAGCCAAGAAGCATCTTATGTTACGGGCCAGACTTTGCATGTAAACGGTGGAATGGCAATGATTTGAATGGTTTAAGCCCAAAACGATTGTTTTGGTATGGGTGCATTCACCCTCTCGCATTGCATTTGGAAGTATGATACCAACCCCTCACTTCCGGTTCGGGGGGACTGAAGCAGCAAGCCCAAACTTGTTGCCCATTTCCGGTGCTATGACAGGATGATGATCAATCATGCTGTCATTGTGCCTTACTGGATGTGTGTTTTCTGATAAGCAGCGCGTGATGCGTTGACATTGATACCAACAGTGGCTGTCAAGGATGGCCGCTCTCTTTTATGAGGGAATGACATGAGCGATATCGCAGCCCGCGTGAAAAAAATCGTAATCGAGCATCTCGGCGTTGATGCTGAAAAGGTTATCGACACCGCAAACTTCATCGACGATCTGGGCGCAGACAGCCTCGACACCGTTGAACTGGTGATGGCTTTTGAAGAAGAATTCTCGGTTGAAATTCCAGATGATGCCGCTGAAACCATCCGTACGGTTGGCGATGCAGTGTCCTTCCTTGAGAAAAAGGCCGGCTAAGGCTTTTCTCTGATGGGATCGGAGCAGGGCACCATGCGGCGAGTCGTCGTGACTGGATTAGGGATGGTTACTCCGCTTGGTTGCGGGGTAAAGCAGACTTGGGAAAGGTTGATTGCGGGACAGAGTGGAGCGGTTCCTATCGACCGTTTCGATGTTTCGGATTTGCCTGCCCGCGTCGCTTTCCAGATCCCGGCTGGCGATAAAGCCGATGGCCTGTTCAATGCCGATCAGTGGATGGATCCAAAAGATCAACGCAAAGTTGATGATTTCATCATTTATGGTATGGCGGGTGCCCGTCAGGCTCTAGACGATGCAAATTGGCATCCCCAAAGCTATGAAGACCAGACCAGAACCGGTGTTATGATCGGCTCTGGGATTGGCGGGATCGGCGGCATCTATGAGGCTTCCGTGACTTTGATTGAAAAGGGACCGCGTCGCGTTTCCCCTTTCTTTATTCCCGGTCGCATCATCAATATGGCTTCCGGCTATGTTTCCATAGAATTTGGTCTTAAAGGGCCCAATCATGCCGTGGTAACGGCATGTTCGACAGGCGCACATGCCATCGGTGATGCGGCGCGTTTGGTTGCTCTTGGCGATGCCGAGGTGATGGTTGCGGGCGGAGCCGAATCGCCGATCAATCGTCTTTCAATGGCCGGTTTTGCTGCCTGTAAGGCGCTTTCCACCAATTTCAACGAAGAACCGCATCGTGCCTCGCGTCCGTATGATCGTGATCGGGACGGTTTTGTGATGGGCGAGGGATCGGGTGTTGTTGTGCTCGAGAGCCTTGAGCACGCGCAAGCACGTGGTGCTAAAATCTATGCCGAGGTGGTCGGCTATGGAATGTCTGGTGATGCTTACCACATCACATCCCCCGCTGAAGATGGGGATGGCGCGTTCCGTTGCATGACGGCGGCATTGAAGCGGGCCGGCCTTGCTGCCTCCGATCTGGATTACATCAATGCCCATGGCACATCGACGCCATTAGGTGACGAAATTGAATTGCGGGCGGTTGAACGTCTGGTGGGTGACGCAGCAACAGGTATTGCCATGTCCTCGACCAAATCCGCTACCGGACATTTGCTGGGTGCTGCGGGTGCAATCGAGGCGATATTCTCGATTTTGGCAATTTGTGACGGTGTTGTCCCGCCCACGCTTAATCTTGATCATCCTTCTGTGGAAACACGCATTGATCTGGTTCCGCACAAAGCGCAGAAGCGTAAGGTCGATGTGGCCTTGTCGAATTCGTTCGGCTTTGGTGGCACCAATGCTTCTTTGGTTTTCAGGCGGTTCCAGCAATAAAATTACGCCATGGCTTTGCCATGTTTGGATTTTAAAGATCTGGTCTGCTCACGGTCGGTGTTAAGACAACGGATCTTTCAAGCGAGACCCTGATGTTCTCACCCTGATGGCGGGTTGTGTATAACCTGAAGGAAGTGCTCCAGTATGCCGCCAGGAAATCCTGAAGAAGACCGGTTTCACGTCGCAAAGCGCAGCCTCATTGGCCGCCTTGTGCCCAAAAGCCCGTCTGCGGCTCTCAAACCAGTCTCTGTGCCGGAACCGAGCATGGAATCCAGTGGCACTGTGCTGTCGATTTTGGGGTATCTGACCAGACTGGCTCTGATTATGGTCATATCCGTAGCCCTGCTGATTGGCGCAGGCTATACGATTAACGAACAATATATCTCCCAAGGCCCTCTGCCGACTGACAAGGTTGTCCTGATCAAAGGCGGCTTGTCCGATGTGGTCGAGCAACTGGTGCAGGATGGAGTGGTTGACCGGCCGATCTTGCTGATGGCGGCTATTTATATCAATGGTGTGTCGTCCAAGATCAAGGCTGGCGAATATATGTTCAAGCAGAAGGCCAGTCTTGAAGAGGTGATAGGCACACTCACTGAGGGCAAGGCGATCCTGCAAGCGATCTTGATCAAGGAAGGTTTGACCAGCCAGCAGGTTGTTGACCACCTCAAAGAGAGTGAGTTTTTGAGTGGTGAAATTATCTCGGTGCCACCTGAAGGCAGTTTGCTTCCTGAAACCTATAAATTTTCACGGGGGATGAACCGCCAGCAATTGCTCGACCGCATGATGCAGGATCAGACCAGAGTGGTGAAAGAATTATGGTCTCGTCGTGTGGCTGGTCTGCCGATCCAGTCTCCCGCTGAAATGGTGGTGCTGGCCTCCATTGTCGAAAAGGAAACCGGCAAGGCTGATGAGCGTCCCCGCGTGGCGCGGGTGTTCCTCAACAGGCTTGAAAAGAAAATGCGCCTGCAATCCGACCCAACCATCATTTACGGTCTTGTTGGCGGAAAAGGCAGTCTGGGGCGTTCGTTGACCCGCAGTGATATTGAATCGCAAACGCCATACAATACTTATGTGATCCCTGCACTTCCTCCGGCACCGATCGGCAATCCTGGCCGCGCCGCTTTGGAGGCTGTCATTAATCCCTCACAGACCAAAGAACTCTATTTTGTCGCCGATGGGACCGGCGGTCATGTGTTTGCTGAAACACTCGAACAGCATCAACGCAATGTGGTGCGCTGGCGCCAGATCGAAAACGACAGGAAGGAATCTTCGGCACCGGCCGCTCAGTCGCCGACAATACCGGCAATTGCCCCTCAGGCAACCACGTCTCCGCCAGCCAATTCCAAGCCTGTTTCGCCTGCTGTTCCCGCACAGACCACTCCGGTCGGAAACCCACCCATTGCGGCGGCAATGACACCATCCGCAAATGTTCAAGCACCCGATACTGCAGGAAGCTTTGTGCCGCCAATCAATGTTCCACTCCCGCCATTGCCACCTGCGGGCTTGCGTGACGGTTCCGGCAGTACTGCGGCCCCTGGTCCCGATCAAAATTTCGATTTGACGACACCGAAGACCATTCCAAAAATGAATTGAACCGTTCCGGTTTTTTGCTATCGGTCAGACACGGCACCACACGAGGATATTATGAGCATCGAAACGGCCACTCTCGAGAACAATGTGATCGGCCGCCGCGGCTTGATGCTGGTGCTATCCTCGCCATCCGGCGCCGGCAAAACAACGCTGACACGGCTCTTGCGTGAGGAAGAACCAAGCCTCACTCTTTCAATCTCGGTCACAACACGCACGCGGAGGCCGAGCGAAGTGGAGGGTGTTCACTATCACTTTATCCAGAAAACCGAATTTCTGGATTTGCGCGATCGCGGCGAATTGCTTGAATGGGCCGAGGTTCACGGAAATTTCTATGGTTCTCCCAAAAAGCCTATTGAAGCATCGCTGATGCAGGGCAAGGATATTCTGTTCGATATTGATTATCAGGGCGCCCAGCAAGTGCGCGCGAATGCACCGGATGATGTGGTGAGTATCTTCATTTTGCCGCCATCGATTCCCGAATTACGCCAGCGCCTGCACCGCCGTGCCGAGGATAGTGCCGAGGTCATCAACCAGCGTTTGGCCGCTGCCAAATGCGAGATCGATCGCTGGAGAGATTATGATTACGTGCTGGTCAATGATGATCTGAACCGCACTTTCTCCCGGTTGAAGGCTATTCTTGTCGCTGAGCGTTTGCGTCGCGATCGCCAATTGGGTTTGCAGAGCTTTATCGACGGGCTGGCTGCCGATTTATAATCACTCGTGTTGCCCAAGGGCGTCATAAGCCTGTGCCAAAGCCACAAAACCCTCAACAGCCACCGTTTCGGCCCTCAACGTGGGTTCGATGCCAACGGAAGCAAGCAAGGCTAACGGGTCTGCTCCAAGGGCTTTGAGGCTTTGGCGAAGCATTTTGCGCCTTTGACCGAAAGCCGCTGCCGTGACCCGGGACAAGGTTTGCATGTTGCAGGGCTGGGGATGCGGACGTGGTATCAACTGCACCACCGAGGATGTCACTTTTGGCGGAGGGGTGAATGCACTGGGGGAGACATCGAACAGAATTTTTGTATCGCAACGCCAGTTTGATATGACCGCCAAGCGCCCGTATTCCTTCTGTTCATGCGGCGTTGCAACAATCCGTTCAGCCACCTCGCGCTGGAACATCAGCGTCAGACTCTGGAAAAAAGGAGGCCATGGCATGGTTTCGAGCCATCCGATCAGCAAAGCTGTCCCGATATTATAGGGCAGATTGGCGACAATGCGGCAGGGTTCGTCCGGCAGAAGATAATCGGCCAGTGGTACGGTCATGGCATCGCCCGCAATGACCTGCAAACGATCCGGATAATGGGCCGCAATCTCCGCCAAAGCGGGGAGGCAACGTTCATCACGTTCGACCGCAATGACCTTTTTGGCACCATTGGCCAGCAATGCGCGGGTGAGGCCGCCCGGACCGGGACCAATCTCAATAATGGTGGTTTGAGTGAGATCGCCAGCCGACCGCGCTATGCGTCCGGTCAGATTGAGATCAAGCAGAAAATTCTGCCCAAGGGATTTTTTGGCTCCCAGCTCATATTTGGCGATAACATCGCGTAAAGGCGGTAATCCGTCTGCTGCCATCATGGACGAAATCCACTTCGTTCACGCATGGTTTGCGCCAGTTTTAGCGCCGCAATCATACTGTCGGGCTTGGCAAGACACAGACCGTTGCTGGTCTTTCCAGCGATGTCGAAGGCTGTCCCATGATCGGGCGAGGTACGGATGAAGGGCAGGCCGAGCGTGACATTGACCCCGTCATCAAAAGCCAGTGTTTTGACCGGAATGAGTGCCTGATCATGGCTCGGGCACAAAGCGATGTCATAGGTCTGTCTGGCACGAAGGTGGAAAAGTGTGTCAGCCGATAACGGCCCTTTGATGTTAAATCCACGTTCTTGCAACGCTTTGACGGCAGGGAACAAAATATCGCGCTCTTCGGTTCCGATCCTTCCTTCCTCGCCGGCATGGGGATTTAAACCCGCCAGCACCATACGTGGGCGCGACTGGCCAAACCAGCGCTGCCAATCGCGATCAATGATCTCCACACAGGTGGCCAATAAATCGGCAGTCATCATCTCGGAGACAGATTTAAGCGGGATATGAATGGTCAAAGGCACAACGGCTAATACCGGCGACCAGATCATCATCACGGGATGAACAGGAAGTCCCCAAGACATTTCAGCCAGTTCCGCCAGAAATTCCGTGTGACCGGGATGGGTAAAGCCTGCCGCTTGCAAGACCGATTTGGCAATCGGGGCCGTGACAATGGCCGAACCACGCCCTGAATGGAGACTTTCAACACCCAAGCGAATGGCTTTTATGATTGCATCGGCATTGGCTGGATCGGGGTGCCCTGGTTGAACAGGTGACTTTGCCGATACCGGCCAAACCGGAAGCCCTTTGTCAAAATCCAGATGGGCGCTTTCTGGGGTGCTTGCAATCACCGGGATATCGAGGCCGAGACGATGACCCCGTGCGGATAATGCCTCCATATCACCAAGAACAACAAAGGGCGGCAGATGATGCTGGTGGCGCAGTTGGTAGGATGACAGGATCACATCTGGACCGATACCGGCAGGATCACCGCTTGTCACCAGCAGAGGCGGAACCATCATATCCTCGACTATCTAAAACCTGACGGAAATCAAAAAAGAATGTGGAATGAGCGTTCTGAACGGTTATTGTTCAGCCGGTGTCGAGCTTTGACTGAAACGGGTTGCGCCCAGTGTTTTCAGCTCGATCCGCAGCAGCAAAGTACGGTTGCGCTGTGTAGTGCCGTAGACTGCACCACCCATTGCTTCTGAATAGCTTAACTCGAACACGGCACATTCGTCCTTGTAGCCCAGACCACCAAACACACCTGAAACAACCGGCATATTGGTTGTACGACTGCTAGCACCCAACAAGGCCAATTCGGCTTCTTTACGGGCCATATCGAGCGCAGTACCACCAAAAACGTAATAATTGTCGTCAATCGCATAGCGGGTCATCGCCAAAACGCCTTCACGGCGATAGGAATAACCGATCAGTGGCTGGGCAGCGTATCGACCGAAGGTGACATTTGTCGAGAACCGGCCATAGGTTGCAGCGCCCTGCAGTTCCAACCGCTTCATGGCGCCGCTGACTTCATCGAAACGAGCCTTGCTGGTGAAACTGTAATTGGCTGAAGGGACCAGCTGTATACGACCGACATAATCCGACTGGTTTGTGTCCAGTCCCGACTGCGGACCAACACCTGCAGCCCCGCCATTGGCAAAGGAATTGACGCCCGCCAAATGGAATGATTGCCCGAACATCACATTGGCTGATGCGCCACCATCGCCGGTAATGCTATATTTGGCACCGATATTGGCGCGGGTGCCGCCTTCAACACGGTCATAACCTGAGAATTTATTGACTTCAAAGAGTGTGGTGTCATCAAACACCAGACTTTGAGCGTCTTCATTCGGAATCCGGTTGATGTTGATTTCACCCGGACGGGTTATAATCTGTCCAATCGGTTCGACCACATGCGTCATACCCCATTGCCGGGCGACAAAGGGAAAGCGATAGGTCACACCGGCAGCTGCCATCGGCCGCAAGGTGGCCTCATTGCTGGAGCCGATGAAATTTGACTGGTAGCTGTTATAGATACCGCCATTATTAAGAGACAAGAAAGTGGCATCCGTACGCAAAGATCCAAAAGGGGTCCATGACTGGCCCAGAGGATCGATAAAGGTCCTGCGCCATGCCAATTCCATTGTGGCTCGGTCATAACTACCGGCAACACCACGTAAAATACAGTCAGAGCGGTTATACCTGTTGACCAAGCAAGTTGAATGACCTGGCCCCTGATAATCGCCGAACACATAACCAGTGCGGTAAAGACTGCGATAATCAGCCTCCTGCCGGCTTGAACTGGTAAAATTACCGGTGAGACGTGTTTCACCACCGAGGAAGGACGGGGTCTCGAAGCGGCGGTCATAATCGATCACCGGTGCAATGACAGGCTGGCTTTTTTGAACGTCATTTCCCGTCGTCAGCGTTTTGAAATAATAGCCGCGCGCATCGAAAAAGCTGCGATCACCCTGACCGGTCAGATAGGCTGTAGAGGTCGAGGTTTGGAGAGAGGAGGAGATGAACGATGTCAAACTCTCACTTTTCATCCGGTAGTTTTTCAAGAACCAGCGATCGGATAACAAGCTGATATCCCAGCCGGTTTTCCATTTCTCATTGATATAGAATAGGCCTGTTGATTCAATTGACCCTCGCATATTGCGCCCACCCGCCCCGTTGGGGGCAGGAGCGAAAGCCGAAGGATCGTTCTGATGAATGCCACTGGCACGGATATTATAGTGGCCATTTTCGAGCCGCTGTCTCCATTCCGTTTGCATCAACAGCCCTTGGCGCGACAGCAGGGTCGGCGTTAAACGCAGCTCGTAATCAGGGGCCAGGTTCCAGAAAAAGGGGATGCTGATGCCGGTTCCCAAGGCGGTATTGGCAATATAATGGGGGGGCAGGAAACCTGTCTTGCGTTTGACAGTCGGGTCAGGCGCAGAGGCATAGGGCATCCAGAACACCGGAAAACCACCAAATTCAATGGTGGCATTTTCATAATAGATCATCCGCTCTTCGTTCTTGTGGATGATCTTGGTGGCGCGAACCTGCCACAATGGCGGCTTTTCCGGGTCGTCCTTGCACGGCTCGCAAGCCGTGTAAGTGCCTTTTTCGAATACAGTTGACTCACCATCGATCCGTTCGGCGTGAGGGGCAGCGAAACGGGATTTGTCAGCGCGCAAAATACGCAATGACTGGATGAAGCCATCCTTGAAATCGTCGGTCAGTTCCATCTTGTCGCCATAGGCGATCTCGCCTGATGGCTCGCGCATACGGACATGACCGATAGCCTGCACACGTTTGGTTTTCTGGTCATAAATAACGGTATCGGCCTCGAGCACCTTGCCCTGGTAATAGAGCTGGGCATCACCGACAGCCGACACTGTTCCCTTGTCCTTGTCATAGACGAGCGTATTGGCTTCAACCAAAAGGCGGTCATCTTCCTTGGTCACGCTGCGCGAACTGAGCTTGTCTGTCAGGGTTTGAGCAGACGCAACAAAGCTTCCCGCAAAATGCAGGACAAAGACGAAAAGAACCAGCCGATGGATGTGAGGCAAAAACCCCATTGGTATTTCCTAAATCTCGACAATCCTATCATTAAACGATGACGGGACGATATCAACCATCCTCTTGATATAATAAAGCCAAAATGCCCAACAAACCGCCAATAATCGAGGGTGACCAAGCTGCAGCGACTGTGGACAATATCCCGGCTGCCCCCAAATCCTCGATCAGTTTGGTTGCAATATAGAGTGCAAATCCAGATGCCACACCCGCCAGCACCATGCGCGCCACACCGCCGAACCGGAAGAAGCGCAAGGAGACGGCAGCAGCGATTAATACCATCGCTGCAAACAAGAAGGGACGGGCCATAAGTGTATTGAATTGTTGACGATATCGGGTTGCATCAAGACCTGCGACCTCTGTCCGCTCAATGTGTGAGGGCAGGGACCAGAAAGGAACGCTGTCGGCTGATGAGTATGATTGGCGAAGCTGTTGATGGGTGAGATTCGAGGCCACCAGAAATTCGTCATAATCGGTCGGTTCACTGCCTGGCATCACCACACGCGCCCCTAAAATATGCCAGTAACCATCTTTCAAAATTCCTGTTTTACCTTCAACCCGCTGAAGAAAAACGCTCTGGTCATCGAAACTGAAAACCGTGATCGCACTCACGCGTCCCAAAGCAGCATCCATCGAACCGACAAGAATAATAGCCTGCCCATCGACGCTTTTCTGTCGAATCCAGATATCATCGGTCAATGGCCCTCGATTACGGCCCAACAACGCGGTTTCCATCGTTGTGGCTTGTTCTTTCATCATGGCGGAAATCGGGTTGTAGATTGTCACAATCAAAACGCCGAACCCTACGGCCACCAGCAAAGGGGAAAAGAGGAATTGCCATGCTGACAGGCCTGCAGCGCGCGCGATGACCAATTCGAGCTTGCGCGACAGATCAAGCAGGGTGAGCATCGCGCCGAACAGAACAGCGAAAGGAAAAACCTGTTCGGCAATCGCGGGAGTTCTGAACAACGACAATTTTGCAATAACCAGACTTGTTGCCGCCGGCACATCGGAGGTGCGTCGGATCAACTCGACGAAATCGAGGGTATAGATCAACGCAAAAACGGTCAGAAAAACCATCAGCATCGCGCGGGCAAAACGATTGGCGAGATAACGGGAAAGGGTCGGGGAGGCAAACATCATGCTGGACCGGCCACGGAGGTTTGGGCCAATTTCCGCATCTGTTGCCGACGGGCAAACAATGATGTCCCCCCAAAACCGATAAACATCGACACCGCAATCGCCAGCAGCGGGGTCAGATAGGCCAAAGGCACAATCCAAGAGAAACGGATGGTCAGGCTCGACAAGGCAAAACCCAAAATCCGCAAACCGACCACTGCAATAACTGCGATGCCCATGGCAAGACCACGGCCTTGCCGTGTGGTGCGCGCCACGCCCAGGGCCGCGAAGCCGATCAGGCCGAATGCAAAAGCATAGAGCGGAGCGGTAAAACGATCATGCAATTCCGCCCTAATGCGCCCCCTTTGGGCAGGCGTCAATGTCTCGTCATCGGGGGGAATGAACAACTGCCATGTCGTGCGCTCACGCGGTTTGGCATAGATGGATGTCACGTCATTGCCAAACTGGCTGAGATCAAAGGCATAACGCTGGAAGGTCACGATTTGTGGTGTGGAATTGTTGCGGATCTCGCGTTGGACACTGCCTTTTTCAAGCAAAAGATAGGATTGCCCATCAACATCGATGGTTTGGCCACGTTCGGCAATATAGACAGCCGTGCGCTCCGGATCACGCCGATCCTGAATAAAAATGCCCAATAAAGCGGGGCCGGATTTTTCACGGAAGTGGAAAATAATATCCTTGTCCAGCGGGGTGAATTGCCCTTCGCGCACAATGTTGGAAACGACGTCGGCGCGGATTTTGGTTATGACATCCCGCAAAGCCATGAAACTTTGCGGCATCAGCCAAATGGTCAAAAATGCCACCAGCAGCGACATGATCAGCGCAAGCGACGCAAAAGGCAGCAGTAAACGCCATGGCGACAGACCAGCCGCACTCATCACAATCAATTCGCTGTCACCATTCAGACGATTGAGTGTGTAAAGGATCGCAATGAACAGTGCGACAGGCGCAATAATGGAAATCAGCGATGGAAAGGAAAGACCTGTTACGGTGAGAAAAATCAGTAAGGATTGGCCTTTGGTGGCGACCAGATCAAATTCGCGTACGGCTTGCGACAGCCACACCACGCTGGCGAGTACAAGCAATGTCACAAAACATGCAACAAAGGCGTTCTTGAAAAGATAGCGCTCAATAAGGGTCATGCTGGGTTAGCGCTTCTTAAACTCTTGCTCTCGTCTCAAATGCCATTAAACCAATATCATATGTGATTCCAGTCTTACTTGACTGAATCAACAGCCTGACGCGCACGAGCCCGCCAACCGGGGATGGAGCCAGACAATGTCGAATGAAATCAAAATTACTTTTGCCGAACCAAATGTCGCTGATAGCGGCACTTTAGTGATGTTTATTGCCGAAGGCGGTGTTTACGGGCGTGAATTATCTGCCTTAATCGGAAAAAAAGCAGAAAACCATCTCAAGCGTGCCGCCGAGGCCGAGCACTTCACCGGCAAGGAAAAGCAGGTTCTTGTTGTGCCGGCACCCGATGGTATTGCGGCCGGTCGTGCGGTATTGGTCGGAATAGGTGGCTCGAAACAGCGCAACGAGACCAATTACGTCAATCTTGGCGGTTTAATTGCCGGTCAATTGGGTAAAGCCACACAAGCAACAGTTTTAATGTATGGACCGGAAGATTGGCGGGTTGATGCGGCAGCTGCAGCAGAACTGGCTTTGGGTATGCATCTGCGCGTGTATGATTTCGACCATTACAAAACCAAGAAAAAGGACGATGAGGCCAAGTCCACATCGGTCAAAGTGGTCATCGGATTGCATGATCCGGCAGGAGCAAAAAAGGCCTATAAATATAGTGAAGCCGTGGCTGGTGGTGTGGCAATCGCCCGCAATCTTGTGAACGAGCCGCCCAATGTGCTGACCCCCACTGCTTTTGCCAAACAAGCCGCTGAATTGTCCAAGCTCGGTGTTAATGTTGATATCCTGGACGAGAAGCAACTTGGCAAAATAGGTATGCGTGCTTTGCTTGCTGTCGGGCAGGGCTCGAGGCAGGAAAGCCGTGTGGTCATCATGCGATGGCACGGTGACAAATCTTCCAAGGGAAAGAAGAGCAAGCCTCTGGCCTTTATCGGTAAAGGAGTGGTCTTCGATACCGGTGGCATTTCCATCAAACCGGCTGCGGGTATGGAAGATATGAAGGGCGATATGGCAGGAGCCGCTTGTGTGGTGGGGCTGATGCACGCCCTGGCGGCTCGCAAGGCCAAGGTTGATGCCATCGGTGTGATCGGGCTCGTTGAAAATATGCCTGACGGAAATGCCCAGCGTCCCGGCGATATTGTCAAATCCTATGACGGTCAGACGATCGAGATCATCAATACCGATGCTGAAGGCCGGTTGGTGTTGTGCGATCTACTCGCTTATGTCCGCGATCACTACAAGCCCGCATTCATGATCAATCTTGCGACCCTAACAGGGGCAATTTTGGTGGCTTTAGGGCAGGAGAATGCAGGTTTGTTCTCGACCGATGACGGCTTGTCCGATCGTCTGACCGCTTCGGGTCGTGCCACAGGCGAAACGGTTTGGCGCATGCCGCTTGGCCCCGCCTATGACAAGATGATCGACAGCCGCTTTGCCGATATGAAAAACACAGGGGGCCGTTTTGCCGGCTCCATTACGGCGGCACAATTCCTGCGGAGGTTTGTCGGTGATGTGCCTTGGGCCCATCTTGATATTGCAGGCACCGGAATGGCTTCCCCAAACAGCGATATCAATCGCAGTTGGGGCTCCGGATGGGGTGTTCGTTTGTTGGATCGCTTGGTGCACGACTATCACGAATAGAATAAGTGCAGCGAGTGATGACCCAAATCTGGTTCTATCATCTTCAAACCAAGCCGCTGGAAGTCAGTATGCCGCGATTGCTTGAAATCGCGGTGGAAAGGGATGTGAATATCGTTGTTCAATCCCCCTTATCCGAGCGGATTGATGCACTGGACCAGCTGCTCTGGTCGTATAGCGATGATGGATTTCTGCCGCATGGCCGCGAGGGAGATTCGGGCATCGAGGCCGATCCGGTTGTGCTGGCGACCAGTCAGGCCAATCCCAATCACGCGACAATGCGGATTTTGTTGGATCAGGCGCCATTTCCCGACAATATCTCGGATTATGTCCGTGTCATGATCATGTTTGACGGCAATGATGAAGTGGCATTGGCCCATGCCCGATTGCAATGGAAGCAGGCCATGGGTTTTGGCGTTGAACTGTCTTATTGGCAACAAGGTGAAACAGGCGGGTGGGAGAAAAAACATGAGCAAAAGTAAAATGGTTAGCCCGGTTTTCTCATGTAATGCGCTCCGGATTGTTTCTATCCTGTCACTCTTTATGCTCGCTGGCTGCATCACTCCGTCCAAACCTCCCGAACCCGTCGCTCAGCCCATGCCTGTTGTTGACCCCAATCCGTTCGGTCCGGTGGTGGGTGAGGATGGCCGATGTAAGGGGACGCCGAATATTGATTTGGCCAATCTGAAAACACGCACCACAGATTCGGCTTTGGTTGGCATCAGTGAGTGCGAGCTGGTGGCACTCAAAGGCGAGCCACTGAGTGTGCAAAGCGGCTCGAGCCCGACAGCCAAGCGCGAAACCACCATTCTCTACATGGAAGCAACAGGCAAAGCGGTCTATCTGTTTGCCAACAACCAAATGGTGCGCGTTGTGCGTGGCAACGCACAATAAATGGTCCCAACGGAGACACGCAATCAGATCAGCTTGCTGCTTCCAGCTGTTCGGACAGGCTGAGCCATTCTTCTTCCGCTGCATTGAGAGCGCGTTGCACTTCGCCACGTTGGGCCGAAAGGGTTGCGGCTTTGCCGGGATCACGGCTAAAGGCATCAGGGGCGGCAAGTGCCTGATCGATTTTGGTAATCAGCGTCTGGAACTTATCCATTTTCAAAGCTGCAGAATCGATTTTGCGGCGCAATCCTGCCAGATCAACCTTTTTGGGCGCGGCATCCTTGGCCTTTTGTGCAGCTTCTAGCGCCAGTTTTTGCTCGGTCTTTGGGGCAGGTGGCTTTGCAGGGCCATCAAGAACCAGTTGCCGATAGAGATCGAGATCGCCATCGAATGGTGCGACAGTGCCGTTATTGACAAGCCAGAGCCGGTCAGCACAGGCCTCTATGAGAAAGCGGTCATGCGAGATCAGGATGACCGCGCCTTCATAATCATTGATGGCTTCCATCAGTGCCAAACGCGAGTCGATATCGAGATGGTTGGTCGGCTCATCCAATATCAGCATATGCGGCCCTTCAAACGCCGCCAGTCCCATCATGAGGCGGGCTTTTTCGCCACCAGACAAGCGGGCGACGGGGGTGTCGGCCTTGGCACCCGGAAAGCCCATACGGGCGCAGCGAGTGCGAATCTTCGCCTCGGTACCATCTGGCATCCGGTCGGCGACATGACGAAAGGGGGTCGCGGCTTCCGACAATTCATCAAGTTGGTGCTGTGCAAAATAGCCAACTTTAAGCTTGCTGGAACGGCGGAACGTGCCACCCATCGCTGACAGTTTCCCGGCAATCAGTTTGGCAAAAGTTGATTTACCGTTGCCGTTGGAGCCCAGCAGGCCGATGCGGTCATCATCAGCAATCACCAGATTGAGCCGTTTCAGTATCGCTTTGTCGCCATAGCCTGTTGAAACATCATCCATAGCGATGATGGGCGGAGCCAAAGGCCGTTCGGGGGAGGGCATATCGAACGGCAGCACATCAGAGTCGATAATTGTGGCAACAGGAGCCATCTTTTCAAGCCGTTTAACGCGTGATTGCGCTTGTCTGGCTTTTGACGCCTTGGCTTTGAAACGATCGACAAAGGCTTGCAGGTGCCTGCGCTCATCCTCCTGCTTCTTTTTCAATTTCAGTTGCAAGGCCTGTTTTTCGGCTCTTTGCTTTTCAAAATTGTCATAACCGCCACGATAGAGACTTAACTTGCCCTGATCGAGATGCAGGATGTTGTCGACCGACTGGTTAAGCAAATCGCGGTCATGGCTTATCACAAGAGCCATATGTGGATAGCGCGCCAGATATTCCATAAGCCACAAGGTGCCTTCCAGATCGAGATAGTTCGTGGGCTCGTCGAGCAGCAGCAGATCCGGTTCTGCAAACAAGACAGCCGCTAACGCCACGCGCATGCGCCAGCCGCCCGAAAAGGACGAGCAGGGGCGGGCCTGTGCCTCGCTGTCGAAGCCTAGACCGTGGAGCACGGAAGCAGCGCGTGCCGGTGCGGCATGAGCCTCGATATCGACGAGTCGGATCTGGATTTCGGCAATCCGAGCGGGATCGCTGGCTGTTTCTGCTTCCGCGAGCAAAGCGGCCCGTTCTGTGGCAGCCGCCAGGACGACTTCGAGCAAAGTTTCAGGCCCGGACGGGGCTTCCTGGGCGACAGCACCGATTCGCATTCCGCGGCCGATGGTAATCGAACCTGATTCGCCCGATAGCTCACCTTGGATCATCCGGAAAAGCGTTGTTTTTCCGGTTCCGTTACGGCCGACAAAGCCAATACGGCCATCAGGAGGGAGGGCGACGCTGGTATGATCGAACAACAAGCGGGCGCCAAGGCGATAAGTCACATCATTGATATGGAGCATACCAAGGCTTTTGCAGCATCAAAAACCATTGTGCAAGCAACAGTTTCTGGAATCTTGTATGAATAATTAAAACTGAGGCTTGATCCTGCGGCTCTAAGAGCGTAGAGGAACACTCGTCGGAGTTAATCCGGCATGATTATTTGGTTCCGGGGTATAGCGCAGTCTGGTAGCGCATCTGGTTTGGGACCAGAGGGTCGTGGGTTCAAATCCTACTGCCCCGACCAAATATTCTTTTAAAAATCTTACCGTTTTAAATCTTACCGTTGTCGCCTTGGTGCCGATCCGCTGTCTTTTTCGGGCATAAGTCGGGTGACATGAGGTTTTACAATGTGCTAGATTTTTTGCCACGATCAGGCCTGTGATCAAGGGCAGCAGGGCAAGGACCAGAGGGAAGGCATTTCGACATGACAGCACGCATCTCCCGTCCGGCACGTACAGCCATGCAATCTGGCACGGCCAAGACGCATCGTTGGTTGCTTGAATTTATGCCTGAAAATTCCCGCGCGATTGATCCCCTGATGGGCTGGACATCATCTTCGGAAACGCTGACCCAGCTTAAACTGTGGTTCGACAGTCGCGATGAGGCAGAAGCTTATGCCCGAGCGCACGGCCTTGCCTTTGTTGTCGACGAGCCCAAAGATGCGACCCGTCGTATGGTTTCCTATTCTGACAATTTCAAATATACCCGTATAGGACAGTGGACCCATTAAGGGCCATGTGCTGCGTGCTGTTCGGGTTCGCGGGTGCGTTACGGTAATTTATTTGGCCCCTTAGCTCAGCTGGATAGAGCAACGGATTTCTACTCCGTCGGTCGGGAGTTCGAATCTCTCAGGGGTCGCCACTTTTTCAACACTTTGAACCCATTGATTGGCTGATTGCATCCGGTTGATGATTGGATCATAAGCATCGTTCAATCACTCAGGCGATACAAAGCGCACGATTTGGCGGGCGGTGATACATGAACTTCACAACAGATCACACCACGCGTTGGACCACGAAATGTCTGGATTGGGCTGAAAAGAGCCATTTCTTTGCGGTGATCATGCTGCTTCTCATGGGCATCGTCATGTTTGCTCCCGGGATTGCGACCTTGCAGCCGATGGATCGCGACGAGCCCCGTTTTGCCCAAGCAAGCAAACAGATGATGGAAACGGGCGATTATATCGATATCCGCTTTCAGGATGAGGCCCGTCACAAAAAGCCTGTCGGCATTTACTGGATGCAGGTTGCCAGCGTCGAATTGGGTTCGTGGGCTGGTATCAGTGAGGCTAAAAGCCAAATTTGGCTGTACCGTCTGCCGTCTCTGCTTGGCGCATTGCTGACCTTGATTGGAACTTATGTCGCTGGTTTGGCATTTTTAAGCCGCAAAGCTGCATTTCTAGCTGCTGTTTTGACCGGATCAACCATTTTACTCGGTGTAGAAGCGCGGCTGGCCAAAACCGATGCGATGTTGACAGCCACCATCGTATGGTCCTTTGCCGTCATGGTGCATGCTTTCCAGCAATGGCGCCATGATGACCGGATCTCTGCCGCTGAGCATCATGTCTCCTTAGGATTTGTCCTGTGTTTCTGGATCACCTTGGCGGTCAGTCTCCTGATCAAAGGCCCAATTATGCCCATTTTGATGGCGTTGACCCTTGCCGTTGTGTGGTTATCCCAACGTGAGCTTGGCTGGTTTAAAACCATAACCCCATTTTGGGGGCCAATCCTGACTTTGCTGCTGGTTTTGCCATGGTTTGTTGCGATTATGATGAAAAGCGGCGGCGAGTTTTTCTCGGCCTCGGTCGGTCAGGATATGATGTCTAAAGTCGCTGGCGCGCAGG